>DASYYE010000560.1:0-12444 GCA_035946955.1 Streptosporangiaceae bacterium | reverse complement strand
TGCGCGGCGAAATCCTGCAGCTGAAAGAAACGCTGAACACGATGGTCGACCAACTCAACCGCTTCGCCGGCGAAGTCACCCGCGTGGCGCGTGAAGTCGGAACCGAAGGTCGGCTCGGTGGTCAGGCAAACGTCCCCGGCGTCGCTGGCACATGGAAAGATCTGACGGATTCTGTGAACTCGATGGCCGGCAACCTCACCGGCCAGGTGCGAAACATCGCCGAAGTCACCACCGCCGTGGCCCGCGGCGACCTGAGCCGCAAGATCCGGGTCGATGCCCGCGGGGAGATCCTGGAACTCAAGGACACCATCAACACCATGGTCGACCAGTTGTCCTCGTTCGCGGACGAGGTGACCCGGGTGGCCCGTGAGGTCGGCACCGAGGGCCGCCTCGGTGGGCAGGCCACGGTCAAGGGGGTCTCCGGCACCTGGAAGGACCTCACCGACAACGTCAACTTCATGGCGGACAACCTCACCAACCAGGTCCGCTCGATCGCCGAAGTCACCACAGCCGTGGCCCAGGGAGACCTGAGCCGCAAGATCGACGTCGATGCCCGCGGCGAGATCCTGGAACTCAAGGACACCATCAACGCGATGGTCGACCGGCTCTCGTCGTTCGCGGGCGAGGTGACCCGGGTCGCCCGCGACGTGGGGCGGCACGGTCGCCTTGGTGGCCAGGTGGAGGTCGAAGGCGTCTCGGGGATCTGGAAGCGGCTGACCGAGGACGTCAACGAGCTGGCGAGGACCCTCACCCGTCAGGTCCGCTCGATCGCCGAGGTCACCAGCGCGGTCGCCACCGGCGACCTCACCGGGTCGATCTCGGTGGAGGCCGAGGGAGAGGTCGCCGCGCTCAAGGACAACATCAACGCGATGGTCCAGTCGCTGCGGGAGAAGACCGACGCCTATGTCGAACAGGTCTGGCTGCAGACCAGCCTGGCCCGCATCTCCGGGCTCATCCAGGGTCACCGTGACCTCACCACCGTCGCCAACGTGATCATGGACGAGCTGGTGCCGCTGGTCGGGGCCCAGCATGGCACGTTCTTCCTTGCCGACCGCTCCGACGGCGAGGTCAAGCTCCGGCTGATCGCCGGCTACGGCCTGCGGGCCGAGAAGGACGCGCCGGTGCAGTTCGAGATCGGCCAGTCGCTGGTCGGCCAGGTCGCCAGGACCAAGAAGCCGCTCCTGGTGACCGACGTCCCCGCTGGCTACATCAAGGTGTCCTCGGGGCTGGGCGAAGCCACGCCAGCGAACCTGATCATGATGCCGATCACGTTCGAGGGAGAAGTCCTCGGGGTGATCGAGGCAGCCTCGTTCACTACGTTCACCCAGGTCCACCAGGACTTCCTCGAACAGCTCAGGGAGTCGATCGGGGTCAACGTCAACGCGCTCATGGCCAATGCGCGCACCGACGCGCTGCTCGAGGAATCCCGAAGGCTGGCGGCCGAGCTCCAGGCCCGCCAGGAAGACCTCCAGAGCTCCAATGCTGAGCTTGCCGAAAAGGCCACGCAGCTCGCGGTTCAGAAGAGCGATATCGAGATCAAGAACGTCGAGATCGAGCAGGCACGGCAGGAACTCGAAGAGCGGGCCCGCCAGCTCGCCCTCGCCTCCCGGTACAAGTCACAGTTCCTCGCGAATGTGTCGCACGAGCTGCGGACGCCCCTGAACAGCCTGCTCATCCTCGCCCGCCTGCTCGCACAGAACCCGACCGGCAACCTCACTACCAAACAGGTCGAATACGCCAACGTGATCCACTCCTCAGGCGCTGACCTGCTCCAGCTCATCAACGACATCCTCGACCTGTCCAAGGCCGAGGCCGGGCGCATGGAGATCCACCCGGAGCTGTTGCGGCTCACCGACGTCGCCAGCGACCTGGAGAGCGTGTTCGCCCCGCTGGCCGCCGAAAAGCACCTGGACTTCAGTGTGGAGATCGCGCCGGACATACCCGTGGAGATCACCACTGACCGGCAGCGCCTGCGGCAGGTCATCGCCAACCTGCTCTCCAATGCCGTCAAGTTCACCGATGCCGGCCGGGTCGCCCTGACCATCCAGGCTGCGCAGAGCCGGGCAGCGGACGGGCAGTGCGACGTTGCCTTCGTGGTCGCCGACACCGGCATCGGTATCTCTGCCGACAACCTCGGGACCATCTTCGGTGCTTTCGAGCAGGGTGACGGCAACACCAGCCGCAGCTACGGCGGCACCGGCCTGGGGCTCGCCATCTGCCGCGAGGTCGCCACCCACCTGGGCGGGAGGATCAGTGCGGACAGCCAGCTGGGCATTGGCAGTACGTTCACCCTGGTCCTGCCGCCGACCTGTCCCGTCCCCGAGCCCTCACTCATAGGCGCTGAGGTAGATGCCGTGGCCGCTGTCCTGGCCGATGGCTCGGCCGCGGTGTCAGGCAACGGGTCAAGCCGGACCGACCCAACTGGCTCCGTGGCCACTACCGCGGACAGCGCGGCGGACCCCACGGTCTCACCGGCCATGGGTGACAACCGGGCCGCGGGCCGCGGGCCAGTCGCCGCCGGGCCACACCACGCGCTGCAGGGCAGGAAAGTCTTGATCGTCGACGACGACGTGCGCAACGTGTTCGCCATCACCAGCGTCCTGGAACTCTACGGAGTCACCGCGGTCCACGCGGCCGATGGCCGCAGGGGGATCGAGATCCTGCAGGCCATCGACGACATCGACCTGGTGCTGATGGACCTGATGATGCCGGAGATGGACGGCCACACCACCATGCGCGCGCTGCGTACCATGCCCCGGTTCGCGGACCTGCCGGTGATCGCGGTGACGGCCCGGGCCATGCCGGAAGACCGTGCCAAGAGCCTCACCAGCGGGGCGACCGACTACATCACCAAGCCGGTCGACACCGAAGACCTGCTGACGTGCATGGAACGGTGCCTCGAGAGCATGCCCTAGTGGGATACCGGCCCAGCCTGGCCGGCCTGCGGGTGCCGGCCCGCCAGATGCAGTGGCACCATGGGAACAGGACCGCCGGTGGCCCCCGTCCCTCCCCGGCGGCATGACGGAGCGGCTCGTGAACACCGAGGATCTTGCCCGCCAGACCGTTGGCCTGCTGGACGTGGCCGGCAAGTCGCGTTCACGCACGCTCAGCGAGCTTGCCTGCCTGGCCTCCCAGCACGTACGTGGCTGCTGTGGTGCCAGCGCCACGGTGTGGGAAGACGGCGAACCGGTGGTTATGGCCGCCAGCCACCCAGACATATGCGACCTGGTCGAGGCGGAGGTGGCGGCCGGTGCGGGCCCGAGCCTCGAAGCCGTCGGCGCGGGCACTCCCAGCCTGTGCCAGGACACGCTGACCGACGCCCGCTGGCCCGCCTACACCCGTGCTGCCCTGGCCGTGGGGGTGCGCTCCACCATCACCCTGGCGCAGCGGTCCTCTGCCGTATCGGTGAGCCTGTCCCTGTTCGGGACGCGGCCCGGTGCGCTCGGCACCGGCCAGCTCCCCCTGGCCGAACTGCTGGTCGCGTTCGGCGGGAGCGTGGTGGGCAACACGGTGTCCTATGGTGACGTGCAGCGGATGGCGCTGCAGTTCCGCGACGCCGCTGAGTCACGTGCCCTGGTAGACCAGGCCAAGGGCATCCTCATGCACGCGTTCGGGTGCAGCGCCGAGGAGGCGTTCGAGCGGATGCGCGCGATCTCCCAGCGCAATGACATGAAGGTCACCGGCGTCGCTCGCCGGGTCGTGGACACCCGCCTGGCCGCGGCGGGTTGAGGCACGCATGACGCAGACAGTGGGACAGTCACACCAGCCTGAAGGTGAGTGGGCCGCGCTCAAGGAACGGCGCGACCGCCTCAGGCAGGCAGCCAGCATCCCGGACGCCCAGTTGCGCCCGGCCCTGGACGCCGCGCTCAACGAACTGGACGCGGCTCTCGACGCGCTCGCCACGGCCCTTGGCAGTGGCGGCAGCCCAGGCGACACGCCACCGACCAGCCAGGCACATGCCGAACGCCGGCTGTTGCACGCCCAGTTCACCGACGCACCTGTCCCGCTGCTGCTGCTGGAACCCGACGGCACGGTCCGGCGCATCAACCGGGCGGCCGCGGCCCTGCTCGGCACGGGCACCGCCTACGGCACGGGCAAGCCCTTCACGGCCTTCGTCAACCTGGCGTCCCGGGCCGCTGTCGACTCCCAGCTCGCCGCCACCCGCCGGACCGGCGCCCCCGGGCATGTCCGGTGTGAGGTGCTGACCGGCGAGGGGACCAGGGAGTGCGACCTCACGGCCGGGCTGGCGCGGTTGCAGGGCGACACCGACCACCTCGTCCTCGCCATCGCGGAGGTGGCCGCTGCCCCTGATGGGGGCGCCGTCCCAGCCAAGGCTGGCCGGGGGAAGTCACGCAAGGCCGCTACCCGAGCCACCCCGGCCAAGTCCGCCCTGACGGCGAACACCCGCCGGCTTGACCTGGTCACTACCGTGACCAGGCTGTTGCTGGAGAACGCCACGCAGAACGAGGCGGTGACCCTGCAGCGCTGCGTCCGGTTCCTGGCCGATGAGTTCGCGGCTTGGGTGGTCGTGGACATGCTCAGGGGAAACCAGCTGCGGCGCCAGTTCGTGGCGGGCCCGCAGGAGGAGCGCGCGGCCGACCTCGCCAGCCAGGTGGCCTCGTGCGACCCCGGCGAGGGGACAGTGCCCCACACCGTGGCTGACACCGGCAGTGCGCAGATCATCGCCCACGTGGAAGACACCGCCATGCTGGGCGACGGTCCCGGCGGGGTGCCGCTGCTCATGCTCATGGGCGCGACGTCGGTGCTGAGCGTCCCGGTCGCCGAGGGCGACCGCACCTATGGGGCGCTGACGCTCGCGCGCCCGGCGCGAGAAGGCCCCTTCCGCCTGGCCGACCTCGGCCTGCTCGAGGGGCTCGCCGAACAGCTCGCACTCGCGGTCGCCGTGGGGCGGACGGTGAGCCGGCACACCGAGGTCACCACGACGCTGCGGGACAGCCTGCTCCCCCCGGTCCTGCCCGACGTGCCCGGAGTCGACCTCGCCGCACTGCACCTGGCCGCCAGCGGCCCGCGGCTGAGGGGGGACTTCTACGACGTCTACCAGACCCCGGACGGCTGGGCGGTGTCCATCGGCGACGCCTGCGGCGAGGGCCCGAATGATGCCGCCGTCGCCGCCGCGGCCCGGCAGGCGATCCGGGTGGTCGGCCGGTCCGCGGCTGACCCGGCCGCCGTCCTCACCGGTGCGAACGAGATCCTGGCGGCCGACGGCCCAGCTGGGGGCTTTGTGACGGCCTGCGTGGCCCACCTGCGCTGGCAGGGCCCGGGGTTGCACGTCTCGCTGAGCTGCGCGGGCCACCCTGGCCCGGTGCTGGCCCGCCAGGACGGCAGTGCCCTCCATCTGCCCGGGGGTGGGCTGCCACTGGGCCTGTTCGGTGACGCCGAGCTGGGCGTGGGCGAGCAAGACCTGTCCCCGGGGGACACGCTGGTCCTGTTCACCGACGGGCTCGCCAATGCGCGCAACCGCGAGGCGGGCGCGTTCGGCGACCGGCTGACCGGCGAGGTCGCCGCGGTGGCGGAGCGGCCGCCCGGTGAGATCCTGGCCAGGCTCCAGGAGGTGGCCCTGGAGTTCTGCCGGGGCGACATCCGTGACGACATCACCATGCTGGCCCTGCGCATGGGCGAGGAGCCGTAGCCCACGTCGGCCGCTCGGCAAAGCGCCACCCATGCCAGCCACAAGCGGCCGTGCCAGAGGGTAAAAAACCCAGTCTCACCTGTAGGAACCCTCTCGTCTTGGGCGCCGTGCTGCAATAGCATCTGACAGCGTTCGCCCCGCTCAGGAAGACCTATTGGGTGATGGAAGACAGGTGGCCTGAGGTGCCACTGACGCTGGGGAGCGCTCTCATGCCAAAAATGATCTGGTCCAAGCCTGCACTGGTGACGGCGGCCGTGGCCGCCTGCCTGGGCGGCATGCTCGCTGTCGCGGGGACCGCGGGTGCGCTCCCGCTGCTGGGCACCGGCCATGGACATGCGCCTGCCCGCGTCGGTACGTTCGCGGACTGGCCGATGTTCCGCGGCGACCCACTGCACTCAGGCGTCTCCGCCGACACGACGATCGGCTCGGCAAATGTCCACACGCTGACCGCAGGGTGGACCGCGACGCTCGGCACCAGCAGTTTCACCTCACCGGCCGTCGCCACCAGCGCCTCGCTCGGCAAGGCCCTGGTCTACGCGGGCGCCAACGGCAGTTTCGACGCCTACCCCGCTACGGGCGGTACGCCGGTGTGGACCTTCAAGACGGGCAAGGGCGGCGGGGCGATCGAGACCTCTCCCGACGTGTTCCAGGGCGTGGTCTACATCGCCTCCACTGCCGGGACCATCTACGCGCTCAATGCCTCGACCGGCGCGCTGCTCTGCTCCTACAAGACCGGGCAGCTCATCCAGGCCTCCCCGGTCGTGGTGGACGCCCCTGACGGGTCAGGACCGGTGGTCTATGAGGGCACCGACCCCGGCGCCCCCGGCCAGGAGCTGGCCGTCTACGGTCCCGGCAACACCCACGGATCCTGCGCCCTGGACTGGCAGTTCACGGCGTTCCAGGTCTCCCCGGGAGGTAGCTGGTCCTCCCCGGCCTACGGCACCGACGCACATGGCACCCCGCTGCTGGTCTTCGGCAGCGTGGACACTGACGACTCGGTCTACGCGCTCAACGCCACCACGGGGGCCCTGGCGTGGCGGTACAACACGAGCAGCACGGCCCTGTTCGATGTGGGTTCCGCGCCGACCATCTCCGCGCCCGGGGTCAACGGGTTCGCCGACGGGGTCGTCTACGCCGTCGCCAAGGACCACTCCGTGTACGCGATCGACCTCACCACCGGCAGCCTGGTCTGGAGCCGCGCGCTGGTGGTCGGCAGCAACGGCGACGTGTCGGGCACCGCGCTGGCCGGGGACACCCTCTTCACCGGCTCAGACACCGGCATGTACTCGCTCAACGCGACCACTGGGGCCATCCTCTGGCACGTGCAGCCGACCCACACCTTCTACGCCTCCCCCGTGGTCACCGGCCCAGCGGGCAAGCAGGTGGTCGTGGTTGGCAACAACGAAGGGCGCCTGTACGCGTTCAACCCGGCCACTGGCGCGATCCGCTGGACGCAACGGCCCACCACCAAGGGTTTCTGGGCCTCCCCAGCGGTCTCGCAGGGCACCATCTACGACATCGGCCTGGACGGCGTGCTGCGGAGCTACGCGCCAGCAGCCTTGCTGCCGGGGCGGTGAGCCAGGGGGGTGCCCCAGGGGCACCCCCCTGATACCAGGCGGACTTACCCGGCGCTATGCGCGGCGGACGTGGTGAGTTCCCTGGTTTCCGCGTAGCGGGTGATCACGTCCAGCATCCGCCGGTGCTCGGCGGACAGGCTGGGCAGGTGCGGCTGGGTCAGCTTGATGGCACGGGCCAGCACGTGGCGCGGAGTCACGCTCATGGCGCCGTCAAACAGGCACCAGGACAGGTCGCTGAGGGCGGCCCTGACCTCATCGGGGTCCGTGTACGGCTGGCTTGCTGCCGCGAGCGCGCCGAGCAGGTCATCGGCACCGGGGCAGACCATCGGCGCGACCGGGCAGACATCGACCATGGGACATGGGCCAGGCTCCAGGTCAACCGCTTCGAACGCGCTCAGCAGCGGGCTGACCTGGCCCGCGGTCAGCGGGTCGTACAGGCCGGGGAAGGCCGTGCGTTCGTATCCGGCGTCGTGCCCGCTGAAGTAGACCGCCGCGTCGCACCCGGTCTCCGCAAACACGCCCAGCGCAAGGCCGAGCAAGCTGACCGGCCAGCCCAGGTCAGTCAGTGCCAGCACCCGCAAGGCGCCGGCGCGGCTGGCCAGACCCGCGCACAGCAGCAGCTCGGCCGACTCGCGCGCGGACTGGACATAGAAGGCGACGTCCGCCTCGTGCAGCCGGACGACACCCGACTCTCCCCCGTGCATCAGCCGCTGGTAGATGATCGAGTTGTCCATGACATGGGTGAACCTCACCGCCGAGTACCGGACGGGGCTCTCCGCCGCGGCGGCGGCCAGCAGCCACTCGAGGGTGCGCTTGGATGCGGTGTAGACCTCGCCTGAGTACGGGCGCACGGCCTTGCCCGAGGACGCGCACACCAGGTCGGTGACGCCGGACCGCTCAGCCGCCTCGGCCACGTTACGCGTGCCGAACACGTTGGTGTTCACCGTCCGGTGCACCTCGTGCTCGGCCAGACCCGGGTCGCGCTGCGCCGCCAAGTGGAACACGACCTCCGGCCTGACCTGGTCGAACACCGCGCCGAGTGCATGGGGGTCGGTGATGTCCGCGGTGACGTACTCAGCGTCTGGCAGCCGCGGCCAGTCCGTGGTCACCCCCCGGCTGACGCTGACCAGCCGGGCCGGGCAGTACCGGGTGAGGCGTGCCATGAGCGCGGCGCCGATGCAGCCGGTGCCGCCGGTCACCAGCACCGTACGGCCCCCCAGCCACGTGTCCAGCTGGTGGTGCGGGACGGCGATACCGCGGTCGGCCACCGCGAGGAACCGGCGGAGTTCCTGCCCATCGCCGGTTGCCACGAGCTGGCGGGTCATACGCCGCAGCTCAGCAAGGTCGGCCCCGCCCAGCTTTGGCTGTCCCGGGGGCACCGCCTCCCGCATTGCCGCCACCAGTGCGGCAGCTGTCCAGTTCACCTATGTGTCACCGCATGGACAGGTGCAGCCTGGCCCTGCCTGGTCCCTGGCCGCGCCGGGGACAGGCTGCGCACGGGCACCGCGAACGGGCTCGGCCGGCACGGCAGGGAGATCGCGGCTTCCAGCGTGGCCAGGCGCCGCAGGAACGCGTATACGAACCAGGTGGGGGACCACAAGATGGCGCGCCACCACCGGTACTTGATGGCATAGGGGAGGCTGACGGCCAGCGACACACCACCGCCAGCGATGTAGAGCAGGCCGAAGGTCACGACGTTCTGGCGGTAGCTCGGGTGGGTCAGTGCGAGTTCCAGCAGGAAGATCGGTGCCACCATGCCCGCCTGGATGGAGAACCACGCGAAGCCGCGGCGCAGCGACCAGAACCACACACGCGGCCCGGCGAACCCGGCACGCAGGGGCATGTGGCGCGCGAAGACGTGGAACCCGGCCCGTGCCCAGCGCGTGCGCTGCTCCACGAACTCGCCGGGGGTACGTGGCACGTCCTCATAGGACCTGATCCGCGGGTCGACCACCACGCGGTAGCCGAGGCGGCCGATCTGCATGGTGAGGTCGGCGTCCTCCCCGTTCATACCGGTCGGGAAGCCACCACAGAGCTCAGCCGGTTCGCGCCGGAAGGCGGTGAAGGTGCCGGGGATGACCACAATGCCGTCTACCAGGCTCTGCCCGAGCCGGGCGAACCGGAACTGGAACGCACATTCGAGCGCGCGCAGCCGGTGGAACCAGGTGACCGTGTCCGTCCTGGGCTCCTCCATCGCCCCGACACAGCCGATAGCCGGGTCCGCGAACCATGGCACGGAGTAGTACAGGGTGTCTTCGCCGAGCACACAGTCAGCGTCGACGCGGACGATGATCTCGGCCGTGGTGACGGCGATCCCCCGGTTGAGGGCAGCTGCCTGGCCGCCGTTGGGCGCGGTGAGGATCTCACCCCGGGCGTGGCGGAACTCTGCCATCACCGCGGCGGCGATGTCCGCGGTGTTGTCTATCGAGCCATCGTTGGAGACCACCACGCGGACCGGGCCGCCGTAACGCTTGGCAGCGACGTCGATCGAGCGCAGCAGCCGCGCGATGTTCTCCTCTTCGTTGTACGCGGGGATGATGATATCTACGGGTGGCTTGACGCCACCGGGCTTGGGCGGCCTCCGGCCGGTCCACCACAGCGCCCACAGCGGCACGAACATCAGGGTGAACAGCAGGGTCACCGCGTAGAGCGGCAGGAAGACCTGCCACTCCGAGGTGAGGTTGGACTGCTCGGACAGGAAGGCGTAGCTCACCACGAGCAGCGAGATGACACCCATCAGGGCGGCGGTGGTGAGCGCGTTCTCCCAGAACCGGTTGCGCTTCACTGTGCGCACCGCGGTGGAGCGAGGCAGCACGAACGTGGTGAAGGTCAGCCGCATCACCATCAGCCCGCCAATGAGCAGGTTGACCAGGGTCGCCTCGATACCGAAGGGCGCGACCAGCCAGCCGGACGAGATGCCGACGACGATCATGAGCACCTGCGCCAGGATGGTCATGGCCAGGTACAGCACCCCATGGAAGAGTATGGCCACCCGCCTGCCGAGGTCAGCGCGCACCACCATGGCGATGGCGACCACGTAGGCCATTGCGAAGAAGGCCAGCGCCGGGCGCAGCCGGTCGACATAGCCGTTCACGGTCGCCGGGTTGTGGGTGATCGCCACGGCCGCGCGGCTCACCGCCTGCGAGTACAGCGCGGGCAGGTTCGGGTGGTGCAGGCCCAGGAACAGCAGGCCCGCCACGGCGGTGATCGTCAGGAATGCCCATGTCCGCGGCCGGTGCGGCGGTGTGCGTACGTATTTCGGGATGATCACGGTGGTCAACCCGTCGCCGCGGTCCTCCGCGCTGTCGGCGTACATCGGGAGCACGCAGCAGACCATGAGCGCTACAAGCAAAGCCACGGTCACGGCAAGGATAGTGATATCCATCAACTGTCCATTTTTTGATGATATCGGCTCTCGACCTTAGCAGAGCCTTTCCAAGGGCTGGTAATCATCGCGGCGTCGCACTAAGCGACACTGCGGGTGCTGTCTGCTTACGGGCATGGTTAGGACCGTGGATAAATTGTCGACCATACTGGTCGGGATTAATGATAAATCCTGATCACCCATGGTATCCGTCTGCTGGTGACGCGTGGTGGTACGGTCATTCGGTCAAGGTACTGGCCAGCAGCCGGAGCCGCCGTTCATTACCAAACCATAGAATTCTGTTCATAGTTAATTTACTATTGATACATCGGATTATTGGCCTATCCTTCGTTATACACCTAGCACATTATGCTAGATTCCTAAACGCCAGGAACTGAGTGGGCCTGGGAGGTCTGGGCGGGTTCGCCCAAGAGGACGGGGCGCCGCCGCTGTGGTGGACGACGGGCCCACCAACAGCGGCACTGCGAACGTGGTCACTTGGGGGTTTGAGAGGGCATGGACACATCCCTGACCGATACGGGGTTCCCCGGGCAAGCCGAGCCAGAGTACATGAGCTCATCGCTGATGCCCGGTATCCACAACCGTCAGGGCACGCTGAGCCCGCCGGACATCGGCACACGTCACGAGCAGGTCATCTTCCGCCCCAACTCGACAGCGGCCGACGACCACCCCTCGGAGTACGCCGACGAGCCACGCAGACGGCCCCGCGGGCCGGTCACCGTCCCACAGCGCATCGGGGCGATCCTGCTCGCCGCCGTCGCCGTGGCAGCCGTGGCCTGGTACGTCCCGCGAGTCGTGAGTGCCGACAGCCACAGCTTCACCGGCACGGTGACCAGTACCGGCGTCTCCGACCTCAACTTCGCGGGCAGCGGGCGGATCGGCCGGGTGCTCGTCCACCTCGGTCAGAACGTCCGGAAAGGCGCGGTGCTCGCCACCGAGACCTCTTCGGCCACGATCGAAATCCTGCGAGCCGACCGCGCCGCCATCGCGGCCGAGGTGGCGGCGCTGCACCCGTTGCGGGCCACGCATAGCAGCCACGCCAACATCGCCCAGGTCAACGCCCTGCTGGCCAAGGACAGGGCAACGCTCGCCTCCGACCAGGTAAAGCTGGTGGGCACGGAGATCCTGGCGCCGGCGGCCGGCACGGTCGTGGCGATCAACGGGCAGGCCGGCGAGACCGTCACCGCCAACGGTGTCCACAACTACTCGGCCCAGGGACCGTCGGCCGCGACACAGCAGCCCGCGTTCTCGCTGCTGCCGCAGGGCCCAAGGTCGAGCGTGGTCGGCAACGGCGCCGCAGCGGTGCTGCCCATGATCTCGCTGCGCATCTCGGACGCGTGGGTGGTGAAGGTGCTGGTGCCGCAGAGCGCGGCCGCCACGGTCCATGCCGGGCAGCGCGCGACGATCTCCGTGCCCGCGGTCGGCCTCAACAACGTGAAGGGGTTCGTGCAGGAACTGTCCCCGACGCCGGTGAACACGTCGAACGGCCTTGCCTACCAGATCTCGATCACGATCGTCGGGCACCGCAGCGCCACCCCGCTCAGTGGCATGACAGCCAATGTCCAGCTAGGTTCGTGAGGTACCGGCAAGCCTGAGACGGCTGGTTCGTGGGTGTTCGATCGGGCGGGGAGACAACAACGGGATGCGGGACCGGCGTGAGGCCCGTGGCGCGTCGACCAGCCGCCGGGTCGCTGCCGTGGCCGTGATCGCGGGCCTGGCGGGGATCCTCGCGAGCTGTTCCGGACCCCCCGCCACTCCCCGCAAGCCGGCCGGACCCAGCACCTGGATCCTCACGCGGTACGCCCTTACCCAGGTGAGCGCGGACCCGGTGG
>DASYYE010000559.1:0-21634 GCA_035946955.1 Streptosporangiaceae bacterium | reverse complement strand
ACCAGGAGCAGTGCGCTTGGCAGCGATGGTGCCCCGTCCGGGACTGCCCGACCAAGCCCAATCGGGCCCCTTCGCAAAGGCCCAGGTCAAGCCCGACCCCTGCCTGCTTCCACCTGTAGAGACCGCACACCGATGGATCCTCCTGCGATTACCGGATCAACGCTCAGGCCGACAAACCCCAGTGAACCTGGCGGTTCCACCTGTCGCATCGACAATGGTGGATGACTTACAGAGGATATCAGCGTACTGACCCGGGGTTCGTGTACACCTCCTTCTTCGGGCAGGAGGATGGCTCGAAGTCAGGCAGCAGGCACGCCGCCACGCCCACTGGATTCAGCGATTGGTTGGACAAGCTCGCGACCCCCCCCCCGACTCGTACAGAGGCATGCTCCCGCCTGGAGCAAGAAGAGCCGTCGACAGCCGATGGACGGCGGTCTGGGCGCATTGCATAAGTCCATTCACGGCCGTATTGCAGCGCCAGTTACTGACAGTACAGAAGACTTTCCTGCAAGCGCATTACCAGGAGGTGGTGGCACTGGAACGGCAGGTAGGAGAATCCCTGTCGCAGATGGAGAGCCTGGGTGGGAAGAACTGATGTACCCGATGAGCAGTGAGAGCGGCTGCCCCCTTACGCACCCACCAGCCGCCCAGCCAACTCCGCCAGAACCCCGGGCTTCACCAGATACACCCGAGGGTCACACACCTTCGCCGCCGCCTCATGGACCCGGTCCTGCGGCGCCACCAGCAGCGTGAACAACCCCCCAGGCACCGGCTCCCCCACCCGAGCCCGCGGTGCAGCTGAGGTGACCGCCCGCCTGCCGGGCATCCCCCCACGTCAACTTCACCGCCGGCCCGGCACTCCGACTTCGCCCCCACCCCCACCCACAGAGCCGAACCGAACAGCCACACCGAATCAGGCTCCGCATCAGCGCCCTCGGCCTCGCGCCACTCCCCGTCCTGCCCGAGGAAGTGGCCGAGGTCCTCCTCCGCATCAGACGCAGGCACACGGCCTGAGTCCTTCAGCCCGAAAGCGACCTCCGCCCGGAGCTCGGGGTGGCAGGCCGCCAGCACCTCCGGCTGGCCGCAAAAGCTGAGCAGGCCACGGCCAAGCATGACGACCGCCGCGAAGTCCGCGCTGTTACGGGTGGCCCGCCCGGCACCCTGGGCCAAGCGGGCCCGGACACGCTCAGTGAGAACCACCAGGGCTTTGAGGCCGTCCTGGACGAACCGCTCCTGCAGGTGCACCCCCCACCAGCAGCCCAGCCAGGACCACCAGACGGCAGGCCCCGTCCGGGAGGCCGACGCCGTCGTAACGGCTGGCCAGGGCCAAGACACCAGACTCCGCCCGTGCGAACGCGTCAGGTGCGCCCTCGTGCTCGTCGAGCTCCCAGGTCTCTGATCACCACCCCGGCCGGGATGCCCATCACCTGGGCGCTGGCCGACCCCAAGCTCGACGAGCGGGACGTGCTGGCCGCGATGCTGGAGGTCGAGCCCGAACTGGCAGCCAGCCGCCCCGGCCTGCTGCTCATCACCGACAAGGGCTTCCGGGCCCACTGGTTCGAAACCACCCTGCCGGGCCGCGACATCGAACTGCTGCGCCCCTCCATGCGCAACGAGCCGCCACAGCCCGGCGAGCACCTGCTCAAACCGGTACGCCAGCTCACCGAGTCGGTCAACGACACCCTCAAAGGCCAGCTCGACCTGGAAGCCCACGGCGGCCGGACCTTCGAGGGCGCCGCCGTCAGAGTCGCCCAGCGCATCCTGGCCATGACCACCGCCATCTGGCACAACCACCGCACCGGCCAGCCGGTCCCACGATCACTGACCGCCTACGACCACTAACCACATCAGAACTACTCGTCTAGGACACTGATCCCTGGCCGGCCGCATGCTTGATGCCGCGTCGCCTCGCGATGGCCGAAGCCAGCGACACTGCCCCGCAGGCGACCTCCAGCCCGAGATAGACCCAGTAGCCCGCAGTGACAGACGGTCGATCGACACTACGCGTTGCGACTCGCACCCCCGCCGCGCCAAGCCAGGTCATTCCCACTGCCACATCCGCAGCGGGCTCGCGACTTAGCAGCGCCCATCCGCCCAGTGCCGCGTACGTCCCGCCGAGCCCGGCGCGGGTCTCGGCGACACCGCGCGCGTCGTCGGCGGTCAGATGCAGCGCGGCCACGACCCCCTTCGGGTTCGCGATCGCCGCCACCCCGGACAGCATAAGGGCTGCGCTGCTGAGACGACCCACGTTCATGAGGTGCAGCGTAACCGGCGGGCGGCGCGGGTGGCCATCCAGTTCGAAAGGCTCTGCGCGCCGGCACGGTGGGGATCAACGGCTACCAACTCGAGCCGCACGCCGGGTTCGGTGGCTACCGGCAGTCGGGCATCGGCCGTGAGGGCGGCCGCGAAGCCATCAAGTCCTACACCGAGACCAAGACCGTCCTGCTGCCATTCACCGACGAGATGATGTAGCACCCGCCTGGTGTTCCGTCCCTGCTCACCCGGCTGATGTACGTGGCCGGGCGGATGGGTCTGCACCTCCCCCGTGGTAGTCGCCCTGTGTAGCCAACTGAAAGCTGGGTAGGGCGAGCGCTTGCAAAGTTGGCGGCGAGGGGCACGACTGTTGCTCCTCCGCCTCGATGCAGGAGGGCAGACACCATGTTCCGCAAGATGTACCTGCTCGCTCTGGTGGCCACGACCGGCTTAGTCGCGTCTGTGCTGACCGCCGCAGCGCCGGCGATGGCGCAGGTCGCAGCCGCAGAGATGGGCTTCCAAGGATCCGCCTACGGCACCCAGATCACTGTGGGCTCGACTGTGACCTCGGGCCGCTCCGCGCTGTCCACGCTGGGCTGCACATCCCAGACTGGCGTCACGCACACCAACAACATCGCCTCGGTCAGCGTCCCACCGCTGCTGAGCACAGGGACCGTCACCACCAGCACGGCCTCGCAGGCCACCCCCGGCGGCCCCGCCTCGGCCAGCAAGGCCACCACCCAGAGCGTCAACGTGCTGGGCGGTCTGGTGACGGCGACAGCCGTCCAGGCGGTGAGCACCACGACCGAGACCGCGCCGGGCTCGTTCAGCACGAGCGCCGCGGGCACCCAGTTCGCCGACCTGGTCGTCGCGGGCACACCGATCAGCGCCACCCCAGGACCGAACACCAAGATCAACTTGGCGGGTATCGGCTTCGTGGTCTTGAACCAGCAGGCCTCCACGGTCACCAGCACCGGCGCGAGCCTGACTGTCATCGCCATCCACATGGTCGTGACCCAGCCCAACCCGACCGCGAAGGTCGGCACCCAGATCGTCGTGTCGTTCGCCCACAGCGCTCTGGGCGGCCCGGTCAGCGGCCTGCTGGACGGGCTGTCCTATGGCGCGTCGGCCAACGTGGGCACGACCGTCATCGCGGGGCGGGAGTTCCCCGAGCCGCTGTCCTGCCTGGGCACAGGCGGCAAGACCCTCACCAACCAGGGCGCGGGGCTGTCCATCCCCGGCATCCTCACCAGCGGGACGGTGACCGACACCGTGCAGGGCACGGCCACCCCCACGGCCGCATCCGCCACGGCCACATCGACCGTGCAGGGCCTGAACCTGCTTGGTGGCCTGGTCCAGGCCGCCGCCATCAAGGCGGCGGTGTCGGCCACAGGCAACCCGCCGGCCTTCAATGACCCCTCGGTGTTCCTGAAACTCACAGTGGCCGGGCATCCCGGAGTCGGCTCGAACGTGGCGCCGAACACCAAGCTGACCATCGCCGGGCTCGGCACTCTGTGGCTGCACCGCCGCATGGAGACCAGCCACCAGATCACCGTCATCATGGTCCAGCTCGTGGTGACAGTGCCAGGCAACCCGCAAGGGCTCAAGCCGGGCACCACGGTGAACGTGGCATCTGCTCAGGCCAGTGTGAACTGAGCCGCACGCGCGAGGCGGCCCGGGAGGAGCCACCGGCTCCTCCCGGGCCGCGCCCCATGATTTCCTGGATGGCAGGCAACCTCTGACCGCCGTATGCATCTCTTTCTTGTGGAAACCGAATCCCCACGCGTGTCTGATGTGATCCGTTTCCCCAGTACGGGCTCAGTGATGTCCGCAGATGCCGCGCACGTACACGGCCCGGAAGTGACCGCGCTCTATCAAGCACATGCGCTGGGCCTGATCCGGCTCGCCTACGTCATGCTCGGCGAGCGCCCGGCGGCTGAGGATGTCGTCCAGGATGCGTTCCTCGGGCTGTATAAGCGGTGGAGCCAGTTGCGTGACACCGCTAGTGCCCCTGGTTACCTGCGGACAAGCGTCTTGAACGGCTGCCGGATGGTACTGCGGTCCCGCGCCCGCCGTGACGACCGCAGCCCTGGTGAGGCGCCCTGGGAATCCGCCGAGGCGACCGCGCTCGTTGGTGAGGTACACCGGCAGTTGCTGCTGGCCATCCGGGCGCTGCCGCCTCGGCAGCGCGAAGCGCTGGTGCTCCGCTATTACCTCGACTTGAGCGAGGAGGAGACCGCCCGGTCGATGGGCATCAGGCGGGGCACCGTCAAGTCCGCCACCTCCCGCGCACTCGCGGCGCTCGGGCAACGCATGCAGGAGTACTCATGAACGTTTCAGCGGACCAGGTCCGCGACGCGACCCGCACCGCCGCTGACGTGATCACGGCGGACATGGTGCCGCCGCTGCGGCTGGATGAGTCGTCCGTCAGTCCCGGGCTTGCGCGCCGGACCTGGCTGGCCTGGGTCGCACCACTGGCCGCGGCCGCAGCGGTCACCGTCGTCATCGTGGGCAGCATGGCCGCAGGATCCTGGTTTGCCAAGCCTGGAAAGGGTCAGTCCGGCAAGCCCGGCCTCCTCGGGAATGGGGTCCCGTACGCCCCTTCCACCGGTGTCCCGCCGTATTACGTTGCGGTCAAAAACCCGTCGCTGGCGGTCGTGCGAGCCACCATGACCGGTGCCACGCTCGCCAGGATCACGACGCACACACCATTCGTCGGCGTGACCGGGGCCGCCGACGACCGGACGTTTGTCCTTGACGCGCAGCGCCAGGTCATGGGGCCCGCGGTGCGGTGGCCGGGGCAGCCAGCGTTCTACCTGCTGCGGCTGAGGGCGTCCGGCGCTGAAGAGTCCTTCACCCGGCTCGCGGTCCCGGTGCTGCCGCAGGACAGCGCAGTGACGGGCCTCGCGTTGTCCCCCGACGGCGCCAAGCTCGCCATCGAAGTGGACTCGGAAAGGAACTTCCAGCCGGGACTGCTGGAGATCAGGGTCTACACACTGGCCACCTGGGCGTTCCGCACCTGGTTCACGAACGGGTCGACCGACCCAGTGGATCCGGGTGGGTTTACCGGGTCGGGGGTGGATGGTTCGGAGTCCATCTCATGGGCGGCGGACTCCACGACGCTCGCGTTCGACTGGCAGAACAAGTCCTACCTCACCGGCGTGCGCCTGCTCGACACCGCTGCTGGCGGTGACAACCTGATCTCGGACAGCCGGCTCGCCGTCGTCGAGGGCAGCTCCACGTCCCAGGGCAGCGGGAGTCAGTCAGGCTCCCCCGCCACATCACAGGACCACGTCTCCCAGTGCGTGACGGATTCGATCATCTCACTGGACGGCTCCGCGATCGTCTGCGGTTACACGACGACCACGGGGCGCTCTCGGCACAGCTACCACACGACGACGGGATTCATCCGGTACTCGGCCAGGACCGGGCAGCCGACACGCATCCTCGGCCTATCCCAGTTCCAGGGCCAGGCGCCGGGCGATATCTCTCTGTACTGGACCAACCCGGCGGGGAAGGTCCTCATCGGGGGGATCCTGACGCCGAGCGGGATCCGCGTCGGCGTGGTCAACGGCGGGACATTCACGCCGTTGCCCGGGATCACCAGCCTGGGAGCCGCCGCCTGGTGATACCGCCTAGCTGGCAACGGCATCGCCCGGGACACGCGTCGGTTACGAGGGTTTGAGCCACTTCCGCATGGAGAGCACACTGGCATGAAAACCAGGTGCTGCCGGTCCGCGGTCGCGGTCATCGGCGCCTTACTGGCGACGGCCAGCGTGTCGGCGTGCCGGGCCTCGCACTCATCCGCGCAACCGCCAGTTCCCGTCGGGCGCTGCTCCGCACCCGATCCCGCGAACCCGGTCTTCTCGCATACCTCCGGCAACCGCCTGCTCGACACCCACGGCCGGGTGATGGTCCCTTACGGGATCACTGTGTTCGGCCTCGCGCTCAGGGACTGGCAGGCTCAGGAAGCCCAGGACCGCCGCCAGATCACGGCCGCCATCACCACGTGGTGCACCAGCTACGTGCGGCTCATGGTCGCCCCGGCCAACTTGCTGTCAGCGACCCCCTACAACGCCTCGTACCTGGCTGCCGTGCGCAGCGAAGTGCGGCTCGCGCTCAGCTACGACAACGACGTCATCTTGTGTGCGCAGACCGAGCGGTGGTCGGGTCACCAGCCAGCAGGCGGCCCGACACAGCAGACGGTCCGGTTCTGGCAGGTGCTCGCCCCGGCTTACGACCACAACCCGCGGGTGTGGTTCGACGTCTTCAACGAGCCCCGGCTGCACACCTCTGATGTCTGGGGCACCTGGCAGGACGGCGGCACGGTGGCCGGCCGCGAGTACATCGGCATGCAGCAACTGGTCACCGCCGTCCGGGCTGCCGCTGGTGACACTAACCTGATCATCGTCGAGGGACCGCTGGCCGCCGAGGCTCTCAGCGGGGTGCCCAGCCACCGCATCACCGGTACCAACCTCGCCTACGCTGTACATCCCTACGGCCAGACGTCACATGCCGACTGGAGCAGCAGCTTCGGCCAGGAAGCCGGCACCGTGCCGGTGCTCGTCGACGAGTGGGCCACCTCGAGCCGGCCCAAACACGGCTCGTGCGGCCCGGACCCCGGCGCCTGGGTGCCGGCTTTCTTCGACTACCTGCACGCGAAACAGATCGGTCTGGGGGTCTGGGGGATGGTGCCCGGGGTTCTGGTCACCAACACAGCCACCTTCACCCCAACCCGCCTGGCCGGCAACTTCACATGCCTGGACCGGCCGGAGAGCGCCATCGTGTCGAAGAACGCCTCCAGCAACGGCGCCCACGCTGTCCCCCAGGCCCAAGGCGTGGGCCGACTCGTCCAGCGGTACTTCCTCCGCTACGCCCGCAGCTGAGTGTGCTCTCCAAGGGCAGCCCGGCCCAGCTAGTCAGCGGAGCTTGCGGTGGTCCCAGGAGGCGAGACGGGTGGGCTCGACGATGAAGCCGACGCGCTTGCGGGCGGCCTGCGCCACATAGTCGGCGAGGGCATCGCCGGGGAGATCCGGGAGGCTGGCGGCGATGCGGCCCCCGATGGCGGCGACCTCAGCAGGGTCGGTCACGGTGCGGACGACGCCGTTCAACTGGACGCCGCGCAACTCGAAGTAGTCCTCGCCCTTCTCGACCAGGCAGGTCACCCGGGGGTCACGGGCCAGGTTGCAGGCCTTCTGGGAGGAGCGGTAGGTCCAGAACGCGATCTGTCCGCCGAGCAGCGCGTAGAACATGGTGACCAGGTGCGGGGTGCCGTCCGGGTTGATCGTGGCCAGCTGGAGCTTGCGGGACTCCGCCAGCAGGATGGCGATCTCCGCGGGGGTCATGGCTACCTGGTCGCGCTGTTTCATCGGCCTGGTCCACTCTTTCATCGGCCTGGTCCACTCCGCCGTCCCGGGCACCCGGCTCGGCTCCGGCTCATCCTTGCCGGCCCTGGCCCGCAGCGCCGAAGCCGATGGTCTCGGCGGCAAGGGCGAGCGTGTCTTCGCAGGCGAAGCCAGCTGAGGGAAGGCCGCGGCCGAACACCGTGTCCAGCGCCTGGCCCACCGACTCCAGAGTCCACATGCCGTCGGGCGAGCCGTGGTCCGCGGCGAAGAACGTGGCGCGGACCCTGGGCGGCTCCATCACGGCGGCGACTCCCCCGTGGACGACGAACACCTCGCCGTTGATCCCGGCCGCCGGCCCTGCCAGGTACACCACGAGCGGGGCGACATGCTCCGGGGCGAGCGGGTCCACCACATCACCCTCTGGGGCCTCGCCCATGAGACCAGCCGTCATGTCCGTGCGCGCCCGTGGGCAGATCGCGTTGGCCGCCACGCCGTAGCGGGCGCAACTGCGCGCGGTGGTGACGGTCAGCGCGACGATCCCTGCTTTGGCGGCGGCGTAGTTGGGCTGACCGGCGGAGCCGAGCAGGAACGCCTCGGAGGAGGTGTTCACGATCCGGGCGTAGACAGGGGCTCCCGTCTGCTTGCTCTGCTCCCGCCAGTACGCGGTGGCGAAGCGGGTGGTCACGAAGTGGCCGCGCAGGTGCACCCGGATGACCGTGTCCCACTCTTCGGCGGACATCCCGAAGACCATCCGGTCCCGCAGCACCCCCGCGTTGTTCACCAGGATGTCCAGCCGGCCGAACTCCTCGACCGCCGCGTCCACCAGTTGCTGGCCGGTCTGCCACTCACTGACGTCTCCCGCGCTGACAACGGCCTGCCCGCCGTCCGCGCGGATCTCCTCGGCGACCGACTCCACCGCGTCGCCCGGCAGGTCGTTGAGCACGAGCCGGGCACCGGCCCGCGCGAGCGCGAGCGCCTCCGCGCGGCCGAGCCCGTTGCCCGCGCCGGTGACGACCGCCGCTGCGCCGTCCAAGGTCAACGCCTCAGCCATGGTGAAGGGGCCTCCCGTTCATGCGGGCCGGTGTGGTCAGTAGCCAGGTCCGGAGAGTATCCCGCCGTCGGCGGTGAACTCGCTGCCGGTCGAGTAGGACGACTCATCCGAGGCGAGGAACGCTACCAGCCGAGATATCTCGATGGGCTCGGCGAAGCGGGCCAGCGGCAGTGACTTGATGAAGGCGTCACCGTCGGCGTGGTCGTAGGACTCGGCCTGGGCGAGGACCATGCTGGTCATGACCCCGCCCGGGTGGACGGAGTTGACCCGGATGCCGAACTTGCCGAGTTCCTGCGCGGCGGCCTTGGTCATCCCCCGGACCGCGAACTTGCTGGCCGTATAGGCCGAGAGCCCGGCGGCCCCGGCGAACCCCTCGATCGAGGAGATGTTGATGATCGACCCGCCGCCCGCGGCGGTCATCGGTTCGATGACCGTTTTCATGCCGAGCCAGCAGCCGATGGCGTTGATGTCCATGACCTGCCGGAAGTCAGCGAGCGGCATCTCCGCGATCGGCGCGGACTTCAGCACGCCCGCGTTGTTGACCAGCACGTCGAGCTTGCCGAACTCCGCGAGCGCGGTCCCCACCGCGCCAGCCCACTGCGCCTCGCTCGTAACGTCGTGGTGGATGTAGCGGCACGACCCCGCGGGGAGCTTGGCGGCCACCGCGGCACCCTTGTCGTCCAGCACGTCACCGAACACCACCTGGGCACCCTCGGCGACGAAGTGGCGCACATGCGACTTGCCCATGCCCCGGGCGCCTCCGGTGATGAGCGCGACCTTGCCGTCGAGCCGGCCCATTCCGCCTCACCTCCGTGCCCAGTGAACGAGCGTGTCAACCAAACGCTTGCTTGGTAGGAGACTACACAGGACGCGCTGGCCTTGCGAGGCTGGCATGGGTGTACCGGGGCTCAGGCCGCCCCTGGCTGGACAGCCTCGGCGGCGGGCGCGGAGATCCCGTTGAAGAGTAGCCGGAGGAACTCCTGCACCACCTCGTCGGTGCTGACCCCGCCTGGCCGGCGCCACTGTGCCGTGATCCACAGCACGTCACGGAGCAGCCGGTAGGTGAGCTTCGGGTTGAGGTCGGCGCGGAACAGGCCGGCCTGCTTGCCGAGGTCGAGCTGGGAGACCCAGGTCCGCTCGATCTCCGCCAGCGCCTTGCGCAGGTAGCTGAACCTGGGCTGGGTGCTGAAGTAGTTCCAGTCGTTTTCGAGCATCGCCAGCGCCGCCTGGTGCCGGACCAAGGTCCGGCTGGTCGAGCGGACGATCTGCTCGATCACCTCACGGGGGTTGCTGCCGGAGGCAACGGCGGCACGGTAGTCCGCGAGGACCGCGTTCAGGAAGCTGGACAGGATCTCGTCGCCGATCGACTCCTTGGAGTCGAAGTGGTAGTACAGGCTGCCCGAGAGGATGCCGGCGGCATCGGCGATCTCGCGCACGGTCGTCCCGCGGTAGCCCTTGCGCGCGAAGAGTTCGCCCGCGAGTTGCACCATCTGGGCGCGGCGTTCGGACCGGGCGGCGCCCTCGGCCATCCCGTCGACAGCGCCGCCCCGGCCAGCCTGGGGCTTCTTCGGCGAACTCATGCCGCTATTATCACCGCTCCCCCGGCGTTCCCCACCTGAGGCTACGGACGGGGGTTCGCGTCGGCGGCAGGCATGGCCGTCAGCGGGAGGTCCGCCTGCATGCTGATGCTCTCCCGGCGGGTGACGAAGCCCAGATGCGTATTGAGCGCCCGCATGTCGTCGTTGCCGCGCTGGGTCCAGGTGTAGACCTCGGTGAGCCCATGGGCTGCCGCCCAGGCGAGTGTGGTGCGTTTGAGGGCGGCGGCCACGCCGCGCCTGCGCCAGTCCCTGCGCACCGCGGTCAGCGCGTGCTCGGCCCGCTGCGGGTTGTCCGGGTCGGGCATCAGCCCGGCGCAGCCGATCACCTCGTCACCGGCCAGGGCGATGAACGTCGCGTCCTGGTTGGTGATCCAGTCGCGCTCCCATTCCGCCAGCGTGACATCCAGCGCCGAGATCGTGGCCACGTCCTGGAACGCCTGGACGCCGACGGACTCGTAGGCGGAGCGCCACAGTCCCGGCCGGGCGCTCACAGGGACGATCACTACACCGGCGGGAACCTGCGGCACGGGCTCGTTGCCGATGGCCCGCACTTGCTCGACCTCACGGTCCACCTCGGTGAAGCCGTACCGTTCCGCGAACCGCAGCGAGCCTGGATCATCGATGCTGGTACCGACAACGCCGAACCCCATCGCGGCAGCCTGCTCCGCCAGCACCCGCAAGAGCGCCGTCCCGGCTCCGAGGCGGCGGTGCGCCGGGAGCACCCGTGCCGCCAGCGAGCCGCGGCCGGCCAGGTCAGACTTGCCGACAATGCCGGAGCCTGCCAGCCTGCCGTCCAGTTCGGCCAGGAAGTGGCTCCGCTGGTCCCCGGCGCGCTCGCGCAACTCCGGCACGGAGGGCGCCCGCTCGTACGGCACCACGGCCAGCCGTACCTGCCGCCACGCTTCATAGTCCCCGTCGGAAGCGACGGGACGGACTACGATCCCCATTCGGCAGACCTTAGGCTGGCCGGCCCGCCTGCCGCCAGGCAATTTCCGGGAAGCTCCACCTCCGCTGCCCGGGGCGTGGCCTCAGTCGTGCGCGACGAGGGGGTCGGTGGCGTCGGGTTGCACCGCGCGGAACAGGCGGGCAGCCTGCTCAGGGCGCAGCCCGACGAACACTCCGGTCGCCTCCACCAGGACCTTGTCAGGCTCGGCGGCGGTCGTGATCACCCCGTGCGCGGTGATCCGCCGTCCGTCGGCCTCGCCGGCCTCGGCCGTGAGGCGGAGCGGGGTCTGCAACGGGACGGGAGCCCGGTACCTCAGCTCCAGCGTCACGGTCATGCCTGGGTGTCCTGCCGCGCTCGCCGCGTATCCGAGCAACTGGTCGAGCAGTGTCGCGCTGACGCCGCCGTGCGCATAGGACGGTGGTCCTTCGAAAGCCAGGCCGAGCGTGCAGGTGCCCGTCACCTGGGTGCCGTCCCTCTCGATGTCCAGGGGCGGGGCCAGGGCGCTGCCCCTGCCGGTCACCGGGTTGTACATCCGGTACCCACCGAGCAGGTCATCCGAGCTCGGCAGGTCCGCTCGCTTGCGGGTCTGCTGGCTCAGCGCGGCCGTGGCCTCGCGCACCTGGGGGGCCACCTGGCGGAGGATGACTTCGGGCACCTCGGTGGCAGCGGCCGCCTCGACCAGCGCCCGGAGGGCGTCGCCAAGCTCCGAGATGGCCGCCCGCCGTGAGGTCAGCGCCGGGTCCTCGCCGGTGGCAGGGCTGCCCGCTACCGGGTAGTGGCTGAGCCCGGGACCGGCAGCCGCACTGCTCTCTGCCATCTCAGCGCTCCTTGGCTCCAGTGTGATCACGGTGAGGCGAAACTACCGTGCCTGGCTAGGAGGCTGCTGCGGTAGCCCCACCCCTGGTGTGTCGGCGTTGCCGGCCCGGCCATGTCAGGACTGCGTGGGTCAGGGCAGAATCCACCCATGACTGTGGCTGTGGTCTTCGGCGCCGGCGGCGTCGCCGGCATCGCGTGGGAAGCGGGGATGGTGCTGGGCCTCCAGCAGGCAGGCGTCGACCTCTACACGGCCGACCTCGTCGTTGGCACATCGGCGGGGTCCATCGTGGGCTCGCATGTGGCGTCCAGGTCGGACCTGCGGACACTCCTCGAGCGGCAGGAGAGCAGGGCGGCAGGTGCGCCCGCGGCACCGCCCCCGGACCTCGACACGGTCCTGGCCGCACTGGCCCCGCTCTTCGACGCGGAACTGGACCCGCTCACGGCGCGCCGCCGGGTAGGTGCGGCCGCCGTCACCGCACCGGCTGGCGATGAGGCCGCGCATATCCGCCGGATCACCGCGCTGTTGCCCGCCCACCAGGAGTGGCCGCAGCGCCGCCTGCTGGTGGCGTCGGTGGACACCGGGACCGGTGAGCTGGCTGTCTGGCACCGCGACAGCGGTGTGCCGCTGCCGCGGGCGGTGGCGGCAAGCTGCGCGGTCCCTGGCGTCTACCCGCCGGTGACGATCGGCGGGCACCGCTACATGGACGGCGGCATCCGTTCTGCCACCAACGCGGACCTCGCCGAGGGCGCTTCCACCGTCATCGTCCTGAACGCCATCGGGCACCTGGTCCCGACCGGTTCGCTCGAGGCCGAACTCGCCAAGGTCGGGGCGGCACGCACGTGGGTGGTCTCGCCGGACGCCCGGGCCGCCGAGGCGATGGGCGCCAACGTCCTCGACGCTGCCACGTGGGCGCCCGCGCTGGCAGCAGGCCTGGCCCAGGCGGAATCCTGCGCTGAGGCCGCCGGTGCGGTCTGGTCACCGGCGCCGGGGTGATGCCAGGGTGGCTGGTGCTGACCGTGCCGCGCGCGGTCAGGAGACCTTGCGCCCGACGCCGCCGCGCATGCTCTCGGTGACGCCCTTGACGTGCTCGGACGGGTTGGACGGATTGGGCCGCCACTCCGAGACCCACGGCAGGCCGGGCTCGATCAGGTCGAAGCCGTCGAAGAAACTGCGCACCGTCTCGACGCTGCGCAGCGTCAGCGGGGCCGATGACTGGCTGTAGACCTCGGCGGCCTGCTTCGCCCGCAGGTCGTCCGGGCGTGACTCATGCGAGACATGGGACACGACGAGGTAGCTGCCGGGTGCCATGACATCGCGGAAGCGGGCGATGACAGCCCGGACGTCGTCATCGTCCGGCACGAAGTGCAGGACGCTCGTGAACATGAGCGCAAACGGCTGGGTGAAGTCGATCAGCTCCCGCGTCTGCGGATGGTTGATGATCTCTTCCGGGTGGCGCAGGTCGGCCTCGATGATCTGGGTCTCGTCGCTGGCGAGCAACGCGCGCCCGTGGGCGCACACGACGGGGTCGTTGTCCACGTAGACGACCCGGGCTCCGGGCCTCGCCTGGCGCGCTATCTCATGGACGTTCCCGGCCGTGGGCAGGCCCGTGCCCACGTCGATGAACTGCTGGATTCCCTCCTCGGCTGCCAGCACCCGGACAACCCGGCGCAGGAACGCCCGGTTGGCCCGTGCCGCCAGCGCGGCATACGGGACCGCCCGGATGAGCTTGTTTCCGGCCTCACGGTCGGCGGCGAAGTTGTCCTTGCCGCCCAGCCAGAAGTCGTATATGCGGGCGACGTTGGGGACCGTGGTGTCAAAGGCGGCGGTTTTCTGCTTGGCCACAGGTACTCACCAGCCTCGCAGCCTGGGGTGGGCTCTTTCCGTCAGGCTACTCCCGCGGGCCGGAGACGACCCCCAGGAATGTCACCTGCTGTTTTCGGGGCGGTGGGCCTTGCGGAAGCGAAGTGAAACCTGTTCTACTTTTCCGGGGCAACCGCCGCGCATCCGTGAGAGACCGGAGGTGGGTTGTGCGAGCCGCTGTGCTGTCCTCCCTCGACGACGAGAAGATCACGATCCGGGATGACGTCACCACCGTGGACCCCGGGCCTGGGCAGGTCCGTATGCGGGTCCACGCGGCGGGTGTCTGTCACTCGGACCTCTCCGCCCGCACCGGCGGGCTGCCCCAGCCGCTGCCCGCGGTCCTCGGCCACGAGGCGGCCGGGGAAGTGACCGACGTCGGCGAGGGCGTCACCGGCCTGGCCGTGGGTGACCGGGTGGTCGCGAACTGGGTTCCGCCGTGCGGGACCTGCGTGTCCTGCCTGCGCGGCGAGCTCTATCACTGCATGACCCACGTCATCAGGGCGTACCTGGAGCCGCGTTTCATGATCGGCGGCACGCCCGCGTTCGGGATGGCGGGGTGCGGTGCGTTCGCGGAGGAGATGGTGCTCCCCCAGGAGGGCGCGGTCAAGATCCCGGCGGACGTCCCCTACGAGGTGGCCGCCCTCGTCGGCTGCGGCGTGATGACGGGCGTCGGCGCAGTGATCAACACCGCCCGGGTGGAGCCCGGCGCATCCGTGGCCGTCATCGGCTGTGGCGGTGTGGGCATCGCGGCGATCCAGGGCGCGCGCCTGTCCGGCGCGTCGGTGATCGTCGGGGTGGACACCGTGCCAGCCAAGCACGCCCACGCCCTCCGCCTCGGCGCCACACACGCCGTCCATCCGGACCAGCTGGGAGACCTGAAGAACGAGCTCACCGCAGGCGAGGGCTTCGACTACGCCTTCGAAGTGGTGGGACTGCCCCAGACCATCCGCACCGCCTGGTCCGCTGCCCGCCGTGGCGGGACTGTCGTCATCGTCGGGGCGGGCCGGGCGGACCAGCAGGTCGAGTTCAGCCCGTTCGAGTTGCTCTTCGACGGCAAGACGCTGGTGCCGTCGCTGTACGGCGGGGCTGACGTCCGCCGGGACTTCGGCCGGCTGATCGGCCTGTGGCGCGCCGGGCGGCTGGACCTGGAGGGCATGGTCACCCAGCGGCTGAAGCTTGACGACATCGACGACGCCCTCAGCGCGCTAGGCAACGGCGAGGTCATCCGCCAGGTCATCGTCTACGACTGAGCCAGGCCGCCTCGCTGCCCGCAGCTCCCCTCCAGCGGCCAGCGAGGCACTCGACATTGTGATCATGGCAGGGGTGGCGCCAAATGATCACCATGACCATGGTCTGTGGTGGCATGGGTAAGAGAGCGCCCCATGCCAAGACCCACAACGATCATCGCGGTGATGAATGTGGGCTGGCGGACAAAAAGGTGGCCCGCAGCAAGACCCACCCCCCCCTGTCCACCAAGATCGATGTGCGCCCACGGACAAAAGATTGTCCGTATCGGTACATCGATCATGGGTGCCGGTGCGTCTTTGAGCAGGTCCACGAGCAGGCGTACCGTGACCTGGGGGTTCGAGCTCGCTAATGTACCCGCGGCCCCGCTCTCTGACCGCGTCGCGCTAATCCTCCATGCCGTCAGGCAGCCTGCGCCGACATGGACGGCGTTAGCGGGACGATGGCCTCGGCAACCCTCGAACCCGTCGAACCACTCCACTAAGACCCGACTTCGGCCACGTTCCGGCTCCGAGTGATCTTCCGGGGTGCTGACGTGCTGCGATGAGGCGCTCGTACGCGTCGAGGATGCCGGTCCGGGTCGCAGTGGACCCGTGCAACCTGTACCCGCCGAGTAGCTCGGCGATGAGATCCGCGTCGTTGCGGCATCCGGCCAAGCCGCCGGCCTGGCTCGCGACACCCAGCGCCCGCCGTGTACCGCGTTCAATTCGCAGCGGCGTTGCCTGCCCCGCTTGATGGCGGGGCCACGAGCTCTGCGGCTCCGCCATCAAGCAGGACGCTACCGAAACGATTCCGGCCTGCTGCCGGCCAAGACAGCAGCAGAGACTAGACCCGTCGTACAACTAGGGCATGCTTAACAAATTGGAGCGGAGCCATTCGCTGATCGCCGCGATTTGGCGCTAGTGCCGCCTGGGCTTCCCTCCGCCGTAGCACGGGCCTGTCTGGTTGGCGCTGTTGCCGCCGGTGTTCACCCAGGCGTCGGTGACGAATTCGTCACCGTTGTAAGCGGACAGGTCGTGATAGTTCCCGTCGGGTGTCCGGTAACCCTCAATATCGTCCCAGACGCTGGTGGTGCCCCACGGGCCTGTTTCAGGGGCGTCATACCAATAGCAGTCGATGTAGACGGTGCTGTTGTACGGGATTACGGCTATCACCGGCCCATTGTGGATCGGACCGGCTCCACCGTTAAGGTCCTGGTGGACGTTGAGGCCTGCTCCGGCAACGGTAGTCCCGGTGAGGTTATAGGCGGAGGCTGGCCCGGCGGCGAGGATCCCAGTGGCTGCGGCGGCTACCGCGATAATGGAGCCGCGGCGGACGAACCGGGGAACGCGTGAAACAAGCTGGTTGACGACCATGACTCTCCCCGTGTGATCTCGAGTGATCGATGCCTTGGGCTCCACCATCAAG
Organism: Streptosporangiaceae bacterium; assembly: GCA_035946955.1. Taxonomy (GTDB): domain Bacteria; phylum Actinomycetota; class Actinomycetes; order Streptosporangiales; family Streptosporangiaceae; genus DASYYE01. The sequence continues at coordinate 5,112 of DASYYE010000559.1, read as the reverse complement.
CAGGGCGCTACCGAAACGATTCCGGCCTGCTGTCGGCCAAGACAGCAGCAGAGACTAGACCCGTCATACAACTAGGCCGAAGTTCCCGCTGATGAGCCTCTGATCAACCCGGTGATGGTGCTGTGACCAGGTGAAGCGCTCCCCGAAGGGACGGACTAGCTTGACTCTGTCGGGAGTCTTGGTATTTGGCTGACTGCAGTGATGCCCGGGGCCAGTCTTGCGGGGACATGAGTCCGGCGAGATCCCTGAGGAGTGCGAGATGTCGATCCGTCCCCGCCTGGGGGGTCGAGGTTCCGGAGCTGACCGCGCGGGTGGCGCGGGCCAGCAACCCGGCCGGGACGACGGCGATGTGGGTGCGGGACCGGCTCGACGGCCTGTGGGCGGACGAGGACTTCGCCGGCTGGTATCCACGGGACGGGCGGCCCGGGATCTCGCCGGCGCAGCTGGCCACGGTGAGCGTGCTGCAGTTCCTGCTCGATCTCTCTGACCGCGGTGCCGCCGAGGCGGTGCGGTGCCGCATCGACTTCAGGTACGCGCTCGGCCTCGATCTCGACGATCCGGGCTTCCACCACAGCGTGCTGGGCGATTTCCGCGACCGGCTGCTGGAGGACGGGCGGCCGACCGGCTTCTTGACCTGGCCCTGGCCCGGCTGAAGGAGGCCGGCACGGATGCCCGCCGGCTGATCGAGCACCCTGGCCGCCCGCCACCCGGACCTGCTGCTCGGCCCCCGGGTGGAGGCCCTGCGGCAGATCCTCCTCCAGAACTACCACTGGGACTCCGCCGGGCGCCTGCGCTGGCGCGACGATGAGGCCGGCGCCGGCCTGCCGCCGTCGGCCGCCCGCATCGTGTCCCCCTACGACCTGGCCGCCCGCTACTCCCGCCGGGGCCAGGTCACCCGCTGGACGGGATACCTCGCCCACGTGACCGAGACCTGCGCCGAAGACGGGCCCAACATCATCACCGATGTCGCCACCATGCCCGCCAGCACCGCGTCCAGGAGGGCTACGCCCGCGACGACTTCCGCGTCGACTACGACCGCCGGGAAGTTACCTGTCCCCAGGGCCAGGTCAGCAAGGGGTGACACGGCCCCTACCCACGTCCTCCCCCGACGCCGCCCCGCTCATCGTGGCGCGCTTCACCAAGGGCCAGTGCCAGCCCTGCCCCGCCAGGGCCGCCTGCACCACCTCCGGCGACGGCAAGCGCACCGTGGGCTTCCCCCCGCGCGAGCTCTACGAGCTGCAGTCCCGCAACCGCGCCGACCAGCAGGATCCCGCCTGGCACAAGCGCTACGCTGTGCGGTCCGGCGTCGAGGGCACCGTCTGCGAGTTCGCCCGCGGCCACGGCATGCGCCACTGCCGCTACCGGGGACAGCCCAAGGCCCACCTGCAGCATGTCCTGACCGCCATCGCGGTCAACATCGAACGCCTCAGCCAGCTGCCGCCCGGCGAGAGCACATCCCCGCGACCGCCGACGGCCTTCCAGGACTACCTCGACCAGCACGACATCCAGCGCCTGGGCCCATGGCGAGCCGTCAGCTAAGCCGCAGCGACCAAGATCCCCGACAGAGTCAAGCTAGTGCCATCCGGTGCAGTTGTACTGGGAGGTTTCGAAGCCCTGGATGCAGGCCCTGGCCAGTTGGGTTCCGTCGACCATGTAGGTCCACCTGTAGCCCTGGTAGGGGATGGCGGACTCCTGCGTGCCGTCCCAGGTCTCGACCCAGTAGTTCCAGGCGCTGGGCTCCGAAAAGTCATCGATCTTGGCCCAGTTGGCGTGGCACCAGTCCGACCACCGCAGTTCCACCGCTGGCCCGCCTCCTGGTGGGTGGGCGGTGTCCAGCGTCTGCGCGCCGCCGTCGCACTCCCCGGACGCGTTGTGCACGATCGGGTCCACGCCGACACAACTGCCGCCGTAGCACGGAGGCGGCGGGTCGGCATAGGCCACACCGGGGACTGCGAGCGTACCCGCGATGAGCCCGGCCGCCAGCACCGCCGCGGCGCCCAAGCGCATGCCCCTCCTAGTCACTGTCACTACCCTTCCTGGTTGGTGTAGCACTCGATTCGGCCCAGCTCACGGCACCCTCACAACCGGGTCAGGGACTGCCGCCGGAATAGATGATCCCGGCCCAGTAGTCGGGACTCTCATGTGTCAGGAGGCCTGTTTCGGTCTCGGTGAGGAAGTCGAGGCCGTCCCAGTAGCGGCTGATCCGGGCTACCGCTTCGGCGCGGGACATGGAGTACGTGGCTGCCATCGCGTCGGCGATGGAGCCGAGGTAGGTGGTCGCTTCCGCGGTCGCCCTGATGTTGCCGAACTCGCCCATGTGCGCGGGGTCACCGCTTTCCGGTATCACGACGCCGGGAATATGTTGAAGAAACCCGAGTTCAGGACGGGCGCGCTCGCGGGGGTGCAGAAAGTGTCCTGCTGGCCAAGGGTGCGCGCGGCCCCACCGCCCAGGAAGTCCCCCGGGTTGCCCAGGAGCGGTCCTTCTGCGAAGTCGTAACCGGCGCAGCCCGCCGGCTGCTGGACCATGCGGCTCGCCAGGACAAAGGCGAGATAGTCATAGGAGACCGGCGTGAGCGGGAACACCACACCGCACAGGCCGCCGGGTTTCAGCTGGCGGTAGGGGATGCGGAAATGGACGATGTAGGGGGTCTGGCCCCGGAACTTGGTGTTGGCCCAGCGCTGGGCCTGTGCCAGGTCGGTGGTGACGTAGAAGCCGCGGCCGAAGTCGGTGAAGGATCTGCCCAGGCTGGGGTCGACCCCATTCTGCTCGATCTGCAGGGCACTGGCCTGGCTCGTGCCGTGGTAGAGGTCGACCGCGCCGCTGGCCGGGTTAGGCGTGTCATTGCTTGCCTGGCAGGACAGTGGCGGTGTGGTGGCGCACACCGCGCCAGAGGAACCGCCAGGTACCCATGGCGAGGCGCCATTGAAGGTGATGGCCCTGATGGTGAAACAGGTCTTGGTCCCCGGCGACTCGGCGCCCCAGTCGAAGATGGTGTCACCCGCATTGGTCATCATCGACGCGGTGCCGTTGCTGATCTGGTAGATGGCCCTGCCGCCGGTGTTGTCGGTCCAGTCCAGTTCGGTCAGGTGGGAAGCGGTGGCGACGGCGGTGAACTGCGTGGGAGGGGACGGCGGTACCGCGGATGAGGGCGGGGTGCTCTCGCACTCGCCTGGAGAGCCTGGTATCCAGCGTGACGACGACCCTGTGGCGCTGATCGCGCGGATCTGGAAGCACATCTCCGTGCCTGGTGCCACCCCGCCCCAGTCGAAGCTTGCCGCGCCCGCGGCCGTGGTCTGGGTGGTAGTGCCGTTGGAGATCTGGTACTGGGCACCTGCTACCGAATCCGGCCACCACAGGTGGAACGAACTCGTGCTCGTGGCGACGACACCCAGCCACCACGGCGCGCTCACCCCGGCCACAGGCGTGTTCACGGGCACGAACTCCATGCCGCTGAAAGCCAGGTCGCCGGGGCTGTCGGTGTGCAGGTTGGTCAGGGACACCCGTGCGCCGGGGGCCAGCCAGAACGTCCCCAGGCTGGCCCACTGGTCGGTGTAGCTGTTCTGGTTGATGGTGACGGTCTGGCTGCTGCCTGAGCCGTCGTTGACGGTGTAGCTTGCCTGCGTGGCCGTGGCCCCGCCTGCCGGGATGTAGGCCAGCACGTTGTATTCGTCGAGGCCTTCGTCGGGGCCGGTCAGGTCCGGGGTCCAGGTGCCCGTCACCCCCCATAGCGAGACGCCGCTGGCGTCGGTCGGCTCATCGGTGTGGGTGAACCACATGTGGCCGCCGAGCCCGGTGCCGAGCTGGTGCACGTCCATGTCGGTCTGCTGCGAACCGGGTATCGCGGGGTCGCCGTAGGTGAACTCGAAGAAGCCAGCGCTCTGCCAGTTCATGTTGTCTGCTGTGCAGCCTTGCAGGTTGACCGCGTTCGCCTGGCTGTCCACCACGACGGTGCCCGGTGGCGTGTCGGCCGCACTCAGCGGGCAGGTCGGGATCGGGTAGTAGTCGCCGGACTGAGCCGCGGGCTCCGGGTCGCCCTGGTTGTACTCCCATGTGCCGGTATGGCAGGGATTGATGATCGAGCACCACGTGACTTGGGCGTGAAACCAGCACTCGTAGTCCGCCCTGGTACACGGGCCCATCCCGTCGCTGGTCAGCGGGTTGCAGCCGCCGCCGTACACCGTGCGGCTGCACACGGTCGGGTCGCACTGGTTGTCCATGGTGTCGCAGAAGGTGTAGATGCCGGGCTCGGTCAGCTCGAACGCGTCGGGCCGGATCACGTTGGTGTTGCTGGCCTGGTCGAAGGTCTCGATGGTTCCCTCGTACGACGCGTCGCCGGTCAGGGATGACTCGATCGGCACCTCCATCCAGCCGAACACCTTCTCCTGATAGGGCCAGTCAGCGGGGGTGGCCGCGTCGCCGTAGCTGACCACGAAGCCTGCCGAGGTGTCCTGGTGCAGGAACGGGTTGCGGTTGTAGGGGTAGTCGGGGTTGGCCGGGTTGTTGGCCCAGCCAAGGCCCCAGGGGCCGGAGCCCTGGTTGGGGTGCAGGCCGCTGTTGTAGTCCCACAGCGCCAGGTACCAGTTCTCCAGGGTTGCCGGGTCGGTGCCGTTGGCCATGATGCCGACCGCGGTGAGCTCGTCCCACTTCTGCGCCAGGATCTGGGCCGAGGCGGCGACATTTTCCGCATAGTCGACGGCGACCTTGCGCTGCAGGAAATTGGACATTGCCCCCTGCTGCATGCCGGTCGTCACCTGGCCCACGCCGTAGCCGCAGTCCGGTGTGGCGACCCCGGGGACATAGCCGCCGCCTGCCCCGTAGTAGTCCCCGATCAGTGGGTTGCCGGCCACCCCCTGCACGGAGTGCCAGGATGCCTGGGCGAAGTTGGATTCCTGCGCGAAGATCCCTTCCAGCACCTCACGGGGGATGGACTGCCCACCCGGCCCGAAGGGTGTGGGGAGCGGGAAGTCCTGGCTCGGAGAGTAGGACGCCATGTTTAGGTTCGCATACCCCGCAGGACGCGCCGCGCTCCCGGTCAGCAGGCTCCGCCCGGCCAGGTTCGCGGCCCAGTCCACGTCGTGCGGCGAGGGCTGCATGGCCTGGTTGTAGACGTC
>DASYYE010000558.1:0-7800 GCA_035946955.1 Streptosporangiaceae bacterium | reverse complement strand
GCCTGCGGCGGGGTGGCGGCCCCCGCTTCCCGCGGTGGTGGGTTGTTCCCATGATCCTGTAGGAATTTCAGTCGTGGTGACTGAGAAGTCTTCAGGATCATGGAAACCGCCACTGCTTGACCCTGGGGAGCCCGGTTTGAGTGGCAGGCCCTTTTGAGGGCAAGTTTGCGTGTCAGACCTGTCGCGCCAACAGCGGCTTTGACATACGAACTCCTCGATGATCACGCGTTTGGGGTGGATTCGGCCGGGCTGGCTGGGTAGCCGGGCTGGTGGACAGGTTTAGCCGTGGAGAGGGAGAAGGTCACGGAGGCTGGTGGGGCTGGCGCCGACCAGGGCGATGGTGACGGCCAGGGTTGCTATGGCCAGGACGGTCAGGGTGACCAGCAGGAGCAGCTTCGACCGCGCCTGCGTCTGCCGGTCACGGACCGCGTAGTGGCCGAGGGCGCCCACGAGGGGAGAAGTGGCCACCACGAGTGCACCAGGGACCAGTTCCTTCCTGGCGATCACCGCACCCACGGCCGCGAAGGCGATCGCGGTCCGGACCCAGGCCATCCTCGTCCGCTCCCCCGCCAGGCCGGGGTCGAGGTCCGGGTCGTCGGGAGGATCCGACAAGCCCGGTCCTGGCCCCGAGGGCTTCGACGATGCCGTGGGGTGCCCGGCCTGTCGCCGTCCGTAGGGATCCACGGGCACCGCTAATGGACGGCCGAGACTAGGAGCACGGCCGCGGACAGGGCCGCAACACCGGTGATGGTCCCGGCCAGGACACGCGGCAGCACCGACCGGGGCAGCGGACCACCCACCCGCAGAGCGGTCTGGCTGCGGCGCCATTCCCAGTACGCGGTCCCGGACACGACCGCACCGAGCACGATCAGCGGGACACCGAGAGCGTGACGGCCCCACGGGACGCCGGGGAACGGCGGCAGGAGCTGCACGATCCCGAGGCCGGCCACCACCAGCGCGAGAGCGGTCCGGTTCCAGGCCAGGAACGTGCGCTCATTGGCGAGCGTGAACCGCGCGTCCGGCTCGGCTCCGGGTTCGCCTGCAGCGTAGTCATGGCCGGGCTGACCGTCGTGGCTGGCCGTCGTTCCTCCCCTGGGACACCCCCGTCATTGCCCACCATGCTGACACGTGACGCCGGGAAAGATGACGAGGGCATACACCAACAACGACCGGAGGCGGACGATGAACGAGACCCAGTGCCCCACCCCGGCCGGGACGCACGCCACCGACGGCATCCTGCAGCGCAGCCCGTATTCGGTCGCCGACACGGTGCAGCGGCTAACCGAGGCGATCCATGCGGCCGGGGCCACGTTGTTCACCCTCGTGGACCACAGCGGCGAAGCCGAGAAAGCCGGGCTGTTCCTGCGCGACACCAAGCTCCTGGTCTTCGGCAGCCCGGCCGGCGGCACGCCCGCCATGGTGGCCTCGCCGCTAACCGCCATCGACCTGCCCCTGAAGGTGCTGGTCTGGCAGGACGACGCAGGCACCATCTGGATGAGCTACCTCGACCCGGCCTGGCTGGCCACCCGGCACGGCCTCACCGAGGACGTCGTCGCCCCACTCCACGCGGCCGGAAAGCTGGTCGCCCGGGTCACCGGCGAGCCTGTGACCTCGTGCGGCGCGGAAAATCAGGTGCCCTACCCGGGAGGGCCGCCGCATAATCGCGGCTATGGGGATGTCCCGGTGGCCGCTGACCGAGCTACGACTGCGCACCCCGTCGCTGGAGCTGCGCTGGCCGACCCATGCCGACCTGGACGCACTGGCCGACCTGGCCGCGGCGGGTGTGCACCGGCCGGACGTGCAGCCGTTCACCGCCGCGTGGACCGATGCCTCACCCGAGGAGCGAGGGCGTAACACGCTGCAGTACCACTGGGCCCGCTGGGGGTCGTGGCAGCCGGACAACTGGACACTGGAGTTCGCCGTCGTGCGCGACAACGTCGTGGTCGGCGTGCAGAGCATCGGCGGCCGCCAGTTCGCTGTACTGCGTGAGGTGAGCACGGGCTCCTGGCTCGGCCTGGCCCACCAGGGACAAGGAACCGGGACGCAGATGCGCGCGGCCGTGTTGCACCTGGCCTTCGCGGGGCTTGGGGCGCAGCATGCCGTGTCCGCGGCGTTCGAGCACAACCGGGCGTCCCTGGGAGTGTCGCGCCGTCTGGGGTACCGCGACGACGGCATCGAACGCCATGTCGTCCGCGGCCGCGCCGCCTGCGCCCGTCGCCTCCGCCTGACCAGGCCCGACTGGGAGGCAGCCAGGACTGTCCCGGTGAAGGTCCACGGCCTGGCGCCTTGTCTCCCCCTCTTCGGGGTCCCGTCACGGACCTCCGCCGCCGTGCACTTACACACAGCCCGTAGCTGTGCTGCGTTAGCTGCGCCGAGACGCTGGCGGGGGGCTGCCCGGCTCGTGCGGCCCGACGTCCAGGCCGTGCTCGATGGCGTAGCGGACCAGCTCCACCCGGTTGTGCAGCTGCAGCTTGGTCAGGGTGTTCTGGACGTGGTTCTGCACGGTGCGGTGGGAGAGCACCAGCCGTTCGGCGATCTGCTTGTACGACAGGCCGGTGCCGACCATGCGCAGCACCTCGGCCTCACGGTCGGTCAGCTGGGGCGTGTCCGGTGCCGGGCTGGCCGCCAGCCGCCGGAACTCGCCCAGGACCAGGCCGGCCAGGCCGGGGGCGAACACGGCATCACCGGCCGCGGTGCGGCGCACCGCGTCGAGGAACTCGGCCCGGCTCGCTGACTTGGTGATGTACCCGGCGGCACCGGCCTTGACCGCGTCGAGGACGTCCTGTTGCTCGCCACTGGCCGACAGGACCAGCACCCGTGTGCCCTGCTGGGCGGCCAGGATGCCGCGGGCCACGTCGACCCCGGACATGTCGGGCAGTTGCAGGTCGAGCAGGACCACGTCCGGCCGCACCGCACCGGCCACGCGCAGCGCCTGTGCCCCGTCGCCTACGGCCGCGACGATCTCGAACCCCGCCTCGCCAAGGTCACGGGCTACAGCGTCGCGCCAGATGGGATGGTCGTCGACGACCATGACGCGGGTGCGTGGCTCGTTCACATGATGCTCCTATGTCACGCTGCCTGTATGTCACGCTGCCTGGTCAGCTCCAGTGGTCCCGCAACCCAGAGGTGTCCAGCTAGGCTTCCGGCCTGGGCACCCGGAGCCGGACCTCGGTCCCGGCGCCCAGGGTGGATGTGACCTCAGCGGACCCGCCCAGGTCTCGCATCCGGCCGCAGATCGCGTGGCTGACGCCGAGCCTGCCGTCGGCGGCTGCCTCGGCGAGCCGCATGGGCGGGATGCCGGGCCCGTCGTCGCGGATGGTCACGGTCACGGCCGACCGCTCGTCGTCCACCAGCACCCAGGCCCGGGCCGACTCGCCGCAGTGCCGCCGGACGTTGTCGAGCGCCGCGCGTACCGCCGCAGCCGTTTCCCGCGCGGTGTCTCCGGCCAGGAGGACTGGACCAGCGGGAGTGACCACCGACACCGCCGCCGATGCCTCGCGGGTGAGCAGCGTCCTGAGGTCGAGCTGCCCGCCAACCAGTTCCGGCCCGGCGTCGGCGGCGATCAGCGCCCGCAGCGCGGCACCCTGCTCGCCCGCGAGCCGCCCGATCTCGGCGGCCTCGCCGCCAGCCTCAGCACCGCGGCGCTGGACCAGTGCGAGCACCTGCAGCACGGAGTCGTGGATGGACCGGGCGATCCTGTCCCGTTCCCGGCTGGCCGCTTCGATCTCGGTGGCCTGCTGCAATGCCCGCTCCGCGCGGGCCGTCAGCCGGGAGACGTAGCCGACCAGGATCCCGGCCATCATCAGCAGGACCGGCCCGTTGTATGTCGCGTCCGCAGGCGAGCGGTGCTGCAGGGCGATGATGCAGGCACCGAGGATGAGCGCTGCCACCGCCCCCGCGCGGACCCCCAGGGCCACCGCCCAGGCAAGCACCGGGCCAGCGACCCAGGTGGCGGTCACCGGCATGGCCCCGACATAGGTGCTCCGCGGCCACTGCACCAGGGTGGTGGACCCCAGCGCCGCGGTGGTCACCAGCAGGTCGGCAGCCAGCAGGACGCGGGTGCGCCGGGCCGGCACGGAATACGCGTATGTGGTCAGGCCCGTCCAGGCGACCATCACGCCCAGCACCACCCAGGCCCACGCAATGTGCGAGTAGTTCCCGCGGCGCACGACCAGCAGTGCCGCCGCATACACCAGCGAAGCGAAACGGAACGCCGCGACCGAGCGCCACAGAGGTGCCAGCATCCCCGCTGAGGTGTCGGCCACCATCAGCGGCCGCAATCCTCGCAACCGGAGCACGCGCTTATGCTCGCATGCCCTGACATAGCCGTACTGAGTAGGAGTACTCAGCGCACTCACGCGCCAGCCTGAGTACCAGCACTGATGTACGCTGTCCGGCCGGCCTCTGGAATGGACCCATGACGCGAGCCGTACCGCGGGCACCACGTGCACGGCGTGGCCTGCAGAACAGGGGCCTGCAGGTCACTCACTGCCCAGTCACCGGCAATTGGCATGACTGTTGTTTGCAACCCACCGGACACCCCAGTGTGTGGGCTTGACTTCGAGGTTACCGGGCCATTTGGTTCCACTGCCAATGGCAAACGCTCAGACTAAACCCCTTGGGGATACGCTGCCACGGCCGTTTCGTCGGCGTGAAACCCCCGTTACAGCACGTCACGGCGCTGCAACGACACCGTGTGTCACCACGCGCGTGTCATCAATAGGCAATTATGCCCATACATCAATGACCACAGCAACAGAACCGCTGGGCTGTGACACTCTGAAGTGAAGTGTTTCATGCGAAAGGCCAGAATTTGGCGGCTCGTCGTCGCGGCGGCAGGCGTGACCGGGCTGCTACAGCACATCGAGGAGGTAGAGAGTCCATGCTGAAGATCAAGGTCTGGCGACTCGCCATCCTGGTGGCAGGCGTGACCGGGCTGCTCGCCCTGTCCGCGGGTGCCGCCTGGGCCGACGCCGGCACCAACCTCAACCACTGCGAGCCTCTCCAGCACATCTAGGAGCAGGAGGGCTCATGATGAAGAACAAGGTATGGCGAATCGCCATCCTGGTGGCAGGCGTGGCCGGGCTGCTCGCCCTGTTCACAGGCGTCGCCGAGGCTGGCAGAGAACTGAACCACTGCGAGCCACTGCAGCGCGTCTAGGCATGTCCCCGCCCCTAGCGTTGGCGGGCCCGCCGGGGTGGCTCGGCCGGTTCCGGCTGAGCCAGGCGCGTCGGCGGCTGCAGTTGGCCCGGTACTGGCAGGCCAACGGCGACCTCGATGAGGCCGCCCGGCATGCCAGCCGGGCACTGCGGCTGCTGGACGGCAGGTCCGTCGAGGTGACCGGCGAAGCTGCGCTCACCGTGGCAGACATCGAGCGCGACCGCTGTGAGTACGCCAGCAGCTACACCCGGCTAGCCGGGCTGGCAGGCCAACTCAGCGCTGCGGCGGCTAGCGGCTCGGCCAGCCAGTTGCTCCTAGCACGGGTGCTGGTCAGCCTGGGGGACGCGCACCGGCGGTCCGGCCAGTACCGACAGGCAACCGAGACCCTCCAGCGAGCATGCGGACTGCTGGGCGACACCGAGCCGAGCCTGCTCGCCGCCGCGCTGACAACGCTTGCCATCACCCACAAAGAGGCTGGGGAGTTCGGGCAGGCGCACCGACTGTACAAGTGGGTCCAGCAGATCAGGCAGGAGTCCGGCGCCAGCACCGGCCAACAGGCCGACCTGCACCACAACCTCGCCGGGCTGGCCTATGCCGAGCAGTATTACGAGCAGGCGGAACAGCACGCACGCGAGGCCTTGGCCCTGCGCCGCGCGGCGGGTGCCAACGCAGTGGGCCTTGCCCCCGAACGCGCGGTGCTCGCGGCCGCACTGGCCGCCCGTCATCGCTACGGCGAAGCACGCCTGGAACTTGAAGGAGCCCTGGCCGCTTGCCGGGCGAGCCAGCCACCGCGCCGTTATGAGATCGCCGTCCAGTTGCACACTCTGGCCGCTGTCGAGCAGGCGTGCGGGCTGGCCGATCGCGCCGAGTCGCTCTACCGCGAAGCCCTGGCGCTCAAAGAGGACCTGCTCGGCCCCGGCCACCCTGAGGTCGCGTTGATCCTCAACAACCTCGGCTCGCTCCTCTGCGAGCAGCACCGTCGCACCGAAGCGGTAGAGCTATTCAGCCGGGCTCTCGCTGTCGCGCAGGGCACCCTGCGGCCCGGCCACCCCACAACAGCCGGGATCTTCCGAAACCTCCAGACCGTGAACGGGCAGGTCTGAGCGGCGCGGTTCAGTGCCCGGCGGGCGCACCGGAGGGGTCCGCCGTCCCGGCCCGGCGGAGACAGACGCTTACCCGCCATGCGCCGACAGCGGCCATCACCAGCCCGGCGGCCATGAGCACCCCCACCACCAGGAGCGGCAGCGGGGCCAGTGCGCCCGGCGAACCAGGCGCTGCGCCGTTGAAGAACCAAGGAGCGCGGACGGCGAGCGTGGCCCACCACAGGACCAGTCCGGCCGTGATGGCGGCCATTACCGCAGTCAGGGCAAGGGCCAAGGCGGCACCGCCCCGCACGAGCAAGCTGGTGGGCTCGATTCGGCGCACCGCAGCCGTGGCCGTAGCTGTCCACGAGGCGACCATGACGCTCACCGCCAGCGCCCACGCCAGGACCAGCCACGCGAGCACGGTCATGTGCGGGCTGCCCTGCATGTAAGGCAGGTCAGGTGGTGGGGCCTCGACATAGCCATTGCCGAAGTGGTGCGCCCATGCCACGGTCACAGCAAACAGTGCCCCCGCCAGCACCGTGAAGCCGACCGACCACAGCACCGGGCCACGCAGTGCCTGCCAGCCGCCGGGCGCCCGCACCGCGCGGAACAGGGCGCGGGCGCACAGCGCCGCACCCGCGGCAACGATGGCCGCACCGGCGGCGGCCCCAATGAAGATGGTGTCGAAACCGACCGTTGCGGGCAGCCAGCCGTGGGGTGGGAGTGCGCTCTGCCAGTGTTCGGTCTGCTTCGCGAAGCCGGCCCCGGCCACCACGAAGACCGCCCACGCCCATAGCACCACGAGCCCGCCAGCGCGTATCCCCTCGGCCGGCGGAGCCGACATGCCAGCCAGCCCGAACTCTCGCAACCACTCCACCGCGCCGGCCCGCACCAGAGAGAGCCGACACCGCAGCGGGACCGGACGCTCGCCATAGGTGTCGGTCAGCAGCGTGACCAGTTCGTCGCCATAGCGTGCCCGCCAGCGCGGCGGGTACCAACGCAGCACGCCCTGCGGCTTGCCACCGCTCATGAGGTCCACCCCAGCCGCCACCCGAACCCGAGGCCGCGACCCCCGCGTCGCTTGCTGTTATCAGCCCCGATGGGGAGCCCGCCGGTCCCGGCACTTTGCTGGGCGAGCCGCAAAGGGCTCATGCCCGGCCGCCGGGGAGACCGGAGGGCACCGGCTCCCGCATCCGGCTGAGCGACGGGTGGAGTCCCTGACCCAGCGAGACGGGCAGCACCCACATCGGCGATCGCACGCATCTGCCCCACGGCTTTGGCGAGCTCGGCACGGCCGTTGTCGGTCAGCCGGTAGGGACGGCGGCGGTCCGCCTCCCCCACCGGTTCGATCAGCCCGCGCTCCTCGAGCCGGGTGATCGCGCCATACAGGGTGCCCGGCCCCAGCGACACCCCGGCGAAGTCCTGGATGTCCCTGGCAAGCGCATACCCGTGCTTGGAGCCTGCGGCCAAGCTGGTGAGGATGAGCAGCGGCGGCTCATTCGCCCGCCCAAGCTCCCCCTCACCCGGTGTCCTACGCCCCATGCCGCGCACATTA
>DASYYE010000557.1:0-7398 GCA_035946955.1 Streptosporangiaceae bacterium | reverse complement strand
AGGCGATCTCGTCGGAGTTCTCGCCGGGGTGGTAGTAGGGCGGCAGTTCGGCTTCCAGTGCCGCGTCGGGGATCGGCAGGTACAGCCGGTCGCGGAATTCCTTGAGCTCGGCGACCGTGAGCTTCTTCATCTGGTGCGTGGCATTGCGCGCCTCGAAGTCAGACCCCAGCGTCCAGCCCTTGATCGTGTGGGCGAGGATCACCGTGGGCTGGCCGACATGGTCCACCGCGGACTTGAACGCCGCGTAGACCTTGCGGTAGTCGTGCCCGCCACGGGACAGGTTGCGGACCTCGTCGTCGCTCATGTGGGACACCATGGCCCGCAGCCGCGGGTCGCTGCCGAAGAAGTGCTCCCGGGTGTAGGAGCCCGGCTCCACCGCGTAGGTCTGGAACTGCCCGTCCGGGGTGGTGTTCATCTTGTTGACCAAGACCCCGTCGGTGTCCTGGGCCAGCAGCGGGTCCCAGTCGCGGCCCCAGATCACCTTGATGACGTTCCAGCCGGCGCCCCGGAACTCGGCCTCCAGCTCCTGGATGATCTTGCCGTTGCCCCGCACCGGCCCGTCCAGCCGCTGCAGGTTGCAGTTGATCACGTAGGTGAGGTTGTCCAGTTCCTCGCGGGCGGCCAGGCCGATGGCGCCCAGCGCCTCGGGCTCGTCCATCTCGCCGTCGCCGAGGAACGCCCACACCCGCGAGCGGCTGGTGTCGGCGATCTGGCGGTGGAGCAGGTAGCGGTTGAAACGCGCCTGGTAGATGGCGTTCAGCGCACCCAGGCCCATGGAGACCGTGGGGAACTCCCAGAAGTCGGGCATGAGCCGTGGGTGCGGGTAGGAGGGCAGCCCGCCCGCTGGCGAGGACAGCTCCTGACGGAACCCGTTGAGCTGCGCCTCGGTCAGCCGTCCCTCCAGGAACGCCCGGGCGTAGATGCCCGGTGACGCGTGGCCCTGGAAGAACACCTGGTCGCCGGACTCGCCGTGGTCCTTGCCGCGGAAGAAGTGGTTGAACCCGACCTCGTACAGGCTGGCCGCTGACGCGTAGGTCGCGATGTGGCCGCCGACCCCCATCCCCGGCCGGTTGGCCCGGGAGACCATCACCGCGGCGTTCCACCGGATGTAGGCGCGGATCCGCCGCTCGACGTACTCGTCACCGGGGAACCAGGGCTCTCGCTCGGGCGGGATCGTGTTGATGTAGTCGGTGCTGCGCAGGCCCGGTACGCCGACCTGGAGCTCGCGCGCCCGCTCCAGCAACCGAAGCATCACATACCGCGCCCGCGTACGGCCCCGGGCACGGACCACGTCGTCAAACGAGTCGACCCACTCCCGGGTCTCATCGGGGTCGATGTCAGGCAGCTGGGATGGGAGCCCGTCGCTGATGATCGAAAAGCGCTGGCGTCCAACGGCCACGGGGTATCCCGCCTTCCGCGCGTTCGGCGGCCGGGTCGCCGCCGGAGTATGAGGGGATCGCGGGCAGCCGGTAGCCGTCCCGCGGAACAAGGTTGTCCAGACCAATTGTGGTACGTCTGGCCTGGAAGCGCATCTTGGCAGCGCGAGGCACATGGCCAGGTTAGCTCGCTTTGGAAGGCTGGCTGGGTGTCCGGGGAGCTGATCCGCCACGTGCGCCCCCGGGCTGCGGGGCGAGGTCGGATGGAGGAGGGTTAAGTATGAAAAGCGAGCTAATTCCGGTGACAACAGGTCAACGGGAGACCATCCACGACATCACTGGCGAATGCGCCAGATTCGTGGGCCGCTCGGCCGGGGGCGGGGACGGGCTGCTGCACGTGTTCATGCCCCATGCCACGGCCGGGCTGGTGCTGATGGAACTCGGCTCCGGTAGTGAGACGGACCTGCTGGCCGTGCTGGGCTCGCTGCTGCCCGCCGACGACCGGTGGCGGCACGCGCATGGCTCACGTGGGCACGGCCGGTCCCACGTGCTGCCCGCGTTCGTGACGCCGTTCCTGGTCATCCCGGTGCTGGGCGGGCGGATGGCACTCGGCACCTGGCAATCAGTCGCGGTGGTCGACGTGAATGTAGATAACAGGGACAGATCGGTACGACTTTCCTTCGTCGGGTAGTCCGTCGCAGAAATGGGAACGCTCCGCAGAGGGCCGAATTTTGCTGTCCGAGACATCTGGCACTTGCGCACCGACCCGCCACCAGTGTGGACTGTGCGATCAAGGGACGTGCCGAAGCGACAATGACTGCCATGGGAGGCGCTGGCCCAGCCAGCGTCGGAGCGGGTGCCCCAGCGGGTAACGTCGCAGGAGAACCTTAGGAGGGGTGAGTGAGCGCGACCGCGCGCCAGGCGGAGGATCAGCCAGGCCTGGCCGAACGACTGGGCATCAAGCCAGGTCAGGTGGTGCAGGAGATCGGTTACGCGGATGACTGCGATGAGCAGTTGCGCGATGCGATCGCCAAGCAGGAGAACGTCGAGCTTGTCGATGAGGACTACGACGACGTGGTTGATGTCGTCCTGCTGTGGTGGCGCGATGGGGACGGAGACCTCGTCGACGCCCTCGTGGATGCCCTGACACCGCTGGCCGACGGTGGTTACATCTGGCTGCTGACCCCCAAACCGGGCCGGAGTAACTACGTCGAGCCGAGCGAGATCGGCGAGGCGGCCCCCACGGCTGGACTGTCCCAGACATCGAACCTGAGCGCCGGCCGTGACTGGCTCGGCACCCGCCTGGTCGCGCCGAGAGCGCGCCGCTAGCAAGGCACCAGCCCTCCAGCTGCGGGACCCCACGCCTATGGCCTGGTCCTGGCACGCCCACGGCGCGCACAGTGGCACACTGGGCGGGTCGGCGCGCCAGGGCCGGGTCCAAGGGCCGTGAGCGCGGGAACACCGTGGTGTAGAAGGGATGGACACGATGGCGGTCGAGGTTGGCCAGGAAGCCCCTGATTTTGAGCTGAAGGACCAGCACGGCCAGCCGGTGCGGCTGTCCAGCCTGCGCGGTGCCAAGAACGTCGTGCTCGTGTTCTACCCACTGGCGTTCAGCGGCGTGTGCTCGGGCGAGATGTGCGCCATGCGCGACAAGTTCCCCGAGGTGACCAGGGACGACGTGGAACTGCTGACCGTGTCGGTGGACTCCACGTTCACCCACCGTGCCTGGGCGGACCAGGAGCACTTCGGTTTTGGGCTGCTGTCCGACTTCTGGCCGCACGGCGACGTCGCATCGCGCTACGGCGTGTTCGATGAGGACAGGGGTATCGCGGTGCGCGGCACCTTCATCATCGACAAGGCGGGCGTGGTCCGGTGGAAGGTCGTGAACGCGATCCCCGAGGCCCGCGACGTCACCGAGTACCAGAAGGCGCTCGCCGCCCTCGAGTAGCTGACGGCGCAGGGGAAGACGGCCCGCAATGCCCTGCTACCGCTGCGGTGTGCGGCAGGTGGACCCACTCCGTGGCAAGAGCCCATGGCAGCGGGGGGTGAAGGACGACCGGCAAGTGCTGGTGTGCCCGGACTGCCAGACCGCGCCGCACTGGTCCGACGACCTGGACCACTGCCCAAAGTGCGGCAGTGCCCGCCTGGTGCGCAGGCTCGGCGAGGTGGAATGCCGTGACTGCGGTTTCATGCTCCCTCCCGGGGACGCGGACAAGCCACCGGAGCCTGCCGACGGTGCGCCAGGGCTGGCCGAAGAGGTGGCGCTCGCCCTGGAGCGGGTTCTGGGCCGGGCCGGGCGCAAGTCGACACTGCTGGGCTAGGCCTGCGTCAGTAGACCGCGCAGAGTACCTGCCGGTGCGTTGTGTCGGTACGCTGTGCAGGCTGGCCGTGTCAGCGCGAGGGCGCATAGCTCAGGGGTAGAGCGCTCGCCTTACAAGCGAGAGGCCGGTGGTTCGAAACCACCTGCGCCCACCAGGGCAAACGTCGTCCTAGCGGGTTCTGGCGTGGGGTGGTGGCTACTGTAGCTGTGTGGCACAGCATCCTCCCGGCGTTTATCCAACCAGCATGATGACACCAGCCCTGGGTAAGATCGCTCCGATCCGCACCCAGACGTCCGTGCCACCGCGAAAGCAGCCAGCCATAAACTGCGATGAGCCACGTAACTACCGGCGACCAGGGCGTAGGGAACGCAGTCGGCAGGGTAGGCACCCCGACTTGGGGGAATGGGGGCTCTCCGGGGGCGTGCTGGCTCAGGTACATCGAAGCGGCCTGCGGTGACAGGTTCGCGGTGGCGACCGACGTCGATCTGCGGCTACGTGACGTTCCATTGCTGAACCGCCTGCCCGATGTCGCTGTCTATGATGCATCCCTGCCTGATGATGAGGTGCTCAGGCCGTCGCACTGTGCCCTGGTCATAGAGGTCATGTCACCAGGCTCGGTCACTACGGACAAGGCCGATAAGCCCGCTGAGTACGCCGCCGGAATCAGGCACTTCTGGCGGGTCGAGCAGGACAGCGGCACCGGCGAACTCTGCGTCTTCTGTTACCGGCTCACCACAACAGGCGGACCCTACGCGTCGGCAGAGGTAGCCACCGGGATGTTGTCTGTCGATGACCCTTTCAGCCTGTCCATCGATCTTGCCGATCTCTTGCAGGGCAGCTGAACCCGGCTGGGGTGCGCCCGTGTCCATTCACGGCATCCCGTGAATGGACACCGTGATGAATATCGCAGTGGTTGATTGCGCGGCGAATGGTCCCAGTGTGGAGCAGGAGCGTCACGTGGGACTCTTCAGCCGTGCACGGACGGCCTCATCGTGGCGCTCGGCGAGGTCGCGTGGCTGGACTCCGAGATACCGGTGATGGACGGGCAGCGCCTTGAGGCACCTGCGTCCGCTGGCTTGGCCGCGCGAGGGCGAGTTCGGCCAAGAAGCGCAAGCGGCGCCGGGAGGACTGTCGGCGGTGGGAACGCGGGCGGCGATGGGGCTGTGGCAGACGGACTTGATGGGCCGGGTCCACCTGGCGCCCCGGTTATATGTGCCCGGCGTCACGCCGCTGACCGCAAGGGGGCTGGCGAACCCGCTCTTTCCGGGTGTTGGTCCCTCAGACGTGTGACCTTCGTCTCTGTGCATCAGCGGCGCGGGGCGGTGGCGTTGGGGCATGTTCATCGCGCGGGAACTGCTGGTTCACGCCGAGTGTGGCCTCGCCCAGGCGCGGCTGGCCAGGATCGCAGGCGCCAGGGGCCTGACCCAGGTGTCACAGGCTGCCTACGAGGACGGCCTCACCCGCCTGGTCAGGGTAGGCCCGCTTGGTGACACGCCGGGCGTCTCGAAGCTGGTCGCTGTCCGGGTCCTGGACCCGGTGCACCGCGAGGACACGATGACAGTCGCGCTGCGTTGGGAGGCCACCGGCGCAACCGGCAGCCTGTTCCCCGTGCTGGATGCCGACATCAGCCTGTCACCCGCCGGGGAGCAATCAGCCCGGCTGGCGCTGTCCGGGGTGTACCGTCCCCCGCTCGGCCACATCGGCGCCGCGCTGGATAAGGCAATCCTGCACCGGGTGGGCACCGCGACGATCGACGCCCTGCTGCGCCGCGTCGCCGACACGGTCACCAGGCCCGCCGTCGCAGCCCACCCCGCCGGTCACGCCAGCCCCTGGTGGCGCCCCCTCCCAGAGTCAGACACGCCCTGAGTTGTCGGCGCCGCTGGTGTTGCCGTCCATCGCCGTCGGCGCCTGTCTCCGGGCGCTTGAAGGTCATCCACAGCGGGACAGCTGTGAAGGCCACCCTCCTTGACCGAGACACGCCCCGCCCGGCCGCGGGTTGTGTCGGCGGCACGTGAATTCGGACGCCGTGGACAGGTTGCAGGCCCAAGGCGTGAGTTGCGCTACGGCCGTCAGGCCCCTGACTTGGGGGACTTTGTGCCCTTGACCGGCAACTACAGCCTCGGTCAGATGAATGTGGACAGATATTCCCGTCCAGGAGGAGTCATGGAACACTCCGAGGCGTCCCAGGCGCAGACCGGCGGAAGGCCCGAGGGAGCTGAGCCCTTCGGGGCGCTCCAACCATTGGCCGACCTGCTCAACCCGATAGCGGCCGCCCGGGAGCTTCCGTGGCTCACCACTGAGTTGCTCAGGATCGCCGCCGGCACGTCAGACATCTCATTCGATGAGAAGGATCCCAGGTTTGAGGATGTCACGTGGCAGTCCAACCCGTTCTACAACCGGATCGGCCAGGGGTACCGGCTCTTCGAGCAGTGGTTCGACAGGCTGGCCGCCGCCACCGGGGGCGGGTGGGAACGGCAGGCGCGGGCCCGCCACGCGGCTAGCGTCATCACCGGCGCTATGTCACCGACGAATTTCCTGCTGACCAATCCGCTCGCGCTCAAGAGGGCTTTCGAGACCGGCGGCACATCACTGGTCCGCGGCGGCAAGAACATGCTCAGAGACCTCGCCGAGGGCGGCATGCCGCGCATGGTCGACCGGGAGCCGTTCCCCGTGGGCGAGAAGCTTGCGTGTACACCTGGCGCCGTCGTCTTCCGCGACGACATGTTCGAGCTCCTGCAGTATGACCCGTCGACCCCGTCGGTCCACCGCCGCCCGCTGGTGATGGTGCCCCCGGAGCTCAACCGTCACTATGTGCTTGACCTCGCACCCGGGCGCAGCGTGGCCGAGTACGCGGTGGAGCACGGTATCCAGACTTTCATGGTCGTCTGGAAGAACCCCCGAGCTGAGCTGGGGCATGGACGCTGGGGGCTCAACGAGTACCTCGCCGCACACGGCCGTGCGCTGGAGGTCGTCCGGAAGATCTCCCACAGCGAGACCGTCAACTGGCTTGGGCTGTGCGCTGGGGGAATCACGACCGCCCTGTTCCTCGGCTACCTGGCGGCGAAAGGAGACGCCCACGTCAACTCGGCAACCTTCATCGTCACCATCCTGGCCAACACCTCCCCCAACGTCATCGGCATGCTGGACACCGCGAGATCGCGGGAGATGGTGAAGCGCGCGGCCGCGGCCGGTGAGGTCTTCCCAGGTGACATGGTCCGCAGCGGATTCGCGTGGCTGCGCCCTAACGACCTCGTCTTCAACTACCTGGTCAGGGGATGGCTGCTGGGCGAGGATCCGCCAGCGTTCGACGTGCTGGCCTGGAACCATGACGCTACCGCCCTGAGCGCCAAGTTCGCGCTGGAGAGCAATGAGCTGATCTTGAGCTGCGCCGCGGCCCACCCAGGCGCGGTCAAGGTTCTCGGCACGCCGATCGACTTCGGCAAGGTCGACTGCGACAGCTTCCACGTGGCCGGGTACACCGACCACATCACGCCCTGGCGGGCGTGCTACTCCACAACCCAGATCCTGGGCGGGGACAAGGAGCTGGTCGTGGTCAAGTCCGGCCACATCCAGTCGTTCGTGAACCCGGCGGCGAGTACCCGGTATGACTACTGGGCAGGACGCCCCGCCGACCCGGAGCCAGACGTTTGGCTCGCTAAGGCGACGCTGCAACACGGATCGTGGTGGCCGCGCTGGGCGGA
>DASYYE010000556.1:0-10508 GCA_035946955.1 Streptosporangiaceae bacterium | reverse complement strand
GGCCGCCCACGCCGCCCTGTCCGCCGACAACCGCAACGTCCTGTTCGACGCCAAGCAAGTCGAACTCGGCATGTGGGACGACATCGCTGACGAGTTCGTCGGCCCCGACCTGGACCACGCCATCGTCACCCTGCGCCGCCTGCAGCGGGTCATGGACAACCGCTACACCTGGCTGCGCGCCCACCGCCGCCGCAAGATCGAACCCCGCGACGGCCTGACCACCATCGTCATCGTCATCGACGAGATCGCCCTGTACTCAGCCACGCTGGGCACCGAACAGCAGCAGAAAGAGTTCACAGCGCTACTGCGCGACCTCGTCGCCCGCGGCCGGGCCGCCGCTATGCCGGTCATCGCCGCCACCCAGCGGCCCTCGATCGACATTATCCCCAAGAGCCTGCGCGACCTGTTCGGCTACCGCGCAGCGTTCCGGTGCACCAGCACCGGCAGCTCCAACATCATCCTCGGCGACGGCTGGTCCGAAGCCGGCTTCGAAGCCACCGACATCCTGCCCACCAGCCAGGGCGTGGCCTACCTCATCGCCGAAGGCGGCGTCCCCCGCCGCATCAAAGTCGCCTACCTCTCCGACTCCGACATCACCACCCTCGCCGACTACGCCGCCTGGACCCGCCGGACCAGCACCTCCGCGTCTGTCCGTCCCATCACGGCGAACGTCGCCTAACCCCAGCAAGGGAGACCAGCAATGTCTTATTCAGCAGACCCAGCCCACCGGCAGCGGTTCATCCTCGGCCTGCGCGGCCTGGCCGAGTTCCTGGACGCCAACCCGGCTGTCCCCGTGCCACTGCACGGCGAGCAGATCACCGTCCATGTCAACAGCACCGAGGAAGGCGGGTGTTTCCAGGTCCGCCAAGCCGCCCGGCTGCTCGGCGTCGCCGTCACCGACGACACACGCCACGGCGGCCACTTCCACGCCGACAAGCCATTCGGCCCCATCACCTACCGCATCGTGGCCATCCCAGACACCTGCATGGCACGCCACCGCGCCCTCTGGTCCTACCACGGCGCAGTAGAGCCCGAAACCACTCTCCTTGACGCTTAAACGTCACCCCACCGAACGGAGAAAACCCATGCCCATCACCATCCTGGACTACACAAAGTCCGTCATCGGCGAGAAGGACACCTACACCGCTGAGGACTTCCACAGCGCTGGTGTCGAGATGATTGGCGGCTGTCAGGGCTGTAATGCCACGCTCGCCGCTTACAACGCCTACCCCTCGAAGTCGGGTTACTGGCGGTGCGCCGGCTGCATCGGCGACACCGGGTTCCCCACCGTCGCGGACTTCGTCAACTCCGACACCGAGGCAGTGACCAGCGAGACGGACCTCGCTGCCGAGCACCGCGCGAGGTCGCTTCACTGCCCAGCCTGCGGGGCCGTCGAGAACGTCCGCGCGGACACCTTCGAGGACACCTTCGAGTGCGGCGACTGTGGGGCGGTGTGGCTCATATGAAGATCCGCATCATGGGCCTGCCCAGCGAGGTCGACCAGGCCGTCAACGCGCTGCGCTCCCTCGACATGCTCGACCTGGTCGAGGTCAGCGACCCCTACCCAAACCGTGGTCACAGCCGCATGGCCCGTGTCTATATCGAAGCCCGGCTCACCTACTGGTGTGCCCGGCTCAGCCATGACGGTGACTGCTGCGAGGGGTCACGCAGACAGTGGGCGGCTGACAGCCAAGCTGGCCAGCCCTCAGCCGGGCAGAAGAAACAGCTCCGATGAAGACGCGGCAGAAGGACTACTACGCGCTGCTTGGCGTTTCCCCGGCCGCCAGCCTCAGCGACATCAAACGCGCCTACCGCAAACTCGCTAAGCAATACCACCCCGATGTCAACCACGCCAGCGATGCCGCTGAGCGGTTCCGGGAGATCACCGAAGCCTACGACACCCTTACCGACCCTGAGCGCCGCCGCCGCTATGACCGGCTGCGCGGCACCACCCACACCGGCACCGGGACCGGTTCCACTGGGGCTGGCAATACCCGGAGGGACTACACCAGTTCCGGCACCAGGTCCAGCAACGGCCACGGACCGACCGGCAACGACGCCTCGGCGGCCAGCCGGATCCTCAAAGTCCTTGAAGATGTCTGGCTGGAGATCCGTCGCCGTCACCCGGAGGTTCCCCGGGTGGTCATCATCATCGCCTCCGGCACCGACGGCAAGCAGGCCCGGCTGGGCCACCACGCCCCCGGCCGGTGGAACGTCGCCGGCGAAGCACGCGCCGAAATCATGGTCAGCGGCGAAGGACTGCGCCGCAGCCCACGCGACGTGCTCGGCACGCTGCTGCACGAGGCTGCCCACGCCCTGGCCGCCGAACGCGGCATCCAAGACACCAGCCGCCAGGGCCGCTACCACAACGCCCGCTACGCCGCACTCGCCCAAGAGCTCGGCATCGAGGTCACCAAAGACCCCCGCTTCGGGTGGACCACCACCACCGTCCCCGACCCCACCGCCGCCGCCTACGCGGCCCAGCTCCGCGCCTTGCAAGAGGCCATGACCCTGTGGCGCCAAGCCGAGGCCCCCACCACGGGCACGACCCGGCGCAACACCAACCTGATCGCGGCCATCTGCCCCTGTGGCAGGTCTATCCGGGTCGCCGCATCCACGCTCGCAGCAGCACCTATCAGGTGCGAAGCCTGCACCGGCTCGTTCGAGCCCAAAGCCTCCTGACATTTAAGCGTCAACCCTGACGCATTCGAGGCTTCCATTCCAGCGCGCACCACCGGCATACAGCCGCGCGCTGATTTACCCCCCTGGAACGGCATGGGGCCGGTCTGCCTGCCAGCAACGTCCGGCCCCTGCCTCTCCACAACCACTGCATGAGAGGACGCGGATACCCGTGCACCCTACCAACACGGCCCTGCCCGGCCGTAACGACGCCCTGCTCCGCAAGGTCAACGCCCTGGAGACCTTGATCCGGCGCGGCTGGTTCATCCAGTTCTATGACCCCCACGGCACCCGCCACGGGCTGCCCACCTACCCCTACCACTTCGCACCCGACGGACTGGCAACCATCCGCCAGCTCCGCGCCAAGGGACTGCGCCCCGGCGGCCAGGACATCGCCGCGCAGATCCTGTGGCGTCACCGCACACACCGCCGTGTGGCCTACCTCTACCGCCTGGACCTCGCCAAGCCCAAGCGGCAAGCCACTCCCGCCCAGCTCACCGCCATCGCGAAGGCCCTGCGGGCCCGCCGTATCTGCCCCACCTGCGAGGCCGAGAAGCCCTACTACATCCCGCGCTCGACCGGTGAATGCAACGACTGCACAGCGAGGTGGGCGCAATGACCGCCTTGCCTGTTCTTCGCCCATCGGGTGTCAACCGGGTCTTGACACCAAAACGCCAACGGCGGGTGGTCGAGAATGACGAGTACGGCGCGTTCGTCCGCCGTGTCATCCGCGCTTACAGCCGCCGCGTCGCCGCCGGCGACATCGACGCCATCTCCGCCATGGCCCACACCGTCACCGAGATGGACACCGCAATCGCCGACGCCATCCAAGGATTGAGGGGCATCGGCTACTCCTGGGCCGACATCGCCCTGCGCCTCGGCGTCACCCGCCAAGCCGTCCAGCAGCGCTGGGGCCGGGGCGGTGATGACTCATGAACCGCCCTGAACGGATCGAAGACCTCACCCAGGTCTTGATCCTGCTGGTGATCGCTGGCATGGCCGGGGCCGCCTCCTTCACCCACGTCCACGACTGGACTATGCACAACAGCCCACCTGGCACCGGCGGCTGGTTCGGCTGGGCCAACGCCGTCATCTCCGAACTCACCCCCACCGCCGCCGGACTCGAAATCCGCCGCCGCAAACGCCAAAACCGGCCGATCGCCTACCCCATGGCCGTCCTCATCCTGGCCGCCGCGCTCTCGCTGACCGCACAGGTCGCCCAGGCCAGACACAGCCCCACCGGATGGCTGGTCGCCACCGTGCCAGCCCTGGCCTTCCTTGCCCTCACCAAACTCGTCCTAGCCCGCACCCCCACAGCGCACTCCTCGTCAGCGGATGCACCTCGCGGGCAAGATCACAGCGAACCAGCGCCCAGCGACCATCCAGCACTGCTGGAGCCGGTCCCACCTGAACTGCTGACCGGCGCACGCATGGCCGCTTTCACCCACCGCCAGGCCACCGGCCAGCCCATCACCGCCGACACCCTGGCCAGCCACCTGGCGATCCCGCACACGCTCGCGGGCCAGCTCCTCCACGCACTGGACGACACCACCGAAGACAGCAGGCCGTCCGTCACGAGCGTCAACGGCACCAGCTACCGCCCTGCTGGGAGCCGCCCCTGACTACCCCAGACCTCCCCTGTCACCCGTGAAGCCAAAGGAAATGAGGTGAGCAGCGATGCGCAACGCTGCCAACCAGCCGTGGACAGGCTGGCGCAAGTCATCACGCACCCAGGGCGGAACCCTGTGCGTCGAGGTCGCCGTCACTCGGCGTCGCACACTCCTTGTCCGTGACAGCAAGGATCTTGACGGGCCAGTGCTGGCCTTCACCCCCACCGCGTGGGCCACCTTCCTGCGCAGCCTTAGGGACATGCCCTGATGCGCAAGGCCGTCACGAGCGTCTACGGCACCAGCAACCACCTCGCTGGGAGCCGCCCGTGACCCCATCCCAGCCCAGCGCTGGCTCTCGCGCCCAGAACCGCTCCAGTCCTGGGCACGGGGGCGAACACCGGGACGGGACTGCCGCAGCTTTTGACACTGACTCGTCAAACCAGGAAGGGCTATCCATGACTTGTACGCGCTGCCAGCAGCCGGTCATTTATCAGGGCGACTGGCCATCATGCTCCTGCGATGACGACCCGGCCCTGACCCTCACCGTCGCTGAAACCGCCTCCTACATGGGCGTCTCGCGCGCCATGGTCTACCGCCTGCTAGCCGCAGGGCAGCTCGTCGCCAACCGGGCCGTCCACCCAGCCCGCATCCCCATGGTCTCCATCAAGGCGGACTGGGCCGCCCACCACCGTGCCTGGCGGCTGCACCAGGACATCTACCGGCTGGGCCGCCCATGACAACCACCCGCCACAGGTTCCGGTCCACTCGTGAAGCCGCGCTCCACCGCGGCGGCGACGGCTACTTCACCTGGCTCGACCACATCTGGCCCGCCGCAGGGTGCACCCACCCCATCCGCCTGCACGGCCGCCTCCGCGTCGTCGACACCCGAACCGGCGAACTCCTGCGCTCACTGCACACCGCCGACATGCCCGACCACGTCATCTACAAAGCATGCGGCAACCGCCGCCACACCGCCTGCCCGTCCTGTGCCGAGACCTACCGCCGCGACGCCTACCACGTCATCCGCGCCGGGCTCATCGGCGGCAAAGGCATCCCCGAAACCGTCACCACCCACCCAGCCGTGTTCGCCACCTTCACCGCCCCCAGCTTCGGCCCCGTCCACACCCGCGCTATCACCCGCCACACCTGCGCCGACCGTGCCCGCTGCACCTGCCGGCCGGACCCCTGCCGCGCCCGCCGCGACGCCGCCACCTGCGAGCACGGCATCCCGATCGTGTGCTTCGCCCGCCACGACCCCGCTGACCCCCGCCTCGGGCAGCCGATCTGCCACGACTGCTACGACTACGCCTGCCACGTGGTGTGGAACAACGCGGCCGGGGAACTGTGGCGGCGCACCAAACAGCACATCGAACGCCACCTCGCCCAGCTCGCCCGCCACCGTGGCGTGCCCCCCGTCTGGGTCCAAGACAGCAAGGGCCGGTTCCGGGCGGTGTCTCCCCTTCGGGTCTCCCACGGCAAAGCCGCCGAATTCCAGGCACGCGGCGCGGTCCACTTCCATGTCCTCCTGCGCCTGGACGGATTCGACCCCGATGACCCAGGCGCGATAGTTCCGCCGCCACGCGAAATCACCGCCAGCGACCTGGACGACGCCATCCACCACGCGGCAGACGCCATCACCTTCACCACACTCCCACACCCCATCCAGCCCGACGGCTGGCCCATCGAATGGGGCGCACAGGTAGACGTGCGGATCGTCACCATGCGCGGCGATAACCCTGTCACTGATGCGATGGTCGCCGGATACCTCGCCAAATACTCCACCAAATCAACCGAGGCCACCGGCCACACATCCGCCCGTCTCACCACCGAAACAGTCACACAGCACGCCAGCCCCCAAGGCAACCACACCCAGCGGCTAATCCACGCCTGCTGGACACTCGGCGAAGCAGACGGACTGATGTTCGGCAAAACCCACGGCTGGAACTCACTGCGTCTGTGGGCACACATGCTCGGCTTCGGCGGCCACTTCCTCACCAA
Organism: Streptosporangiaceae bacterium; assembly: GCA_035946955.1. Lineage (GTDB taxonomy): Bacteria > Actinomycetota > Actinomycetes > Streptosporangiales > Streptosporangiaceae > DASYYE01. The sequence continues at coordinate 4,221 of DASYYE010000556.1, read as the reverse complement.
AGCACGCCGCTACTCCGTCACCTTCGGCGCCCTACGCGCCGCCCGGATCTACTACCAGCGCCACCAGACAACCGGACCCGAACACGACACCACCCGCATCACCAGCCACGGCCAAGACGACACCATCCTCGTCCTCGGCGACCTCCGCTACGCCGGAACCGGCTGGAAGACCACCGGAGACGCCCTGCTCGCCAACACCGCCGCCGACCTCGCCCGCCGCCGACGCCAAGCCGGACACGAAGAACTCGCCCACGAACAAGGACTCAACGCCAACGCCGAGCGCCAAGCCGCATGACCAAGCTCATTGAACTGACACTTAAGCGACAAAGGCCCGAGCCACGGCGAGGGATTCGTCAGGCAGTAGCCTGGCAGCCAAAACTACAAATCCTCATTAAGGGCCTTAATGCCTGCTCCAAGTGGCGGAGCGTTTCATGACAGGCAGGCCGGACGCGAGATACAGCGCCACCTCGCGTCCCTTGACGAAAGGACAATGCCATGCACTGACTTTGGAGGAGTAGTCACTTGACAGTCACAACACTCGATCCCGATACAGACCGGGCCTGGACACCGGAAGACGTCTCGACGTTTCTCGGAGTACCGGTCCCCACTCTGTACCAATGGCGGCACAAGGGCATCGGACCCAAGAGCCACCGAGTTGGCCGCCACCTCCGCTACAAGCCCGATGACGTACGGGCCTGGTTTGAAGAGCAGGCGTGAGCCATGGGCCACACCAAGGACCTGTGGACCCGCCCTGTGACCGGGCCAGACGGCAAGGCTGTCCGTATCCGCAACGCACGCTGGGGCAAAGGCAAACGCTGGCTCGCCTGCTGGATTGACCCAGAAGGCCAAGATAAATCCAGGGCCTTCAAGACCCAGACCGCCGCAGACAAGCACTGGCAAGCCATGGAGACCGACAAGGAACGCGGCGACTACCACGACCCCAATGCGGGGAAAGCGGTATTCGGCGAGTTTGGGAAACGCTGGCTTGAATCCCGGCTCATAGACCCAGCGAGCATGCTCCGGTACAAAACCGTCTACCGGCTTCATGTAGCACCAGCCTTCGGCCGCCGCCAGATCGGCACCATCAAACCATCACAGATCCAGAGCTGGGTCAGGCAACTCAGTGAGAGCTTCGGCCCTTCCACAGTCCTAGCATCATTCATAGTCCTGCAAAGCATTCTGGACCTTGCCCTCGCCGATGGGGCGATCAAGAACAACCCTGCGAAGTCAAAGATAGTGCAGACGCCCGCACGCCAGGTCCGTGAGATCCAGATATGGGACGACCAGGCGGTCTCCGCCCTGATCGATGCCCACCCCGGCACTCTGCGTGCATTGCCAGAACTGGCAGCCTCCTGCGGTATGCGTGAAGGGGAACTATTCGGGGTCGCCCTCGAAGACTTTGACTTCGACGAGAAGATCGTCAGAGTCCGGCGCCAAATCAAGAACCTAGGCGGCACCTACCTGTTCGCATTGCCCAAGAACGACCGCGAGCGGGTCATCCCTCTGTCCGAGTGGGCCATCCAGGCTGTCCGCCGGCACATCGAGGAGTACCAGCCCCGCGTCTGCACGCTCCCGTGGGAGAAACCGACCGGGAAACCGCACACCTGCCACATCCTGTTCCGCTGGCATACCGACGGTGCTCACATCAAGTCCCGTAACTACTCGGAAGTGGTCTGGAAACCCGCACTCGTCAAAGCAGGCCTGATCCCCGAACCCACCACCGACCGGCGAACCCGCCGACGCTACGTCACGACCCGCAGGGAAGGCATCCACCAGCTCCGCCACTACTACGCCAGCGTCATGCTTGCCGGAGGCGTATCCATCAAGGAACTAGCCGAATACCTCGGCCACAGCGACCCAGCCTTCACCTTGCGCGTTTACGCCCATATGCTGCCGTGTTCACATGACCGCGCCCGTGCTGTGATCAACGAGCGCTTCACCCGCGCCTTGCGGAGTGACGTTTAGTGTCAAGCCAGTGACAGCCCTGATGAGGATATCGACCCTCCGAAACACGCTGTGGTGCGTATTTAGCGGTCAGGGACGGGGTCGAACCGCCGACCTCTCGCCCCTCAGGGACGAGCACTCATGCCACCAGAGCTGCCTGACCGAGCCGGCGGGATTTGAACCCGCGACCTCCTGCACCGCAAGCAGGCGCGCCACCAGACTGCGCTACGGCCCCACAGGGGCACTAAGACCCCCAAGGCTGACAATTGTAGCCGATTGCGTAAGCTGCTCCCTTGCTCACCAGGCGCATTGGTCAGGTTCAGACTGTCGTGCCCCTTTGAGGGGTGGTTCGTGGCCGAGGGGCTGGCATTGTGTCGTGGTCACGGTGGTCAGTGACGGAGCATCTTCCATGATCACCAGCGTAAGAGGGTGTTCGTCAAGGGTCTCTGAGACGTTTGTTCCCGTAGGGGTCATTGCTGGGCCAGTGGCTTATGTGTGCTGGTGGGGGGCAGGGTTGCTGGTGCTGTGGGTCTTGCGGGCATGCTTCACGCGCCCGCGGCCGGGAGGCCGGGGCGTGCGCTGCGTGCGCCGGCGTGCGCGGGGCGTCAGCCCGGGGCGCCTGCGCTCTACGTAGCTCAAGCGGGCTTGGAGTCCCTACAGCGTGCAACCGGGCTGGTGAGGGGCCCCGGGCAAGGGCCGGGGGAGCTGCCCTGGGTGATCAGCGGGGTGGTCCCCGACGGAACGGCGGGCTCGCTCCCCCGCGGGGGATGGCCTGGTGGGTGGCGTGCGAAGGTCGCCGGCGTGTGGTGTTACGCGGTGATAGCGGCGTGGTGGCTGAGCTCACCGGCGGCGATCCGCGGGTCCCAGCTGGTGCCGTGCACGATGAGGGAGTAGACCCAGCGCAGCAGGGACGCGGCACAGGCGGCGCGGGCCTGGGCGTCGTTCAGCCTGTTGTCCTGGCGGGACATGAGGGCGGCGTGCTTGGCGGCGAGCACGTCGCAGTGCCGTAGCACCGCCCAGGTGGCGCGCCAGGCCGCGAGCCGCAGGTTTGGCCGGCCGCGGCGGGAGATCGCCGTCTTGCCGCGGAACGCGGCGGACTCGTTCCGGGCCGGGGACATCCCGGCGTGCTTGACCAGCGATGATGATGACGCGTAGCGGTGGAGGTCGCCGGCCTCGGCGACAATGGCCGCCAGTGAGGCGGGCGACAGGCCGGGGATCTCGGAGACCCGCTGCCAGTCGATGCCGAGCTCGCCGAGCATCGCGATCATCTCCGTCTCGAGCCGCTCGCGGCGGCCTCGCGCGTATTTCAGGTCTTCCAGCGCGCCGGCCAGGCGGCGCCGCGCCGCGCGGACCATCCGCGGGACTGCGGCGGGCTCGCTGAGCAGGGCAAAGACCTTCGCTGCGGTCGGTCCGAGCCGCCTGCCGCCCCACGCGGCCAGCCGCGCGGATGCCGCGGCGGCGAACGCCTCATAGCCCGCCGCGCACGCCCCGGCCAGGCTGCCCCCGCCCACGCCGTCCAGCACGGTCTCCAGGCAGGCCAGCCAGGTCGCCGAATCCAGCGGCTCGCAGTGCGCCCCCAGCAGGGCCGGGGCCACCAGGCCGAGCTGGTCGCGGATCAACTGCCGGGCCGCGGTCGCCCGGGTTATCTGCGCTGCCCGGTCCCGCCCGGCCGCGCGCAGCTCCGCCCACCCGGCGTCCAGCTCCTCAGGCGCATAGCAGTGCAGCTCCCGCGCCAGCCGCGCGATCAGCTCACTGTCCGGCTCATCGGCCTTATCCCCGGTCAGGTCCTGCTGCTCACGGGCAATATGGCTGACCAGCGGCTGCACGCACACCAGCGGCACGCCCCGCAGCTGGCACATCTCCTGCACCGCCATCCACCGCGACCCCGTCGGCTCGCACGCCACCGTGACCCCGCGATACCCCGCTGCCACGGCCTTCTCCCGCGCCCAATCCAGCCACTCGCCCAGACCGTGCACACTTACCCGCGGCGACCGCCGCGCCAGCACCCGGTTATCCCCGCCCGTCACGGCCAGCGCCTGCTTCTTCTCCCCCAGGTCCACGCCGACCACCGCATTCGACGCCGGCACCAGCGCCCGCAGCGCCGCCTTCCGCGCATTGCGCCGCACGTCACCCCGCGTCAGCCCGCTACCCTTGCCCACACGTCCTCCTGCTCGCCGATTGGGACACCAAGCCCGCACTATCGCAGCAGGAGGACGCCAGCCTCACAGATCATCCCGGCAGAACCACGCGCCTCCCGCGCCGGGTCTATTACTACGG
>DASYYE010000555.1:0-11834 GCA_035946955.1 Streptosporangiaceae bacterium | reverse complement strand
GACCCCGATCGAGGTCGTCCCCCTGGTCGTGCTGTCTCAGTCGTTTCCCGCGCGCCCGTCGTCCATCCCCGACATCAGGGACTTCGTCCGGCGGTGCCTGGCCGAGTCACCCCTGAACGAAGACGGCAACCGCGAGGTCGGGGAGACCGTGTTCCGTGCGCTGCTGGACGCGGCGGGCCCGACCGGCTCCATCCATGTGGCGTTCCGCATCTTCCCTGAGCACATCGAAGTGGACGTGCTGCACTCGGAGTCCCAGCCCAAGGACTTCCAGCCCAAGCCGGCGGCAGCCGCTCCCGGTGAAGACGGGCGGCCCGTCATCGTCCGGCCGCCACCAGGTGCCCCCACACCGTCGGTCCCGGTATCAGTGCCCCCGGTGTCGATGACCCCGCCGTCGATGGCGCCAGCGACGGTGGCGCCGCCTGGGACGGTGGCGCCGCCTGGGACGGTGCCGCTCGGCCAGGCGGGGGAGCCAGCGACCTTCGCGGAGTGGATGTCGAAGGCCCTGCGGCGGGAGGGCATGACCCAGGAGGCGGCAGCCCGCCAGCTCGGCGTGTCGGTCAAGACGGTGAGCCGCTGGGTGGGCGGTACGACCGAGCCCAGGATGCGCGACCTGCGCCGGATCCAGGAAGTGTTCGGCGAGGTGCCACTGCCCTGACCAGGGGTCGGCCCTCCCATAGGTTGACGGCCACCCGCTCCACACTCACCCCTTCCCATGACACACTCACAGATCATGTAGTTCTTTCAGTCATAGTGACTGAAAAGTCTTCAGGACCATGGAAGCCATCCACGGGGGCAGCACGCCAGGCGCGCCTACGGGGTGGCCCGCTGGTGTCGGTCAGAAATGTCCGAACAACTAGGCCCGAATCGCTGGACGAACCCCCCACATGTGTCCTACGTTGCTGGCATGGCGGTACCTGCGGGGCATCACCGCCTCGGTCCTGACTGCGGTCGGCTCGTCCTGCATACGTTCCGTGACGGGCTCGCTGCCCGGGCCGGGCATGACCTGACGATCGAGGTAGTCGGATGGTCCGGTGAGCTGGACGTGAATGCCGATCTGACCCCGGCCAGGCTGGAGCTGCGTTTCAGCATGGGCTCGCTGGCCGTCCGGCACGGCACCGGTGGGGCACTGCCCATCACCGGCCGGGACCGCCGGGAGATCGCGTTCACCGCACGCAAGACACTCGCGGCCGAGCGCCATCCGGAGGCGAGCTTCTCCGCCACCGAGTTCCGTCCTGGTGCGGGCGGTGGTACAGGTAGTGGGGGTGGCGTGGTTGCCGGGACGCTCACGCTCGCCGGCGTGACCCGGCCGCTGCAGCTCCAGGTCGCAGCGGCCGGTGATGATCGCTTCCACGTGACCACGTCGGTGACCCAGTCCGAGTTCGGCATCAAGCCGTACGCAGGGTTCCTGGGTGCGCTGAAGGTAAGGGATGAGGTCGACGTCGAAGCCGACATCGACCTGTCCGGGCAGGCGGGTGGGGCTGCCTGATGACTTCCGGGGAGCAGGGGACAGTGACCAGCCAGGAGGCAGGCGGGCGCTCACCGCGCCGCACCGCGGTGAGCGCCCGCTGGCTGTTCGACGCACGTGCCGCGGCCGTGGCGGACCTGGCCGAGCAGGCGGAGGACGTAGCCCGCGCCTGCCACGCCATGGCCGTGCGGTTCCACCAGGGCGGCAAGCTCGTCGTGTTCGGCACCGGCACGGCCAGTACCGACGCCCAGCACGTCGCCGTGGAGTTCGTCCACCCGGTGATCGTGGGCAAGCGCGCGCTGCCCGCGATCTCGCTGACCACGGACGTGGCCACCGTGACCGGGGTGGCGGCCCGTGACGGCATGGCCGGGATCTTCGTCCACCAGCTCCGCCGTCTCGCCGAGCCTGCCGACATCGCCCTGGGGATCAGCGCCGACGGCCGTGACCAGAGCGTCCTGGCGGGCCTGGCAGCCGCCCATGAGCTGGGCATGCTCACGGTCGCCATGACCGGCGGCATACCCAGCGACCGGACGTCCGGGCCGGTCGCGTCCAGCCCGGCGGTCGACCATGTGCTGACCGTGGCCTCCGCCGACCCTCGCATCGTGAAAGAGGTCCAGGTGACGACCTACCACGTGCTGTGGGAACTGGTACATGTGTTCTTTGAGCAGCCCGGTGTCCTCGCCCCTGGAGTCATCCCGTGACCGGCCCTAACGTCACCCGCCCGAGTGTCACCGTGCCCAACGTCACCGGGCCCAACGTCACCGGGCCCAACGTCACCGGGCTGGGGAGGCCTGATAACAGCAACAAAGGGCCTGGCCAGCCTCCCCAGCCCGGCCAGCCCGGGGTTCCAGGGTGTCATGACGAGGTCTGCATCACGTGTTCCGACGCCGCGGTCGCTGTGCGGGTGGTCCGTCTGCTCGACGACGGCCTCGCCATCGTGGACACCGGCGCTGGCGAGGAGGAGGTCAGTGTCGCGCTGGTCAGCGCGAGTGTCGGGGACACGGTCCTGGTGCACGCGAAGGAGGCGCTCGCGGTGGTGGGAGGTGAGCACGGTGACCGGGCAGCCCCCTGACGGCAGCGGCATCGAGTCCCTGTACCCGTTCCTCTACACCGGCCGCACCGACCTGACCGCTGTGCTGGCGCAGGTCCGTGAGTCCACCGTGGCCAAGGCCCATGAGGTCACCCAGTTGCGCCGCGCCGTGGCCGACCGGGACGGGCAGCGGCTGGAACAGTGCGCCGCCGAGTGCGCCGCCCGGTTCGCGGCCGGGGGGCGGCTGCTGGCGTTCGGCAATGGCGGCAGTGCCACCGACGCCCAGGAGATCGTCACGCTGCTCATGGACCCCGGTGAGGGACTTCCGCCTCTGCCAGCGTTCTGCCTGGCCAGCGACACTTCGGTGGTGACAGCTCTGTGTAACGACGTCGGCGTCGAGGTGGTGTTCGCCAGGCAGGTGGCCGCGTTCGGCCGGGCACGCGACATCGCCGTCGGGCTATCGACCAGCGGTAACTCGGAGAACCTGCTGTGGGCCTTTGACGAGGCGAGCAGGCGGGGCATGCTCACCATAGGCATCGCCGGGTACACCGGCGGCAAAATGGCCGAGCTGGACAGCATCGACTACCTGTTCGCCGCACCGTCGTCGTCGGTGCACCGGATCCAGGAAGTCCAGACCACGATCTACCACGTCTTGTGGGAGCTCACCGTGGCAGCGCTGCCCAGCGGGAAGACAGCGGTGTCCCACGCAGCCGGCGACCCGGCGGACACGGCGCCCAAGCGCACTGATAACAGCAACAGGGGTCCACGGTGGGGTCCACGGTGAGCGGGCGCACCCTGGTGGCCGGGATCGGCAACATCTTCCTGGGTGACGACGGGTTCGGGGCCGAGGTGGTGCGGCAGCTCGCCGCAGCGGAGCTGCCGCCCCAGGTCACCGTGGCCGACTACGGGATCAGTGGCATGCACCTGGCCTACGACCTGGCTGGCTACGACACGGCCATCCTGGTGGACGCCGTGGCGCGCGGCGGGGCACCCGGGACCGTGTACGTCATCGAACCGGACCGCCCCGCAGGGCCCGGCGATGCGGGAGCCGCGGGGTCGGCGGATGGCGGTGCCGCGCCACGGGTGAGCCCGTTCCTGGATGCCCACGGCATGCAGCCCGACGTGGTGCTGGGCGTGCTGGGCGTGCTCGGCGGCTGGGCGGGGAGGGTGCTCGTGGTGGGCTGCGAGCCCGCGAACACGCAGGAGGGGATCGGGCTGAGCCCGGCCGTGGCCGGTGCCGTGGCCGAGGCCGTCCAGAAGGTGAGAGAACTAGTGGGTGCGACCGGGAAGGAACGGTCCCATGTGCCTGGGCATACCGGGTGAGGTCATCGAGATTCTGCCGGACCAGCCGGACCTGGCCCGGGTGGACGTGAGCGGCGCCAAGCGCGTGATCAACATCGGCCTGCTCGCCGACGAGCCGCCTGAGCCTGGGGAGTGGGTGCTGATCCACGTGGGCTTCGCGCTCTCCAAGATCGATGAGGCCGAGGCCGCGGCGGCACTGGAGTTCCTCGAAGGGATCGGCCAGGCCTACGAGGACGAGCTGACGGCGCTGGCCGAGTCTCGGATCGAATAGGAGCACGTGGCCATGCGGTTCGTGGATGAGTTCCGGGACGCCGACAAGGCACGCGCGCTGGCCGCGAAGATCGCGGCCCTGTGTGAGCCCGGACGGACGTACAAGTTCATGGAGGTGTGCGGCGGGCACACCCACACCATCTACCGGCACGGCCTGGAGGACTACCTGCCGGAGTCCATCACGCTGGTGCACGGGCCAGGGTGCCCGGTGTGCGTGATCCCGATGGGCCGGGTCGACGACGCGATCCACCTGGCGTCGCAGCCCGACGTGGTCATGACGTCGTTCGGCGACATGATGCGGGTGCCCGGCAGCGCTGGCTCGTTCTTCGACGCCAAGGCCCGGGGCACCGACATCCGGATGGTGTACTCTCCGCTCGACTCACTGAAGATCGCCCGCCAGAACCCGGGCAGGCAGGTGGTCTTCATGGCCATCGGGTTCGAGACCACCGCGCCGTCAACAGCCATGACAGTGCTCCGGGCGGCTGCCGAGGGGATCGGGAACTTCACGGTCTTCTGTAACCACGTGACGATCATCCCGGCCATCAAAGCCATCCTGGACTCGCCTGACCTGCGCCTGGACGGGTTCATCGGCCCCGGCCACGTGTCCACGGTGATCGGCTGCAGGCCTTATGAGTTCATCGCCGCCAGCTACGGCAAGCCCGTGGTCGTCGCGGGTTTCGAGCCACTGGACATCCTGCAGTCCATCTACATGCTGATGCTGCAGCTCGCGCAGGGCCGCTGCGAGGTCGAGAACCAGTACTCCCGCGTGGTCCCGTGGGCCGGGAACCCCGTCGCGCTGCGCGCCATCGGCCAGACCATGCAGCTGCGGCCCTACTTCGAGTGGCGCGGCCTCGGCTTCATCTCGCACTCCGCGCTGAAGATGCGTGAGGAGTATGCGCGCTTCGACGCGGAACTGGCCTACCAGGTGCCCGGCGTCCGGGTCGCCGACCCCAAGGCGTGCCAGTGCGGCGAGGTGCTCAAGGGCGTGCTCAAACCCTGGGAGTGCAAGGTGTTCGGCACGGCGTGCACCCCGGAGACACCGATCGGCACCTGCATGGTGTCCCCGGAAGGGGCATGCGCCGCCTATTACAACTATGGCCGGATGCAGCGCACGCGGGTCCGCGAGGCCGAGGTGAGCCGGTCATGACCACCGCAGGCACGTCCGAGCGGGAGGAGCCGGCCATGACCGCGCCAAGTGGCCGCGAGCAGCAGGTACTCGACCGGATCGAGGCGGCCCGCCGCCGCAGGCCCAAGGTCAGGGAAGAGCGGGTCACCATGGCCCACGGCGCTGGCGGGAAGGCCACCCGCACGCTGGTCGAGGCGGTCTTCCTGGACGCGTTCCGCAACCCCCTGCTCGAGCCGCTGGAAGACGCCGCCCTGCTCAGCGTCGAAGGGGCGCGGCTCGCGCTGACCACCGACTCCTATGTGGTGTCGCCGCTGTTCTTTCCCGGCGGCGACATCGGGGACCTCGCCGTCAACGGGACGGTCAATGACCTGAGCGTCGCGGGGGCCACACCGCTGTACCTGAGCGCTGGGTTCATCATCGAAGAGGGGTTCCCCGTCGCCGACCTGATGAGGATCACCGAGTCCATGCGGGCGGCCGCGGCTGCCGCGGGCGTGCAGGTGGTCACGGGCGACACCAAGGTGGTGCAGAAGGGCAAGGGAGACGGCTGCTACATCAGCACCGCCGGGGTCGGCGTCATCGAGCGTGACGTGGACCTCGGCGTGGCCAAAGCCCACCCCGGGGACGTGATCATCGTGTCCGGCCCGATCGGCGACCACGGCGTCACCATCATGCTCGCCCGCGGCGACCTGGACATCGAGGCTGACCTGCGCTCCGACACCGCGCCGCTGAACGGGCTCGTGGCCGCGCTGCTCGACGCCGCACCGGAGGTCCGTGCCCTGCGCGACGCCACCCGCGGCGGTGTCGCCACCATCCTCAACGAGGTGGCCCGCTCGGCGGAGGTCGGCGTGCGTGTCAGCGAGAGCGCCATCCCGGTACGCCCAGCGGTCCGCGGCGCCGCCGAACTCCTCGGCATCGACCCGCTGTACGTCGCGTGCGAGGGCCGCCTGGTCGCCATCGTGGACCCCAGCCAGGCCGACGTGGCCCTCGCCGCGCTGCGCGGCCACCCGCTGGGCGAACAGGCGTCGGTGATCGGCGAGGTGACCAGCGAGAACCCTGGCCTCGTCCAGCTCACCACCGCATTCGGCGGCACGCGCATCGTGGACCTGATGGTCGGCGACCCGCTGCCGCGGATCTGCTGAGCGCGCCGCCATGCACGAACTTGCCATCACCCAGGCCGTCGTGGACCAGGTCAGCGAGAAGCTGCCCGGGGCCACAGTCACCTGTGTGCGGCTGGAGATCGGTGCCCTGTCCGGCGTGGTCGCCGACTCGGTCCGGTTCTGCTTCAGCCTGGTCGTGGAGGGGACGGCGCTGGCCGGTGCCCAGCTGGAGATCACCGAACCGCCCGCGGTGTGCCGCTGCCAGGCCTGCGGCGCGCAGTTCACACCGGACGGGCCGATCCTGGCCTGCCCGTGCGGCAGCGCCGCCGTCACGGTGGTATCCGGGGAGCAGCTCACCATCGCCTCCGTGCAGGTGGCCTGATGTGCGCGACCTGCGGCTGCGACGCCGTCACGCTGACACAGGCACACGACCACCCCGACCATGGCCGGACCGTGGAGCTCCAGCAGAAGGTGCTGGCCCACAACGACCAGGTCGCCACGCGGAACCGGGACTGGCTGGCCAGGCGTGGCGTGTTCGCGGTCAACCTGATGAGCGCCCCCGGGTCCGGCAAGACCACACTGCTGGAACGCACCGTGCGCGAACTGGGGCCGGAGCTGCCGGTCCAGGTGATCGAGGGCGACCAGGACACCGTGCTCGACGCCGAGCGGCTCCGGCTGGCCGGCTGCCGGGCGGTCCAGATCAACACCGGTGCCGGCTGCCACCTGGACGCCGAGATGGTGGCCAGGGCACTGGTGGAGCTTGACCCGCTGCCCGGTTCGGTGGTGGTCATCGAGAACGTGGGCAACCTCGTCTGCCCCGCCCTGTTCGACCTCGGCGAGGCGGCACGCGTGGTCCTCGCCTCGGTCACCGAGGGCGCCGACAAGCCCATCAAGTACCCGCACATGTTCCGGCACGCCGACCTGGTCGTCGTGACCAAACACGACCTGCTGCCCTATGTGGACTTCGAGTACCACCGGTTCAGCCGGGCACTCAAGCAGGTCAGCCCCGGCACGCAGATGCTGGAGCTGTCAGCGTTCACGGGGGAGGGCATGGCGGGTTTCTACGACTGGGTCACCCGTCACGCCGCTGCCGGGCGGCGGCCACTGCTGCCTGGCCCAGGCTGATCCCGCCGTCATTGCACGGCACCTGGGAGTGGACCAGCACCCGGAACCCGTTGGCCTCCAGCAGGCCGGTGGCCTGGGTGAGCAGCAGCACGTTCTGGAAGACACCGCCGGACAGCGCGACCGTGGTCAGGCCGGTGCGGTCGTGGATGGCCGCGCAGCAGTCGCGGATGAGCGCGGCCATGCCGTTGTGGAACCTGGCGGCGACCAGGCTGCGGTCCGTGCCCGCTGCGAGGTCTTCGCACGCTGCCCGGACCAGGCCGGCGCCGTCCGCCACCAGCGCCGCAGCCTCGTTTCCCGCCGGCCCCGAGGCTGGGTGCACGACCGCCGGGTAGGCTGCCCGTTCCGCTGGGTCGGCTAGCTGCTCCAGTTCGATGGCTGCCTGGCCTTCGTAGTTGACCGAACCCCGCACTCCGAGGATCGCCGCGACCGCGTCGAACAGCCGCCCTGCGCTCGAGGTCAGGGGGGCGTTGATGCGACGGCGCGCCAGGGTGAGCACGTCGTGCCACATCCGGTCGTTGTGGCGGGCGACCTCGAGGGCCTGCGGTGGGGCGTCACCGGCTGGGTAGGCCGCGTCCAGGTAGGCGGCGGCCATCCGCCACGGGTGGGTGACGGCGGCGTCCCCGCCTGGCATGGGCACCGGCGCCAGGTGGGCGGCGCGCTCGAAGCCGGTCAGGTCGGCGGTGAGGAACTCGCCGCCCCAGATGGTGCCGTCGGTCCCGTAACCGGTGCCGTCGAAGGCGACACCGATGACCGGGCCGGTCTCGGCGGCCTCGGCCAGGCAGGCGGCGATGTGGGCGTGGTGGTGCTGGACCCCGCACAGGCCGGGCTCGCCGGGCAGGCCGGTCTCGGCGCGGTCGAGCGCGTACTTCGTGGACAGGTACTCCGGGTGCAGGTCGTGCGCGATGACCTGCGGGGTGATGTCGAACAGCCGCTGGAAGTGGTCGATGCCCTCGGTGAACGAGCGCAGGGTCGCGACGTTGTGGAGGTCGCCGATGTGGTGGGAGAGGTAGGCGTAGCCGTCCTTGGCCAGGCAGAACGTGTTCTTGAGCTCAGCGCCGCAGGCCAGGACAGCCGTTGTGCCGGCGGGCATGGACAGGCGCAGCGGCTCTGGGACGTAGCCGCGGGAGCGGCGGACGGGGGACGGGCGGCCACGGAAAGTGCGCAGCACCGAGTCGTCGGTCCTGATGTGGATCGCGCGGTCATGGGTGAGGAACGCGTCCGCGATGTCCGATAGCCGGGCCTGGGCGTCATCGTCGGTGTAGGCGATGGGTTCGTCGGAGGTGTTGCCGCTGGTCAGGACGATCGGGCGGCCGACGGCAGCGAGCAGCAGGTGGTGCAGGGGGGTGTAGGGGAGCATGACGCCGAGCTGGCGGTTGCCCGGGGCGACCGCGGTCGTCACCGGGGCGCCGGGCAGCCTCGGGGCCAGGACGATCGGCCGCTGCGGGCTGGTGAGCATCGCTGTTGCCACCTCGTCCAGGTGGACCAGCCGGGACGCGTGTGTGAGGTCCGCGGCCATGACCGCGAACGGCTTGTCCTCGCGGTGTTTGCGTGAGCGGAGCGCGGCGGCGGCGGTCTCACTGGCTGCGTCGCAGGCCAGGTGGTAGCCGCCGAGGCCTTTGACGGCCAGCACCTGCCCGGCGCGCAGCAGGCCCGCGGCAGTGGCGAGCGGGTCACCGCTGACGGGTTTCCCGTCCGCTGAGCTGAGCGCCAGGTGTGGCCCGCAGGCTGGGCAGCACACGGGCTGGGCGTGGAAGCGGCGGTTGGCGGGGTCGTGGTACTCGGTGGCGCACGCCTCGCACATGGTGAAAGGCGCCATGGTGGTGCGCGGGCGGTCATAGGGGACGTCGCGGACGATGGTGAACCGCGGGCCGCAGTTGGTGCAGTTGATGAAGGGGTAGCCGAAACGGCGGTCGGCGGGGTCGCCTAGCTCGCGCAGGCAGTCCACGCAGGTGGCGGTGTCGGCCGACACCATGGCCCGGCGCGGGCCGCCGGAGCCGCTGGTCACGATCGAGAACTGGCCCGAGCCGCTCGGCTGGGCGGCGCTGGTGGTGACCCGCTCGACACGGGCCAGCGGCGGGGCGTCGGTTTCCAGCCGGGCCAGGAACTCGGCGACGGCCTGCGGCGGCCCCTCGACCTCGGCGAACACGCCGCTGGTGTCGTTACCGACCAGACCGCCCAGCCCGAGCCCGGTCGCGAGCGCGTAAACGAACGGGCGGAACCCCACGCCCTGGACGATCCCTTCCACCCGGACCGCCGTCCTGACCCGCTCGCTCACACTCCCATTCTGAGCCGTCAGTCCGGGCACTCCGCTCGCCTGTGCTGGCACCTCGGCTTCGTCAATGGACCGACCGCGTGCTCGGGCGGCTGCGTGAACCGGGTTGTGGGTTTGGTGGAAGTAAGGGTGACAGTCAACACTGGTGCAGCCTGCGGAAAGGCACCTAATGGACAGAACCGCTGTGACCGCTACCAGGGACGGGTCCTGGCATCCGCCCCTGTGCCCCGACGTGGGGCAACCCGGAGCGCATGTACGTGATACGACGAAGGCCCGTGCGGACGACGCGACGCTGATCGAGTTGTCGGGCAGCGAGCCCGAGGTGTTCGCGGCCATTTTCGACCGTCATGCGACTGAGATCCACCGGTTCGCTGCCCGGCGGCTCGGCGACACCGTTGCCGAGGACGTGGTCGGCGAGGTGTTCCTGACGGCGTTCCGCCGGCGGGAGCGTTTCGACCTCACCTACCGCGATGCGAGGCCGTGGCTGTACGGGATCGCGACCAACGTGATCAGCAGGTACCGCCACGCGGAGGCCCGGTCGTACAAGTTGCTGGCGCGGACCGGGGCCGACCCCGTGACCGCCGCACACGACGACGATGTCTTGGCACGGGTTGCCGCATCCGCCCACAGGCGCGCCCTCGCCGCAGGGCTCGCTCGGCTGCACCAGGCCGACAGGGACACATTGCTGCTGGTGGTCTGGGGCGGGCTCTCCTATGCGGAGACCGCCCGGGCGCTGCAGGTTCCGGTTGGCACTGTCCGGTCACGGCTGAACCGCGCGCGCCGCAAGCTCCGCGTGGCCCTGGGCGTGACCGGCCTGATCGAGCCCGAGGAAGGATCCCACCATGAATGAGCTCGACGAACTGGCCGACCTGCGGTCCGGTATCTCTGGCCGCAGCCCGGACGAACTCGTCAGGGCACGCCAGACGCTGGACACCGGCATCGCCGGCACCGGCAACGGCCAGTCCTGGCACCGGCCATCCCCTGGAGTGTGGCGGCTCTGGCGTCATGCCCGCCCTAGCCTGCAGATCGCGCTGACCGGGGCAACCGCCATGGCACTGGCGGTGGCCGTCGCCGCCAGCGTCCTGACCGGTACGGGCTCAGCCAAGAGGAGCCCTGCGGTGCTGACTGCCGCCGACGTGCTCGGCCGGGCAGCGATCAGCGCGGTGCACTCGCCTCAGCCTGTCCCCAGGCCGGGCCAGTACCTCTACCAGACCTCGGTGGAGGAGGACGCGACCCCGAGCGGGCCCGTGGTCTGCGCTCATCCCAAGATCGACTGCCGCATCAAAGCATCGCGGTACTCGCTGACCACCAACGGCGTCCAGTTCTGGGTGCCGGTCAGCGGGCACGGTTATGGGGCCATGCGCTCCCGGTTGGTGGGCCAGGCACGCCTTCCCTGGGGACCGCAGCCGACACCGGCCAGAGGAGGTACCCCACCCACGGTCGCCCGGGTCAAATCAGCCCGTCAGTTCCAGGGCACGTGCCTGCAGCCGCTCCCGGACTATGCGCTCCTGGCCTCGCTGCCGACTGACCCCCGCGCGCTGCGAGGATGGATATACCGCCACATGGGCAGCGGAGCGCATCCCGCCGACCAGGCATGGGCCGTGATCGAGAACATGCTCCAGGACGCGGCCGTGCTGCCGAAGCTGGCTGCGGCTCTGTTCCAGGTCGCCGCGACGATCCCAGGTGCCAGGGTGGTGCCCCACGTGACCGATGCGGCAGGCCGGCCCGGCATCGCGGTCGCCCGGTACGACACAGCAGACCAGACCGACCAGCAGATCATCTTCACGACGCACACGTACCAGGTTCTCGGTGACCGCTGGCTCCTCACCTCGCCTGAAAAGGGTGTGGGCCCGGTCGGCACCGTGGTGATGTCCGAGGCCTTGCTGAAGAGCGTCTTCACCAGCTTCTTGCCCCCGTACGTCGTCCACGCCCCCAGCGTGGTCATCAACGCCCGCTGCTGACCGGTACTAATCGTTGGCGCAGGCCAGGAGTTTCCTCTGGCCTGCGCCAACTGACGTCTGGCTGGGTCAGGATGGTCGGCCCACGGTCCACAGGTCCGGGTGGGTTCTCAGCGGCGCACTTTCAGCTCGCCATGGAGTCACTGCGCGCTTGGCGGCTGGAGCAGGGCATCGAGGATGAGCGGTTCA
>DASYYE010000554.1:0-4626 GCA_035946955.1 Streptosporangiaceae bacterium | reverse complement strand
GCAAGTCGGGGTGCGCGCCCATCCACAGCTCGGCGACCGGCTCGCCGCCGGCCGGGATGCCGAGGAACCCGGGGATGTCCCCGGCCGATCCCCACGGGTAGTCGCGCACCTGGTTGTCGAGGCGATCCACGCCCGCGCCCTACTGCGCGGCGCCCGCGCTGGCGCGGGTCGTCCGCTCATTCCTGTCCGGCATCCGGATCTCCTGTCCTTCCCGCCGCTGGCTCATCAGCGGTCGCTCGTCGCTGCAGGGAAAGTGACAGGCAGCATAGTGACCGGCGCCGTTGGCCGCCGCTGGCGGCCCGGCGTAGTCTGCGTTGCATGGCGCTAGCCGGACGGAAGGTGCTCCTCCTGGCCGCTGACGATTTCGAGGACACCGAGCTGCTGTACCCGCTCTACCGGCTGGCCGAGGAAGAGGTCGCCGTCACCGTGGCAGGCCTCGATCAGCATCCGGTGCGGGGCAAGAAGGGTCACGGGCCGGTGCCCGTCGACACTACCGTTGACCAGGTCGCCGAGAAGGACTTCGACGCCCTGGTCATCCCGGGCGGCTACGCCCCCGACAAGCTGCGGCGCTCGGAGGACGTGCTGGCGCTGGTGCGGGCCTTCGACGCGGCGGGCAAGCCGATGGCGTTCATCTGCCACGCCGGCTGGGTTCCGATCTCGGCGAAGATCCTCAAGGGCCGCCGGGCGACCAGCGTGGCCGCCATCCGCGACGACATGGTCAACGCGGGCACCGACTGGGTGGACCAGGCCGCCGTCGTCGACGGCAACCTCATCTCGGCCCGGACCCCGGCCGACCTCGGCCCCTGGATGAAGGCCCTGCTGGCGGCGCTGGAGAAACCCGGGAACCAGCGCTAGGTCAGGCCGGGCGCCCCCATCCGGCCGCGGCTGGAAGCAGGACGCTCCGGCGCCGTCGCGCACCTCGCCGCCCAGCCCGTTTTACCCCCGTAAGCCTGCATTCGCAGAGCCATGGAGTCCGGTTAGATTGTGGTCGAAGGCCCACCGACCCCGCTCTATGGCGGTCGGCGGCCCATCGACCACACGGTCGGCTCTCAGCTATCTACGACGATCCCGCCGCGCGGTCATCGGCTCGGTGGCGAGTACCTCGTGCCATTCGTCCAGGGTTACTGCAGGCCCGCCAGCACTATCAGCGGGAGCTTTTCCCACTCGGTGGCCAAGGCAGCCAAAGTGTCCTGGCGCTCGACGTTATATGGAATCACGTAGCGAACACTTCCCACGTCTAGCTGTGCCGTTTCGCCGTAGGATATGCGCTTCCCTTGCTGCCAGGCCCGCCTGGACAACACCGATGACCGGACCAGATCGCCGTAGATCCGCCCGACTACGTAAGTGTGCCAGCGGCCCGCTTCCCTTGGTCGCACCCGGCCAAATGGCTCAATCAACTCTGGCGGGCACTCGTCGAGCTGCGCGTAGACGCTCAGCGCCACCTGGCGGGCTCCGACCACCAGTGTGCGGACCTCGGCGGTGAGCAGCTGGACGCGTGCCTGGCCCTGCCCAGCGGGCTGCCCGCCCGCCTCGGTCTCAGCCAGACTCTGGTTACTCACTGTGACCTCCTGGTTCTGCGTGTCTTCCCTCGCGCGCGATGAGTCCCTTGAATCTGTGTTCCTGCGTTCCAGTTCCCCTTATATGATCAAGGAATCCCCTGGTCAGATGATTTTTTGGACTGGAACGCAAATAGGTCTCATCAGCGGTGAACCACTCAAACGGCACGATGCCGGTCCGGTCGCCCCGGGCGAACTCATCTGCCGAGCGGTTGGTGGGCATGCTGCGCCGCGAGTGCCTGGATCACGTGCTGATCCTCGGCGAATGGCACCTTCGCAGGGTCCCGGCCGAGCACGCGCGGCGCTGCAACGGCCACCGACCGCAACCAGTCGCTCCAGCAAAGATCTCCGCTGCACGAACCTGGCCATTTCATTGACATCACCGCACGGATCGAGCGCAGGCGCCTTATCGGCGGCCTGATCAGCGAATACGTCCAGGCCTGCCACTATCCGCAGCATGACGATCTTCACCGGGTCGGTCAGCTCGGAGTCGGAGTCGACCGACAGGTGCGGTTTGTCCGGCTGCTTGTGACAAGATGTGTCGATGGCTATTGTCCGCAAGAAGGGCGGTTAAGTGCGTAAGTACTTCTATGTCGGCACTGTGGTGGCTACCGCGCTGGTCGCGATGCTGCCAGCCACGTCGGCCTCCGCGGCCAGCATCCACGTGCTCACAAGGGGAAAGGCCGGCGGCCCGGCCGTCGCACCGGGCTCGATCCTGAAGGCGAGCCTGGCCAGTCGCTCATCGGTCGTCTTCAAAAACAATCTCGGAACGCTGACCTGCACCAGGTCCAGCTTTACCGCGAAGGTCACCAGCAACCCGGCCAGGCCGGGGACGGCCAGGGAGTCCATCACCGCGCTTACCTTCAGCGGCTGCAGAATCAGCATTCCCGGCGTTCCCGGCGTCACCGTCAAGAGCCTTACCGTGGGTAACCTGCCGTACGCTGCCACGGTGAGCGACTCCACGGGGAATCCGGTCAAGATCAGCGGGCGGACCAGGACTACGCCGCTGCTGATCACCGCTACGGTGAAGCTCGGCACGTCGACCTTTACCTGCTCGGTCAAGGCGGTGTCCATCGCCGGCACCGCGTCCAACAGGGGCAACGTCATCGCCGTCGTCACCCATCGGTTCACGAAGGCGGCGGGCGGCAGCTTCTGCCCGAGCTCAGGCACCTTCTCGGTGAAGTACGGGCCGGTGACCGACTCGAGCGTCAGGGGGAACCCGGCCGTCTTCGTGAACTGACCAACTGGCCCTGTTCCCCGGGCCGCAGGACGCCGCTCGCGGCGCCCGGGACTAAGGGTGCTACCTGTGGGAGGTGGGCCTTCGGGCGAGCAGGGCATACAGCGGCTGAACCGCCCGGCTCGCCCGAATGATCTGACACTGGCCTTCGCCGCGGGTCAGCGATGGGATCCCGGCGCGACCAGGTCATGGGCGCGTTCTGGCACTTGCTCTTCCAGGTCCGGAGGTTCGACGACCGGCGGCAGGCGCTTGTCGCGCAATTCCCGGCCTCCCGGTGGCGATGTCCTTGGCCCGGGCTTCTTCGGCCCGCCGCCGCCCGGATTACCGTTCCCTGCCGGTGGCGAGGGTGAGGCCAGGGTTCCGCAACTGCTCCTGACCTCCCCTCGCTCCCATCCTGGTCCCGTCGAGGAGCCCGAAGGAACCCCCCTTAGGGGATACCCGTACGCCGAAGCCCATGGCTGCCACCCTTCGAAGGCATCGGCGTCCAGCCGCCGCAGCACCCGGCGGATCGTGGACTGCGACGGCACCCGCCCTGCCACGCCCAGCCGGGCCAAGGTGTCCTCACCGGCGTCGGCGGCCCATTCGGCGATCGCCGCATACGACCGCGCGCCCGCCAGCACCGCGCACACCGTCAGCACCATGATCACCACCGCCTCACCAGCGTGTCGCGATCCCCCGATCAGGACCGGAAACGGCTTGCTGGCACCCCGATACTTTAAGGGTATGGACGGACATGCCCTGGAGCCTGCCGCCGCGCCCTCGGCTTGGTCGAGTGAGCTGCTGGGTTTCCCTCCCGATGCCCGGGTGCTCATCATCAACCTCGACGACTTCGGGATGTACCACGCGGTCAACGCCGCGGTCATCCGCTCGATTGAGGAAGGAATCGCCAGCTCGTGCAGCCTGATGGTGCCATGCCCGTGGGCGCTGCACGCCATGGACCTGCTCCGCCAGCGGCCGGAGATCCCGTTCGGGATCCATCTCACGCTGTTCTGCGACACGACCCGCTACCGGTGGGGACCGCTGACCGCGAGGCAGAAGGTGTCCTCGCTGCTCAGCGAGACCGGCGAGCTGTTCACACCCGCCCAGGTTCCTCAGCTGCTCGCCCGGGCTCGTCTCGACGAGGTGGAGCTCGAGTTCCGAGCGCAGGTCAACGCCGTGGCTGGTGCCGGGCTGACGCCGACCCATCTGGACTGGCACTGCCTGGCCGATGGCGGACGCGACGACATCCTCGACCTGACCCTGGCACTAGCCAGGGAGTATGGCCTGGCGGTGCGGATCTGGCTCGAGCCCGGACGCCGGAAGTTGCGGCAGCGCGGCCTGCCGGTTACCGATCACGAATTCCTGGACAGCTTCAGTCTCGGCATCGACGGCAAGGCGGCCCGGTACGCCAAGCTGCTGCACGACCTGCCGGCTGGCCTCAGCGAGTGGGCAGTGCACCCCGGCCTGGGCAACGAGGAGTCGCAGGCCATAGATCCTGGCTGGCGCGTGCGCCAGACCGACTATGAGTTCCTGACATCGAGGGAGGCCCACGAGCTCCTCCAGCAGGAGGGAATCGTGGTGATCGACTACAGCACTATCCAGCAGGTCTGGTCCAGGGCGGGTCGCGGGCGAGCGGGCGGTCGGTCTTCTGCGGCGACCTGGCCAAGACCCTGCACAGGCTGGACACTGTAAGCCCGCGAACCAGCGGCGAGCCGCACTAGACCAGCGGAGGCTGATGATGACGACCGCCGATGACGCGCTCCTCACCCTGTATGGAGTCTCCTGGTGCCCGCACTGCAAGCGGGTGAAGAGGTTCCTCGCCGCCCACCGGGTCCCTTACGCCAACATCGACGT
>DASYYE010000553.1:0-13827 GCA_035946955.1 Streptosporangiaceae bacterium | reverse complement strand
TGGCAGGCCCTGTCCTATAGCGAGTACGTCGGGCTGGAAGCTGCGGCGGCCTCGATCAGCGACTTCGGCCTGGGCTACATCCCCGGTCTGCTGCAGACACTCGACTACGCACGGGCCGTGGCGCACGGGGCGGTACCGCGCTGGTCGCCCGACATCGTCGAACAGAGCGTGGACGCGAGGATCCTCCGCCAGCAACTCCTCTACTCCGAGCGCGCCCCGCGCTTCGAAACGGCCATGGACGAGTCAGTGCTGCACCGCGTCGTCGGCAGCCCCGACACCATGGCCACGCAGCTCGAACGACTGGTTGAGCTGTCTCAACTCCCCCACGTCAGCATCCGGGTGATCCCCTACAGTGCTGGAGCGCTCCCCGCTGGGAACAACAAGTTCATCATCTTGCGGTTCGCCCAGCCCACGGTCTCCGATGTCGTCTTTATCGAAGGGCTGACCGAAGACCAATACCTGGATGATTCGCACGACATCGAGGTATATAACGTGACTTTTAGGACTTTGCGTGCAATGGCCTGGAGTGACGACGAGACACGTGACAAGATGTCCGCGATGATCGCTAACTACCGCTCAGCAGGGTGAGGGACGCTGAGCGGCGGTAGCTCTTTTCCATTTGACCGGATAGACGCTGCCGCCCGGCCAGGTACCTGGCTGGGCGGTCGCGCTTTTCCTTGAACGGGAGAGGCACACTTACCATGCCATCAGACCTAGCCAGGCAGGCAGCGCAGCCTGCATGGCGGAAGGCCAGCTTCTGTGCTTCGTCGGAATGCCTGGAAGTAGGCAGCAGCGACGACGGGATGATCCTCGTACGGGACTCAGCGGAGCCCCGTGGCCACATGCTTCGCTGGACACCCGCGCAATGGCAGTCCCTGGTGGGCAGTATCAAGGCCGGAAGGCTCGACGACCTGGCCTGACGGCCGCTGTGGCCGTCCCTGTGTTACTGCCGCCGTGGAGCACCGGTCCTTCGCCAGTCCCGGATGGGCCGGTGCGCAGTTTTGCATGCCTCGGACAAGATCTTGCCAGGGTGGCCCATGGGCCCCCGTCAGGAGACCTTGACTCCGAGCAGGTCCACGGGGGTGATGACCGGAGCCGAACTGAGCATGGTCTCCGCAGCATCCATGAGCGCGGCGGCGATCTTGCCTCCCAGATGGCCCTGGCGCCCCTGCTCGTCCTCGAACGTGTCGAACACCCCGAATGTGGTGGCGTCGAGGCGGAACGAGAACCAGGTCACTGTGTACTCCTCCTGCTTGGCCAATGCCGCCGCCTCGCGTAGCATCGCCTCGACCTTGTCGGCGTACTCGGGCTTGGCCTCGATACGCGCCAGCAGACCGATCTTCATCGTGGTCACCCCTAGTCTGAGAAAGTCGCCGGACCTCCGGCACACGGCGAACCTATGTCGCTGATCAGTAACCACATCAGTGGCGGAAACGACATCATTGATAGTGTTTTCGCCATGAAGGTAGCGGTTCTGGTCTACGACGAGGTGTTCGACTCCGGCCTCGCGGCAATCCTCGACGTACTGGACGGCGCCAATGCGATGGGCGAGGAAGCCAGCGCGATGGGCGAGGAGATCTCCGGACCACCGTCTTGGAGCGTGACCACGGTCGGCCTCCAGCCCCACGTACGCACCGGAGCCGGACACCTAGTCGCCGCCGAACCCCTCGCGAACGCCGCGGCAGCGGACCTGCTGATCGTCCCCGCCCTGGCGGAACGCCGACCCGCGGTGCTACTCGACCGCGTCAGTGATGACCAGTTGCTCCCTATCCGGAACCTGATCACAAGAACCCGTGAACGGGGCATCGCGATCGCCTCGGCCTGCACCGGAACCTTCCTGCTAGCCGAGACGGGAGTCCTGGACGGTCTGCGCGCGACGACAACCTGGTGGCTGGCGCCGGTCTTCCGTGCAAGGTACCCAGGGGTCCATCTCGATCAGAGCCGGATGGTCATCGCCTCGGACGGCGTCACTACCGCAGGCGCGGCCTTCGGACACGTTGACCTCGCCCTGGCGATCGTCCGGGAGCGCAGCCCCGCACTGGCCGACCTGGTGGCCCGCTACCTGGTGGTCGACGAACGCCCATCACAATCCTCCTACACCATCCCCAGTGCCCTGGCACACAGCCATCCCACCGTCGCGGCGTTCGAACGCTGGGTCCGCGAACGCATGGCCGAGCCCATCAGCATCCCCGACGCCGCCACAGCCATCGGTGTCAGCAGCCGCACGCTGCAACGCTCGATCCAGCGCACGCTGGGAACCTCGCCTATCCGCTTCATCCAGGACCTCAGGGTCGAACAGGCTTCCCACTTGCTGCGCACCACCGAGTTGTCTCTGGAGACCATCGCCCGGAGAGTCGGCTACGAGCACCCCAACACGCTGCGCGTCCTCCTCCGCGAACGCACCGGCAAGACCACGATGGCCCTCCGGGGTGGCTAAGCGTGTGGCGGGCTGGCCAGGGCTGAGCCTGTGAGACGGTTGCTGAGGCCCCGTCAGCCGGCCTTCAGACCCGTTCCACCCTGGCCGTGGTGACAGTGGCCCGGCCGTCGCCCGGACAGATCGGGCCAAGCTCCGACCAGCAGTGCTGTCGCGATACGGCGGGCGCGCGATGTCCATCGATCGGTTGATGTGCCGCTGCCCTGCTGGGGCCTACGATCCGTGGGATGAACACAAAAGCGTACAGAAAGCTTCTGGGTATCATCAGTCTTTGTTACGGCTCTACCGTGGCTATTCTTGCCATTCTTCATGTGAAAGAGCTAAGTCTCTTCGCAGCGATAGGAGGGGTCATACTCGGCCTGCTCTGGGCTGTGACCGGTATCGTCGCTCGGCGCGCATAACATGCCCGCGATGGTGTAGACATGCCCAGCGGTCACAGGCCGCCCGTGGAAGGTACCTCCCGCGCCGCGTCCACCTGGATCACGTCGTTGCCACCCATCAGCATTGAAGTTGCGGATCACATCCCGCACCCGGTCCTCGCTGCTGGGCGGCACCCCCGCGGTCCGGGCGGCATCCATGCCCTGAGCAGCCGGCAGCAGCACCACCTGCGCCCGCCGCCAGGTCACCACCGGCCCTGTGCCCCTGCACACGATCCGCAGCAGCCGCTGCCCCTCATCATCATCGATCTCACGAACCGTAACCGCTCTGCCATCAGCTCAGTCCAGGTGATCAGCAACCCCCAGGGGAAGCCTCCTGCTGGTGCGCTGCGAGCAGCTGGTCAGCTCCGGCCTGGCTGGTGATGTGGATGAAGATCAGGTGCCCATACAGCGGATCAGCGGCCGCCGCCGCATACCGCTGCCGGTAGACCGGGTAGTGATGCCAGGCCCAGGAGATCA
This sequence comes from Streptosporangiaceae bacterium, assembly GCA_035946955.1. Taxonomy (GTDB): domain Bacteria; phylum Actinomycetota; class Actinomycetes; order Streptosporangiales; family Streptosporangiaceae; genus DASYYE01. Next base: position 10,497 of record DASYYE010000553.1, on the reverse strand, counting down.
CCGACTTGCCGGGGTTCCAGCTCAGCAGATTCCCCAGCCGCTCCCGGTTGCCGTTCCACAGCTCCTCATGGAACAGAACCCTGCGGACAGTCCGCCAGATAATCCGGCTCATAAACACCCGGCGTGGCAGATCCAGCCAGATCACCGTGTCGGCGTGCTGCCAGACCAAGGACTGCACAGCACTGTAATTGCCGTCGATGACCCACCCCTGGCCAGCCACCAGGTCCGCGACCCGGGACCGGAACTCCGCCACGGGCAGGCCCGCCCAGCCAGGCTGATGATAGATCGCATCCAGCTCGACATGCGGAACTGACAGCCGCGCCGCAAGCTCGCGGGCCACCCTGGACTTCCCCGACCCCGACACGCCCACCACCGACACCCGCCGCACGGTCGGCCACCCTACCGCCACGTCACCCGTAGCTTCACTGACGCCACCGCGCTTTCGTCTCTGTTGCCCGGCCCCGCACCGTAACGCCTGGACGTGACATCTGTGTGACGTCGGCCATGCGGGCCCGGTGTCCAGGGTGGCGATGGGGGCATTCCGCGCCGAGGCGAGAACGTGGAGCCGGTGAGCGGGATCGAACCGCTGACCTGCCGTTTACAAGACGGCCGCTCTGCCAACTGAGCTACACCGGCACAAGGCTCGGTGCATGGTAGCCCAACCTTCGCTGAGTCGCGGAATCGTGACCCCTTCCCGCTAGCCCCCGGGGTGCCAGTGGTACGCACCGTTGTGCCGCTCCACGGTCCCTGGCTCCCACAGGTGGTAGCCCACGACCGTGCTCTGGGCGCGGGCGGCCTCGTCGAGCAGCCGCCGCCGCGAGCGCGCCGCTTCCGCCTGGTCGACGTCGAGGTGTGAGGTCCAGTCCGGGAACGTGAAGTTGAGTTCCCCGAGCACCGCGTCGGCCACGAACACAGCCGCCTGCGAACTCGCAGACAGCGAGAACGCGACATGGCCGGGAGTGTGGCCAGGCGCGGGGATGACAGCGATCCCCGGCGCGACCTCCTGCTCACCATCGACGAGCTCCAGCATTCCGCCCCGCTCGACAGGGACCAGGTGCAGCCTGGCCAGCTCAGCCATGTCTGCCCAGTCCGGCGGCGGCGGGTCCGCGGTCCAGAACTCGAACTCAGTCCGCGAGATGATGTGCCGGGCATTGGGGAAGACCAGGCGGCGGCCGGGTCCGTCCTCGACGGTCAGGCCACCGACATGGTCGGGGTGCGCATGCGAGATGAGCACGAGGCGGATGTCCTCGGGAGCTACGCCCGCGACAACGAGCGCGTCGCGCAGTTGGCCGACCGGCTCCCCCCACTCCTGCGCCAGGACGGCTCCAGCGCCGGTGTCGATGAGGGCGGGCCCGTCCGGGGTCTCCACCAGCAGCGGGTGGTAGGGGACAGGCAGCATGCCCTCGTCGTTCAGCAATGGCCGGAGTGGGGGCCCGGTCTCTTCCGCCGGGACGCTGGAGTACAGGTCCTGCGTCTCATACGACGCCACGCCGTCGGCGACGACCCGGCAGGTCAGCGGGCCAACGGTGAAACCCAGACGTGTTCCGCTCATCAGTCCCTCCCACGTGGACACCGACGTGCGGCCTCGCGCGGCGATTGTATCCACGGCACTGCGACGCAGGGCAGCACCACTGCAGGCATGATCGTGTCATCGACACCCATCACGCTGCAGGCCGTACCCCAACAGCGCTCCAGGTGAACTGGTGACGCGGTGAGCGGGGTCGCGATCGCACTGGTGCTGAGTGCGGCCGTGGTCCATGCGGTGTGGAACCGAATGCTGCACGGCAGCACCGACCGCCTGGCCACCGCGACTGTCGGCACTGTGGTGGGGGCCGTGCTCCTGCTGCCCGCTGCCATCGCCGCACCACCGGCCCGGGCGTGGCCGCTGGTGCTGTTGTCCGGAGCTGCGGAGGCCGCCTACTTCCTGCTGCTGACCGCCGCGTACCAGCGCGGTGAGCTGTCGCTCACCTACCCGGTGGCCCGGGGGGTCGCGCCCTTCCTCGTCACGCTCGGCGGCGCGGTGGTGCTCGGGCAGGTACTCGACGCCGCACGGGTCGGTGGGTCGCTGACGCTCGGCCTTGGGCTCGCGGTGATCTCCCAGGTCGGCCTGGCGAAGGGACGTGGCCGGGCGATGATGTTCGCTGGCTTGACGGGCCTGGCCATCGCCACCTACTCGGTGATCGACGCTCGTGCAGTCCGGGTTGCCTCGCCAGTCGGGTACCTCGGCGCGGTGATGGCCGTGGCAGCCATGGTCCTGCTGGTGGCTGCCCGGCCGGGCTGGCAGCGGTTGCGGGCGGCGGCCCCCACGGGGGCGGGCGTCGGGGTCGGCACGATCGCGGCCTACCTGCTGGTCCTGTTCGCATTCCAGCGGGCGCCGGCCGCGCCGGTGGCGACCCTGCGAGAGCTGTCCATCGTGTTCGGGGTGCTGATCGCCCGTGACCGGCCCGGCAAGAGGGTCTGGCTGGGCGCGGCGCTGTGCGTCCTCGGTGCCGCGTTGGTCGTCTTGTGATCAGCGCACGCCGCTGGCCCGGAACTGCACGCTGATCCTGGTCCCGCTCACGCGCCGGCTCTTCGGGATGGCATGTTCCCAGGTGCGCTGGCAGCTCCCGCCCATGACCAGCAGATCCCCATGGCCAAGCTCGAAACGCAACGTGTGGCCCCCGCCGCCTCGCGGCCGCAGCGTCAGCAGCCGGGGTGTGCCCAGTGAGATGATCGCCACCACCGTGTCCTGCGTCGCGCCGCGACCGGTTGTGTCGCCGTGCCAGGCCACACTGTCACGGCCGTCCCGGTACAGGCACAGCCCGGCGGTACACAGTGGTTCGCCCAATTCAGGCCAGTAGTGCCTGCTCAGCGCGTCCCTGGCAGCGGTCAGCGCCGGGCCGGGCAGGGCCTGTCCCTCCCCGTAGAAGCAGAGCAGCCGGGGAACGTCAACGACCTTGTCGTACATGACCCGCCGCTCCGCCCGCCAGGGCACAGCGCCAAGCAGTCGCCCGAACACCGCGTCGGCGTCCGCGAACCAGCCGGGCTGGAAATCCACCCACGCCCCGCGCGCCAGCGGTGTCCGTTGCACCGCCAGCGGCGCAGGCCCGGCGGACGGCCCGTCCGCCTCCGTGAGCAGTGAACCCTGGATAGCAGCGAGCATCTCTCGATTATAGAAGCGATTATCAAATATTCACTCGAAACTTTGAGTGTTACCTGGGACCGCCGTCTGGCCGTCACAGGCCAAGGCCCTCGGGCCGTGGCCGCCGGTACCCTGCCACGCCAGGGCATGGCCGCGCGGAGCGTTCAACGTGAAACCGGGCTGCTGGACCACGTACAGAAAGTCCGTAAGTGTCAGGTTCCGGCCGCACGCCGGGCGGCCACCTCGTGCAGTGCGATGCCGGCCGCGACCGCCGCGTTCAGCGACCCCGGGCCAGCGGCCATGGGGATACGGGCCAGCAGGTCACACCGTTGCATGACCAGACGGGACAAGCCACGGCCCTCGGAACCGACCACCAGGACCATGGGTGAGACCGCGATGTCGAGATCTCGGACCGAGGTGGTCCCGGCCGCGTCCAAGCCGACGACGAACAGTTGTTCCTCCTGGTAGCTGACCAGGGCACGGGCGAGGTTGGGAGTCTGAGCGACCCGCACTTTGGCCAGCGCGCCCGCGGAAGCCTTCCAGGTGCCAGCGCTCACCCCGGCCGAACGCCTGGTTGGGACCACGATCCCGTGCCCCCCGAACGCGGCGACCGACCGCGCGATCGCACCCAGGTTGCGCGGGTCGGTCACGCCGTCGAGCGCGACGATCAGCGCTGGCTGACCGACCGCGGCCGCCTGGGCGCTGAGGTCGGCGGGGTGCGCGTAGTCATAGGGGCGGACACGCAACGCCAGGCCCTGGTGGACCGCGAGCCCGGTCAGCCGGTCCATCTCGGCCCGCCCGGTCTCGATCATCGGGATCCCGGCGTCGGCAGCCAGCGCTATCGCCTCACGCACCCGGTCGTCGGCGTCGCGGCGCGACCCGGCGTACAGGGCGGTCGCGGGCACACCGGCTCGCAGAGCCTCCAGCACGGCATTGCGCCCGGCCACGACCTCGGGCGCCTCACCCGCACCACGGCTGCGCCCCTCCGGCGCGGTGTAGGGCCCCGCCTGGCCCGGCGCTGCCCTCCCTGCCGAACGGCCGCGAGCGCCACCTCCGGCACCATCACCGGCTCGGTCACGCAGACGTCCGCCCCCCGCACCGCTGCTGGGCCGCTCCCGGGAACCCTCGGATCCCTTTCCCCCAAACCGGCCGCGGGGCCCGCCTCCGTCGTCACGGCTGGCCCCACGGGTGCCCTCACCGCCGAAACGGCCGCGCTGGCCAGTGCCGCCACCACCACCGAACTCGTCACGGGCAGCCTCGCCGCCTGCGGCACCCCTGCGTTTGGACGCGGCTCGTGTGGCCCGGAGCTGTGCGGGGTGCCCCGGACGCAGGTGCGCCGCGGGAGTAGGGCCTTTGCCGTCCAGCTTCCGGCGGCCTTGGCCGCCGGAGCCAGGACGGGGCTTGCCGGACTTGGCGCGGCCGCCGCCACTGTTGCTCACCGGGCCACCCTTTCAGACGGCCGACCCGGCTTAGGAGCGGCTGTCATCGCTTGAGCACCCACCGGGGGCCGTCGGGAGTGTCCTCGATCAGCACGCCAGCGGCGTTGAGGGAATCACGGATGGCATCGGCGGCCGCGTAGTCGCGGCGCTGCCGCGCGGCCTCGCGCTGCGCGAGGGCCATCTCGGCGAGGGCCTGGACGACCGCGGTCTGGTCGGTCTGGCCGGCCCGATCCTGCCACGGCTGTGACAGCGGGTCCAGGCCGAGCACTGACAGCATCGCCCGCACGCTCGCCAGCGACTGGCCGACCGCGAGGTGGTCGCCGGAAGCCAGCGCGGTGTTGCCTTCACGCACGCGGTTGTGCACGACCGCCAGCGCATGCGGGACGCTGAGGTCGTCGTCCAGTGCGGTGGCGAACTCGGCGGGCACCACCGCGCGCGTAACAGCCTCACCCTCCGCTGGCTGCGCGGCGGGGGAACCGGCCGTCACCTGTGCCGCGCGGGTCACGAAACCCTCGATGCCCTGGTAGGCGGCAGCGGCCTCGGCGAGCGAATCGGGTGAGTACTCCAGGTTGGAGCGGTAGTGCGCCTGGCCAAGGTAGTAGCGCAGCTCCACCGGGCGCACCTGGGCGGCCAGGGTCTCGACGAGCATGGAGTTCCCGAGTGACTTGCTCATCTTCTCGCCGGACACGTTCAGCATGCCGTTGTGCAGCCAGTACTGGGCGAATCCGTCCCCGGCAGCGTGCGACTGGGCGAGTTCGTTCTCGTGGTGGGGAAAGACCAGGTCGATCCCGCCCGCGTGGATGTCAAAGGTGGGGCCGAGGTACTTGGTCGCCATGGCCGAGCACTCAAGGTGCCAGCCTGGGCGGCCCGGGCCCCAAGGCGTGTCCCAGGACGGTTCACCGGGTTTGGCGCCCTTCCAGAGCGTGAAGTCGCGGGGGTCTCGTTTGGCGTCGGTGGTGTCGCAATCGTCCGCGGCCCGCATGTGGTCGAGCCGCTGCCCGGACAGCTCGCCGTAGTGCGGGTAGGAGGCGACGTCGAAGTACACGTCACCACCGGCGGCATAGGCGTGCCCGCGCTCGATCAGCCGCTGCATGAGGGTCACCATCTCCGGGATATGGCCGGTGGCCCTGGGCTCGACATCCGGGGGCAGGCAACCGAGGAGGTCATAGGCCCGGCCGAACGCCCGCTCGTTGCGCTGCGCGACCCGCCACCAGGCAACGTCCTCGGCGGCGGCGACCCGGATGATCTTGTCATCGATGTCGGTGACGTTGCGGCAGAAGGTGGTCTCGTAGCCGCTGGCCCGCAGCCAGCGGACGAGCACGTCAAAGGTCACCCCGGACCTGATGTGGCCGATGTGGGGCGGCGCCTGCACGGTGGCGCCACACAGGTACACCGAAGCCTTGCCCTCCGCCAAGGGGCGGAAGTCGCGGACGGTGCGGGTGGCGGTGTCGTGGAGGTGCAGGGTCACGCCCGCAAGGCTACCGTCCAGCCACCAGGCCGACTCAACAGCATTTCAGTCGGCCGCCACCCCGGCCCCAAACACCCGCTTGCGCCACGCCATCTCTTGCTGTTATCGCGTCACCCGGGGATGAATGTACCGTCACGGACAATCTTTTGTCCGCCAGCGCACAACGATCACTGTGATGATCGTTGTGGCTCTTGGCGTGGGACGTTCTTTTGTCCGCCAGCGCACAACGATCTTGGTGGACAGGGTGGTGGGTTTGCCGCGGGCCACCCTTTTGTCCTTGACCGTACATCCATGATTGCGGTGATCATGGAAGCGGCCGCGTCGGCCCCATGGGGGTGGGTTTTCAAGAGTCTTTTCTTAAAACCCACCACCCATGCCCACCAGCACCGTGTGGTCCGGGCCGCAGCCCTCTGGTGACCACGGACATTCCGGGCACGCTCTTGACTGCGGATCCCGGGATGCCTACGCTTTCCATATAACTAATAGGAAACTTTCTTAATAGTTTAGACCACTCAGGTCGGTCAGCCAGACAATGACGTCCACCCGCTACGCACCGTTCCTCCGCCAGTCCGGCCCGCGTGTCACGCCGTCCCCGTGGTCGCTGGCCTGCTGGCTTCCTGCGCGGCCGAGACCTGCTCCGGCCCGCACATAGGCGTCACCGCACACAGTCAGGCAAAGGACAAGAGGCCGTGTTTCCACTCTCTCGGCTCGCCGCATCCCTGACAGCCAGCGTGCTGCTGGCCGGGATGGCGGCAATAGCACCACTGAGCGCCGCGTCCGCGGCCACAAACCTCATCACCAACCCTGGGTTCGAGACCGGCAACCTGTCCGGCTGGTCATGCCTGAGTGATGACAGTGCGGTGACGAGCCCGGTGCATTCGGGCTCGTTTGCGCTGGCCGGGGCAGCCACAAGCTCCGACACCGCCCAGTGCTCACAGGTGGTGTCCGTGGCACCCAGTTCGAACTACACCCTCACCGCCTGGGTCGAGGGCAACTACGTCTTCCTCGGCGACTCGGGCACGGGTACCAGTGACACCAGCAACTGGACCCCGTCGGCGACCAGCTGGCAGCAGCTCTCCACCTCGTTCACCACCGGCGCGTCCACCACCTCGGTCACGGTGTACCTGCACGGGTGGTATGCGCAGGGCACCTACTATGCCGATGACGTGTCGCTGACCGGGCCCGCTGGCGGGGGCGGTGGTTCGCCACCGGGCGCGCCCACCGGGCTGGCGGTGACCGGCACCACCCAGACCTCGGTCTCCCTGTCCTGGGTAGCACCCAGCGGGACCGTGACCGGCTACAACATCTACCAGGGCGGCGCCAAGGTCGCCTCGACCACTGGCACGTCGTTCACTGTGTCAGGCCTGTCCCCGGGCACCAGCTACACGTTCGCGGTCACGGCCACCAACACGTCGGGCGAATCACCGCAGTCCAGCTCGGTGACCGCCACCACACAGTCCAGTGGGGGCGGTGGCTCCCCACCAGGCGCACCGACCGGGCTGACCGTGACCGGCACGACGTCGAGTTCGGTCTCCCTGTCGTGGACCGCCCCATCCGGCACGGTCACCAGCTACAACGTGTACGAGAACGGGACGCTGGCCACCACGTCCACGACCACCTCTGCGACCGTGAGCGGGCTGGCGAGCTCGACCTCGTACTCGTTCACCGTGGCTGGGGTGAACTCGGTGGGCACGGGACCGCAGAGCACCGCGGTGAGCGCCACGACCTCGGCACCCAGCATGGTCTCCACCCCCGGTGGGGTGCACGTGACCTTCACCGGCAGCGGATCGGTCACGCTGGCCTGGAACGCGTCGTCCGACTCCTCCGGCACCGGCGACCAGGCCGTCTACCACGTGTATGAGGGCTCGAACATCGTGGCCACGTCCATGGGCACCAGCGTGACCGTCAGCGACCTGCTGCCGTCCACCTCGTACTCGTTCACTGTCCAGGCCTACGACCAGGCCGGGTACAGCTCCGGCCAGTCCTCCCCCGTCTCGGTCACCACAGCCACGGCGGTCAACCCGGCGCACCGGAAGGTCGCCTACTTCGACCAGTGGTCGATCTACGGCAACGCCTACTACCCGCAGAACATCGCATCCAGCGGGGCGGCGTCCAAGCTGACCACGGTCATCTACGACTTCGAGAACATCGACCCGAACAACCTCACCTGCTTCGAGACGATCAAGGCGGCCGACAGCAGCAACGACAATGACCCGAACGCGGGTGACGGCGCGGGCGACGCCTACGCGGACTACCAGAAGGGCTACAGCGGCAACAGCGTGGACGGCAGCAGCGACGTCTGGAGCCAGCCGCTGGCCGGCAACTTCAACCAGCTGCGCGAACTCAAGGCCAAGTACCCGAACCTGAAGATCCTGCTGTCCATCGGCGGCTGGACCTACTCGAAGTACTTCTCCGACGTGGCCGCGACGGCCGCCTCCCGGCAGAAGTTCGTGTCGTCCTGCATCAGCATGTTCCTGCAGGGCAACCTGCCCACCGGCGTACAGGGCGACCCGCACGGCGGAGCCGCCTCAGCCGCGGGCATCTTCGACGGGTTCGACATCGACTGGGAGTACCCGGGTTCCCCGAACGGGCACCCGGGCAACCACTACAGCGCAGCGGACACCGCCAACTACACACTGCTGCTGCAGGAGTTCCGTAACGAGTTGACCGCCTACGGCCAGCAGACTGGCCGCTACTACGAGCTGTCTGCGGCGCTGCCCTCCGGCCAGGACAAGATCGACCTGATCCAGACCAGCAAGATCGGCCAGTACCTGGACTTCGGCGACGTCATGACCTACGACATGCACGGCGCGTGGGAGAAGAGCAGCAACTTCCAGGCTCCGCTGCACAACTCGCCCAGCGACCCCAGCCCGGTGGTCCCGCCAGGCAACGAGAAGTACAACGTCGACACAGCGATCAAGGCCTACACGACGGGCCTGCCGGACTACAACATCCCCGGTGGGTTCCCGGCCAGCAAGATCGACCTGGGGATCCCCTGGTACTGGCGCGGCTGGACCGGCGTGCCAGCGGGCTCGGACCACGGGCTGTACCAGTCGGCGAGCGGGCCGAGTGCGGCGTTCAGTTTCAGCCAGACGGCCGGAGTCGCCGACTACAAGGAACTGGTGTCGGCGGGCCTGGCCGGCAACTCCAGTGACAACTTCTTCGACTCGGTGACCGACAGTTCCTGGATCTATGACGGCAGCAACTTCTACACCGGTGAGACACCGCAGTCCATTGCTGCCGCGGACTCCTACGTCCAGAGCCAGGGCCTTGGCGGAGTCTTCGCGTTCAGCCTGGACGACGACTCAGGCTCGACGCTGCTCAACGCGATGACAGGCGGCCTGCCGTGACCCGCTGACGCAGGCTCATAGACGGCGTGTCCGTGCCAGACACGCCTGGCGCCCGTCCCGGAGGCCCCGCTCCGGGACGGGCGCCGCTCACGCCCGGCACACGCCCTCCCAGCCGGTACGAGGGCCGCCATTGGCGGGATCACGCCACCATGCAGCAGTTACGGCCTCAGCATCGTCCTTGGCAGACGAGAGAGAGGCGGTGGCGTGAGACCTCACCAGAACCCAACGAGCCCTGCACGTCCGGCCGCAGGCGACCTCGAACGGCTGCTGGCCGAGCGGGGTGGTCACCTGATGCGGGCCGCGATGGCACTCACCGGAAGCCGGCAGGACGGCGAGGATCTGTTGCAGGCCGCACTGGAACGGCTGCTGCGGAACTGGCGCCGGGTCGAGTCCGACCCCGAGGGGTACCTGCGGCGCATCCTCTACAACCTCGCCGCCGATGGCTGGCGGAAACGGAGGGCCTGGCGGGCCAGGCTGCCGCTGCTGTCCCGCGAGTTCGGCGAGGTGGCCAGCACCGACCCGGTCGGCACGGTGGACCTGCGCGACGCGCTGGTGAGGAACCTGGGCCTGCTGGCACCTCGGCAGCGCACAGCGCTCGTGCTGCGGTACTGGGAGCTCCATATGACGGTGCCGTCCGGGTTCCACCGCGAGCCCGTGCCCTACCTGCCCGCAGAGACGAGGGCCTAGACCGAAGGCGTGAGGGCGGCCGTGCTCAGCGCTGGGCCGCCCTCGCCCAGCTCCAGGGGTACTCGGGATCATCGGCACGGCGGGCAGCCGGGCCCAGGCTGAGCGGGCGGAAGGTGTCGATCATTACGGCGGTCTCATCAGTGGTGGTCTTGCCGCTGGCCAGGCCCGCCACGGCCGCTTCCACAGCGCCGGGCTGGGGGCCATGGGTGAAGCCCGACGGGTGAAGCGTGATCGAGCCGACACCCACGCCCGACCCCTTCCGGGCGCTGTAGTCGCCACCGACGTAGAACATCATCTCGTCGGAGTCCACGTTGTGGTGGTTGTAGGGGATGGGCACGGCAGCAGGGTCGAAGTCAAGCGGGCGCGGGCAGAACGAGCAGACCACGAAGTTTGGGCCCTCGAACGTCTGGTGCACCGGCGGCGGGGCGTGGG
>DASYYE010000552.1:0-7566 GCA_035946955.1 Streptosporangiaceae bacterium | reverse complement strand
GCCGAAGCGCTGGCACAGGAGACCCCGAAGAGCTCATCGCTGTAGGACCCAGGAGCGGGTGACTTCAGCAGCCGCCAGGTCATCCCGTTCCAGACCTGTGCCACGGTCAGCCCGGACTCACCCTCTTCGGCTGCTCCGCCTCCGGTGGCCATGCAGGCCGTGGGGCCGGTGCAGGAGATGCTGTCAAGGTCGGCGAAGTTCGCCGTGGCGGGGTCGGGGGTGGGCTGCACCTTCCACCCGGTGCCCTGCCACTGCTCACTGAGGGTCCCGGTGGCCCGGTTGCCTTTCCCGGCGTGGCTGCCCACGGCCAGGCACGCATGTACCGCAACACACGTCACGCCGTTCAGCGAGCCGTTGGCGTTTGGCGTCGGCGTACTCAGCCGGTCCCAGGCGGTGCCGTCCCAATGCTCGGCGAGCGTGGCCTCGGCGCCGGTCCCGTAGTTGAAGCCGTCGTAGCCAACGGCCATACAGGCGGTGGAGCTTGCGCACGACACCGCGGAGAGGGAAGTGCCGCCGCGCGTCACCGGCCGCGGGGTTGCCACGGACTTCCAGGCGGTGCCGTTCCACGCCTCGGCAAGCGTGAGCAGGTAGGGCTTTGGCACGGTGCCCTCGTTGCCCACCGCAATGCAGCTCGACGAGCTGAGGCAGGCCACGCCGTTGAGGCTGGCGCCGATGTATGCGAGCTTGGCGGTGGGCACCACGGACCACTTGTGGCCGTTCCACGCCTCGGCGAGCGGCTTGTCGACCACGTAGATGCCACCGGTCTGGGTGCGCGTGACCAACCGGTCACCCACGGCCATGCAGTTGCTGCTGCTGGCGCACGACACGGCATTCAGCACAGCGCCATCGCTGGACGGGCCAGGTGTCGGCGAGTGGACCACCGCCCACGTGGTCCCGTTCCAGGACTCGGTCAGGGTCTGCTGCTCGTACGCCGAAGTCCCCGGCACGGACCCCTGGAACCAGCCGACAGCCATGCAGGACGTGGTGCTCGAGCAGGAGACACCGGTGAGGCTCGCGTTGATCACCTGTGGTGACTCCGGTGCTGCGGGTTTGGCAGGAGCTGCGGTGGCAGCGCTGGTGCCGACCGACAGCGCTGCCAGGCAGGCGGCGGTCACCGCCGCGGCCCGCGTCAGCCAACCGGACGGTAAGGACCAAGTGTGCGATGTCAAGGCTGCCTCCAGATGCGCACATCGTGTTTTTTCCGGACAGTGACCGATACACACACTGACCCGTCCCCGCGTCGCCGGTCAACTGCGCCTGCGCGGAGAGTCAGCTGTGTCTATACGGAGGGCTGTCAGCAGCCGCCCAGGCCGCGCCAGGCGGCCACGGTGTCATTGGCGGTGAAGGACGCGTCTGGCGTGCTGAAGCTGAAGTCGCGGTTGGGTGTGCCGCCGCAGGAGGCGCTCTCCTCGACACTGTTCCAGCTGCCGAGGTTGAACTTGTACGCCAGGTCGCTGACTGGCACGCCGGTGATGGTGAGCGACCATGTGTCCGGGCCGGTCTGGGTCATTGGGAAGTCGGTGGTATTCCAGTCCGCGCTGGCCGGGATGCCGGTGCCGAGCGCGTCGTAGCCCCCGGACAGGTAGACCGTGCCATTGCTGGGCGTGTCCGGGGGCACGGTCACGTTGATGACCGCCGTGGAGTCCCCGCACGTGCCTGGGCCGCCCCAGTTGGCCACCGTGTCGTTCACCGTGCCGCCGTCCACGGTCATGGTCCGGTTGCCGGTGTCCGCGCAGTTGGCGTCCTTCTCGACATTGGCGAAGGTGCCGCCCACGTCGTATTTGTAGGACAGCGTGGTGCCTGCGGCTGCCTGGATGGTGGCTGTCCAGGTGTCGGTATTGACCCGTGTCATGGGGATGCCTGCCGACGCCCAGTCGGGCTGGCCGAGACCCAGGGCGGACAGGTTGCCCGCCAGGTAGACGGTGCTGGCCGCGGCGTCGGTACTGACCGGGACCGAGACGTTCACGGTTTCCGTCACCGGCTCGCCCACCGGGCAGCTGCCCTGCTGCAGGCACTGGGTGACCACCGCCGGGGTGTCCAGCACTGCGCCCGCAGAGATGTCGATGGCCAGCCGCACGTACTGGGCCATCGCCCACATGAGTGGGGTGGCGGAGTTGTCAGGCCGGCCGAACGTGAACCCGCCCGTGCCGCTGGCGCCGCCCCAGACCTGCTCGGAGACCTGGTAGCTGGAGTTGGCCGCGCCCGCCATGGCCGCCAGCATCGAGGTGGCGCCGCTCAGGTTGCCGTTGGCGATGTCGTACTCACCGCGCTCACCGGTCAGCACCGGCCAGGGGTTGCCCTCGCCGACGCCGGTGTAGTCGCCGCCGGTGCTCGTCTCGCCGTAGCCGTCGAAGTCGTAGCGGTGCCAGATCGGCCCCTCCGGGGTGGACACCTCGAGCTCGGCGTCGGCCACCGAGACCGTGCTGGTGATGTCGGGCGCATTGACGGCCTTGACGCCCAGCCGGACCAGTTCGAGGAAGCTGGGGTCGACCACGGTCCGGTCGTCGTGGCTGCCGCCGCCGTTGGCGATGCCCAGCGACGCACCGGAGTCCGGGTTGCCGTCGGGGGTGATGCGCAGGAAGTAGCCGCCGCTGCCGTAGGGGCCGGTCGAGGTGTAGGTGCGGGCGTCCACCTGGGACGCCCACGACTGGGCGGTCGCCTGGTAGGTGGCGGCCAGCCCGGCCGCCCCGTTGTCCTGGGCGATGACGGCCGCGCAGAGCAGGCCCGCGACCTCCGCGGCCATGGTCGCCGGCGAGTAGCCGCCCGTCTCTTCCCAGCGTTCCTCGGGTGTGGTGGGGCCGTTGGCGACCAGGAAGTTGGCCAGTGACTCGATGTGACCCCAGTCGGCGGCATCGGTGGCGCCAAGCTGATAGGCCAAGATGATCGGGTCCGCGACCTCGTCCATCTGCAGCGAGCCGAACACCGGCGTCCCGTTCAGGAACGTGTTCTGCTTGACCGCGCCGTTCGGCTCTTCTTCGTAGGTGAAGATGTACTGGAGGGCGGCATTGGCGTCGGTGGCGTCTCCGGCGGCGAGCAGCGCCGAGGCCATCTCGTACTCATCGCGCGTCCACACCGCGTGGTAGCCGTGGGCGCCGGGGGTGTCCGCGCTCACGCTCGCGCCCCAGGGGACCGTGGGGGACGCCACGAAGCCGCCGGTGAAGGTCTTGTCCTCGTCCGCTTTGAGTTCCATGAGTGAGACGTAGTACTGCTCCTTGAGCCGGCTGCTGCCGGTCACGGACGCGGGCGGGGCGTGCAGCCCATTGACCCAGGAGTGCCAGGCGGACTCGAACGCCTTCTCCCGCGATCCGAACCCGGCCGACAGCGACGCCGCCGCGGCCGAGGTGGCGGCGGACCGGCTGCGGCCGAACCCCAGTGCCAGCGTGAACGTGGTGGACCCGCTGGCCGCTACCGGGACCTGGGCGACCTGCACGATGTGCCCGGGGCTGGACGCGGCCGAGTAGGTGGCCGTGAGCTGGTGACTGCTCGCGAGCTGGGCGCTGCCGTCGCTGACCGACCCCACGTAACCCGTGGTCGTCTGGGTGAACCCGGTGGAGGCCCGCAGGGCGCTGGCGACCGGGCCGTTCGATGCCACCAGGTCGCCGCCGGCAGCGTCCGTGCCGCCGGTGTTTCCCATGCCGTCGTTGTCCAGTTGGGGCAGGTATTCGGCGTAGAGCTGGAGCGGGCCCGCGCTGCGGTTGTCGAATGTCGTCTGCACGAGCACGACAGAGCGGGCCGGGTCGGCGACATAGGTCTTGGTGATCGCCCAGTCCCCATTGGTGGCGGTGTTGACCTGCCGCCAGACCAGCGAGGTGGGGTCCGCCAGCGAGACGGCGTGGCTGGCATCGGCGGTCTCGGTGCCGGTGAATGTGGACCCGTCGGTGACGGCGTACTGGAGGCCGAACGTGTCCGGGGTGTCGGTCTGTGGGTAGGACACGTTCTCCAGTGCGCCATTGGCGAGGGTGTACCAGACCTTGGACGAGGCCCCGAGCGAGTCCGCGAAGCCCTGCAGGTTGGCCTCGTTCCACGTGGCGTCCGACCCGGGCGCACCGGGTGCGCCGCCCTGGGCGAACGCGGGTGAGACCAGGGCGACCACGACCAGCGCCGCGGTGGTCACCGCCGCGCCCCACAATGCCGCGCCCGGCCCACGTTTCCTTGGCTTCCACCTGACCAAAGCGGCGTGGCTGGGCACACGGGCACGGCTGGTCATGCTGCTACCTCGTCTCTAGCAGGAGGCGCAGCAGCCGAGGTGACCCGCCATTACTCAGTGCCGTGCCCGTCCTGCGCCGGAATTGGCCTCCGCACAACATAGGCCCAAAAACGGACGACACACCATAAACAACCCATTAAAACTGGCCGCACCCCTCCCCATCCATGATCATGAAGACTTTTCAGTCGTAGCGACTGAAATCTCTACCGGATCATGGAAAGCGCCGTCGGAGTTGGGGGAGCATGGGCCAGTGAGACTGGTCCATGAGTGGCTGGGGTTGGTCTGGTCGGGGACCACGGCCGTTTCAAGATCATTAGATGAGTCCGGGGGTGGTGGACGGCCGGTGAATGTTCCGCCTGGCCGGCGGCCTGGCGCGGGCACCACGCTGGGATGGGCACGGAGCTGGCGGAGCGGTCCGGATCTGCCGTCGGGCGAACGTCACCGGGGAAGGCCGGGGCGAGCGGGCCGTCCTCGATACCGCCGTAGCGATCAAGTGGCGTCGTCGTTCGTGGCCAGCAGTGCCCACAGGAAGTCCTCACCGAAGCAGGGTCCCTGCCCGTCTGTCTTCTTCATCTGGCGGAGCACGCGCAGGGAGAAAGGCGGCTTGTCCCACAGGGCGCGCAGTTGGTCTTCTGAGTAGCCAAGGCCGCCGCCGAGACTCGCCCGCTCATAAACCTGCTGGTCAGTGAAGCCGCTGCCGCCCTCGGGCCGGAAGCACACCAGTCCGTAGCTGCCACCTGGCTTCAGGGCCCTGTGCACGAGCTCGGCATAGTCCTTGCGACGGTGCGGGGGAAGATGATGGAAGCAGCCCGAGTCATAGACCAGGTCGCAGGACCTTTCGGCGAACTTCGCGTCGAAGATGGAGCAGCACTGGAAATCCACCGGGACGCCGGCCTGCTTCGCCCGCTCCGCGGCCCATTCGATCGCCTGTGCCGAGAGGTCAACGGCGTCGACGCTGCATCCCAGGCTGGCCAGGTAGGTGGCGTTCCGCCCGTGCCCGCATCCCAGCTCGAGCACGCGTCCCGCGGTGAGCAGGCCTTCGCCGAACCAGGCAACGAGGTTCTCGTCGGGCCATTCGACGAAGAACGGGCACGGCCTGGCGCGGTCTGCGAAGAACTCGTTCCACCAGGCGCCGCCTCTGTCTTCCGGGAGGGCGGCGGGTATGCGCAGCACGTCGTCGCTGGTGTAGATGAACGGATCCTGCACCTGCCCTCGCTATCCGATCGTGAAACGGCCGGTACCGTTATGGGTCAGGGCAGTTAATTTACCGGAGCCAGGCCTTCAGGCGGCGAGCGCGGACGGGCCGTTTCAAGCTGATGAGATGAGTCCGAGGATGACGAAGGGCCGGTGCATGTTCCGGCTGGCCCAGCGGGTGGCTTCGGTGGTGTCGTGCCGCCCGGCCAGGTGGAGGGCTCCGATGGCGAGATTCCTCAGCGTGGCCATGACCCTGGGCCCTGACCGGGTGCGGACCCGGGATTCGTCCTCTCGGCAGAGGGTGTCGCGGATCCAGTGCAAGGACTCAATCGCCCACTGCCCGCGGACGTAGCGGGCCAGGCCGGCGGGGCTGGCGCGGTCCGGGCCGGGGCTGGCGACACCGAGCGCGGCGACGGCGGACAGGGGGTCACCGGCCAGGTCGCTGACGTAGCGCTCGATCAGCAGGACCTGGCTGACGTAAGGGAACGGCAGATCCTCCGGCGCGGGCATGACCTGGATGGTGCGGGTGGTGATCCGGCCGTGGCCCCGGTCGGTGGCCGTGTGCGCGACCGGGACCTGATGCCAGGGCAGCGCATCGAGCGCGTCGAACAAGGCCTTGCGATTCTCCTTGACCGGCAAGACGTACTCCCCGCCGTGACCGCAGATGAACTCGGCGGTCGCCTTTACCGTGTGCAGGGCATCGGCGGTGACGATCTTGTCGTTCAGATCGATCTGCCCGAGCACGGCCGGGGCCATCGGCACTTCATTGGTCTTGGCCCCGACCTCGGCCTGCGCGGCAATGACCGGGGACTGCGCGGCGGGCCCGGCCAGTGCCGCCAGCAGATGCCGCTGGTTACCCTCAGCGTCTTTCGCACCCCGGACCGTCTTGCCGTCCAGCCGGACCGGCACTAACCCCGCCGGATCATCCCGGCCCGCGCATTCTTGCTCCCCGGCAGCCTGGCAGCTCATCAGCCACCTGCCCACCGTGGCGTCGAAGACCTCAGCGTCGGCGTCGGTGACCACCCGCCAGATCGTCGCCTTCGACGGCGGCCGCGCCGGGCTAGCACCCGCCCGCATGTACAGATCCGCCAGCACCGGCGGCGGGACATCCCTGACCCAGCCCGCGATCGCCGTATACCCCTTCATCCCCGCCACAACCGCCGCCGCGGCTAGCGCCAGCACCGCCGCGACCGGATGATCCCGGCCCTGCCCGGACCGGCCATCTGCCACCAGGCCGAACAGTTCCAGCAGGTCACCACCGGCACCAGCGCCAGCACCCGAAGGCGGCACCGGTGGAACAACCGGCTCACGATCAGCAAGGGCAATGGCAGACTGGCTCACGACGAAGCTCCGGGCAGGGCGCGGATCTGTAGGAAGACCCCCGTCTTACCGGAGCTTCGCCCTGCTTCGGCGGCGAAACGCCACAACCGCACATCTCTCACCCGCCGCCGGGCGAATTAATGATCTTGAAACGGCCGTGGGTCGGGGACGGAGGGCAGATGGCCGAGGCAGGCGCTGCCGGGCGGGCTGAGCAGTCGCCCCCGGTGACGCAGACCGCCGCACCGACTGGGCCCGGTGCGCCCAGCCGCAGGGCGTTGAAGAGGTTCTGGTTGCCCGCTGTCGTGGTCGCCGCCGGCCTGGGTGTGATCGTTGTGGCGTACAAGGTGGTCTACCCTCAGCCGGAGCCCGCGATCTCGATCCCCGCTTCGCCCAGCGTGGTGGTTTCCGCACGCGGGCACCTCAGCCAGGTCACCTACACGGTCACCGGGACTCCGCCGGCGGACCCGAGATACGGGTCACGGTGAGTCTCGCAGGGGTACTGCCCGCAGGCGTCACAGTCCCACTGCCACCCACCAGGCCGGAGACTTCTCCCTACGTGGAGGTGACCCTCCCACCAGCCGAGAGGTTCCGGGACTGTAGTGGCCAGTGCTACCACTACGCCGGCGAAACGTCCTGGTTCAAGACGCTGCAATTCCAGGATGGGGAGGCCATCGCCGTCTTCCCGGTCCCGAAAGCCCATTTCGGCGTGAATTTCAACCGCACCTATGCCTACGCTGCGATCCCGGACATCAGCGTGACAGGACTGTCGCCCCAGCAGAGTCTGGCGGCGGGGAAGAGGGTCCTTCTTCCGGCGTTGAGTGCCAAGTACCAGATCGCGACTGCTG
>DASYYE010000551.1:0-2239 GCA_035946955.1 Streptosporangiaceae bacterium | reverse complement strand
GGGTAGGAACGGGTCGTGGATAGCAGCGAATGGGTCTCCGCCCTGGGCCGCTATGCCGGTCGGCTGCACGCAAACGCTGGCCAGAGCCATCACGTGGTGTCGCCGCTCGGGGCATGGCTGGTGCTGGCCCTGTGCGCGCCGCTCACCGACGGCGGGGCCCGCGACGCACTGGCCGACGTGCTGGGAGCCGGACCGGCACAGGCGGCCGCGTTCGCGGCGAGCCTGCTGGACGGCCCGCATCCCCTGGTGGCGGCCGGTGCCGGGGTGTGGGTCTCGCCCGTGCTTGAGACAGAGCCGGTCAAGGAGTGGGTTGCCCGGCTGCCCGCCCTGGTCGACATCGGTGACATCCCCACCCAGGCGGAGGCCGACGCATGGGTGGTGCGACGCACGCTTGGGCTCATCGACCACTTCCCCCTTGACCTGCAGGACATGGCTTGCCTGGTGGCCAGCGCACTGGCGACCAAGGTGTCCTGGGAAGTGCCCTTCGACGTCGTCGGCGCCGAGGCCCTCGGTCCAGGCCCCTGGGCGGACATGCTCCGGCACGTGCTGCGCCCGCCGCGCGGCGACCCACGGCACCGCCAGTACCTGACCCGGACACGACGGGCCGGTCCAGTCGGGGTGCACCTGGCTGGTGCGCGGGGTGGCCTGCTCGTCGGGTCGGTGGTCGCGGCCCCGGAGGTGGCGTTCACTGACGTGCTGGCCGCTGCCGAGGAGATCGTCACCGCCGAAGCCCGCAAGCCCGGCAGCGTGCCCACGCTGTCCCTGGCGGACCTGCCACTGGGGGACGGGCCAGTGTGGTCGCTGCGCGAGGAGACATCCGACCCATCCAGCGCCGGCGGCAGGCGCGACGAGGTGGTCTGCGTGCTCCCGGCCTGGTCCGCGCATACCGACCTCGGGCTGCTCGGCGATGAGTCGCTGGGCTTCGGCACCGCCGCCCAGGCGATCGCCGACGCGCTCAAGCTCGCTGCGCCACGATTCGATGCCCGGCAGTCGGCAATGGCCCGCTACAGCGCCACCGGTTTCGAGGCTGCCGCAGTCACGGTGCTGGGTGTCCGGTTGTCAGCAATGCTCACTCCGCAGCGGCGCCGCGTCGCGACCGTGCGTTTTGCCCACCCGTACGCCGTGGTCGCCGCCGCTTACGACGACCGCCAGTCACCCCAAGCCAGCGAGGTTTCTGGCGCCTGGCATGGCCTCCCGGTGTTCTCCGCCTGGGTCACCGAACCAGCCGACGCCGGCTCGCTGTGACCAGCCACGCCGCGGCGCGGACCCAGACACCATCCGGCTGCTGGCGCGCGGCGTACTCGTCGGCGACGCGGGCGAACGCAGCTTCGGCGATGACTTCATCTCCCAGGCTGGCCACGAGGGCGCGGATCATTGGCATGCCCCGGACGTAATCCATCACGTCAGCGACATCACGCCCCATCCAGGCCGGCTCCGAGACGGGCTCGACATCGACGCCTACCCAGCCCGTGCCAGACAGCAATGCTTTGACCTGCCGTGGGTCCATGAACAGGTCGCCAGCGGCAGGGCCCGGCGGGCCCATGTGGGCAGCGAAAGCGTGCAGCGGGATGGCAAACAGTTCGTTGTGCGTGTCGTGCTGCCAGCACAAGAACGCCAGTCGCCCGCCAGGCCGCAGCGACGAACCGATGTTGGCGAAGGCCACGACAGGATCGCCGAAGAACATCACGCCGAAACTGCTGATCACAACGTCGAAGGAACCCCGGCGCAATGGGCATACCTGGGCGTCGCCCTGGACGAAGCCGATGTTGGAGACGCCAGCCTCGGCAGCCAGCCTGCGGGCCACTCCCAGCATGGGAGCGGACAGGTCCAGGCCGACCGCCCCCCCGGGGTCGTCGTGGCCGGCGAGCCACGCAACTGGCCCGGCACCGCCCGCTCTCCCAACTGACCGCGCCGCCGTGATGGTCGTCGCACCGCACCCGCAGCCGACATCGAGGACGCGTTCACCCGCTGCGATCGCCGCGGCGGCGAACATGCGCGGCGTGAGGTTGCGGTGCCCGGCCAGGTGCCGCTCCCGGTGTGTGATCCAGTAGTGGCCGCTCTCGCCATTCCAGCGCTGGGCCTGTGCTGCATTGGTGCCTGGGGTCACCTCGGACACGATTGTTACCTGCCTTCACCGGCCCCGCTTGACGTCATGCTGCCGGTCGGCTGCCATGGCTGACCTGGGGCGGCCGACCGGCAGGTTCCCATGTACTACTTCTGCATGCTCCCCAACAGCACG
>DASYYE010000550.1:0-35365 GCA_035946955.1 Streptosporangiaceae bacterium | reverse complement strand
GCCGCAGCGTTGTGGTAGATCGCGGATGCCATCATGATCGTCAGCTTCCCATGGTCGAAGACCAAGGCCACCTGGTGTGCTGGGCTGACCCAGACTTTGGACAGGGTCTTGGTGCTGGCAAGAGCACTGTTGGGCACCTGGACCGGGAACCCAGCCAATGACGCGGCCTGCGCCACACTCACTTGCTGCTCGTGTGGCCCGAAGGGGTGACTGTAGTCCGTGGGCAGGCCGCTCCCTGAGCGCGGGTCAGCCCCAGGTCCGGAGCAGGCTGCAACAGCAGCCGCCAGCCCTATGACAGTTGCTACCGCCACCAGGAGGACCAAAGCATGTCCTGACAGTCTTGCTATTGACATTGCCCTCACTGCTCTTCCTCTCATTAGCACACGTGGCCGCTGGTCTGGACGTACATCTCGCTGCTGGAGACCGGCTGGATGTTCCAGCCCGGTGCGGTGTCTGCCCAGCACTGGAGCGATATCCACGGCCGGTAGTGGCCCAGCGATGTGGCATCTTGCAGGCCATAGAAATGGGTCCACAAGGTGTCGCAGGTGTTGTAGTGCTCGGAATTGGCCACCGGCCACCCAGAGTTGAACGGCATCGTGGGGCTGTATTTGAACGGACTGGTCCCGCCGTCGAAGTAGAACCGCCAGATCCCGATCCCGTGGGCGTTGTCCACCTCAAAATGCCAGTTCGCCCCGGCCCCGATAGTGCCTGCCCACTGGGGCAGGCTGTCCACCCCGTCTTTGACCCACTCCGCATACAGCGTCGGCTCGTTCATCGGTGACCCGCCGGTGCCCCACCCGACCTCCACGTCATTGCCTGGGGCATCCCAGATGAACAGGCTGCGGAACACCCGGGCATGAGTGCCATTGAGGGTGCCCTGGTTGTTAGTAGCGATCATCCCCTGATTGCCGTACGCCGGCCACGTGCCATCGTTCGCCTCGACATTCTGGTGGGCTGCCGCACATGAAGCCCCGGCCCTGCCACTTACCGCCCATGCCGGGGCAGCGGAGTACCACACCATCCCGCCAGCGGCGAGAACAGCGACCACCGCGCCGGAAACCACACCGGACGCTGCACGCCGGACACCACCATGACCACCTAACCGCATTGGCACATTCTCCTTCCGTGATACGCCGTTTGGCGCTGCATACTTGTCAACTCCCTCTTTCTGGGTGCCTGAAGACTGCTATGAGCCACTGGCCAGGGAATTCTTCGCGCCACTCGGAACCCGGGCAGTCAGACCACCCGGTGCCCCAGAGCATTTCCGCGCCTGGCCGGTCAGCGGCTTGCGGGACCAGGTAAGAAGCGACCACATGGCCGGTCGCGTCAACAATGGAGATGGTCCCGCTCCGGCGACGTGACCACAGAGCAACATGGCCGCCAGCCACCCGGTTGTTAGTGGGACCGGCCCGTGCCCGGTGTGGGTCTGGCGTGTCCTGCTGGACACGGGCCGGGGTCTCTGTCATGCGTGGGCGCATGGCCTCATGACCTGATCCGGTCATATCGCCACCACGCAGTACACCGTTTTCCCTCCCCAGGGCTGGTTGTGATGCCCCCATTTCATGCTGAGTTTGTCCACCAGTCCCAGGCCACGGCCGCATTCATCCTCATAGTCGGCCTCAACCAGGACCGGCTGAACCTGATTGGAGTCAGATACTTCGATGATTAGTTCGTCTGCGTGGAGTCTCAGGACCAGCCCAACGCTGTTGGCGCAGTCAGACTCAGAACACTTCGGCCCCGGGCTGCTACCGAACTTCACAGCGTTGGTGACTATTTCTGATATTAAAAGCTCTGCCGTCTCAACAGCCTCACCCGGCAAATGCCATGACACCAGGGCCGTTCGCGCGAGCCGACGAGCCCATGACGCAGCATCGGGCACGGCCGGGAACTCTCCAGAGAACACGACCTCACCCGGGAATTCGTGTCTTATCCGATTCCCAGGCCCAAGCGAGAATGCCGGGGAGAACAAATGCACACCACCTCCCTCATCACCTTGGGACGGTCGTTAGACCGCGCCGCCATCCACTCCGTTCGTCGCGGGGCCCTGGGCTGATCTGAGCGACTGGTCCCGCGCTTGAACCCTCCATGGGTCATGGTGGAGGACAAACCAGGCTCAAACTAGGCCATCTAAGAGGACGCACAGAGGTCATAATGCAGGACATTCGCGGGTTGACGCTGCATCTATGTCCGCTTCATGCTGAGGGTGCTTACCGTGTGGCGACCAGGGCAGACCCGGGCGGAGAGGAGGGCTCTCGTGGATGCGCCGAATGCCGGCAACACTCGCCTGAGAAGCGCTCGGCAAGGACTTGGCCTGCGCTCCCAACAGGCACTCGCGGACGCCGTCACTCGCACCGCACGCTCTATCGGGCTGCGAATCTCGGTCACGGCTCGCACGGTTCGCCGTTGGGAGTCCGATAACCCGCCGTGGCCGCAGCCCGACCACCAAGCCGCGTTGGAAGCCCTGTTTCAGCGGTCTGTCACAGACCTGGGTTTCAGTCCGCCCTGGGCAGAAGGAACACAAGAAACGTCCAGCGAGCAGAACACTTCGGCTACTGTCGCTGCAACAGTGCCAGGCATAGGCGTGGGAACGCTGACCCCGTTCCCATCGCGTCCCCTGGCAACACTGCCCGCATCAGTCGTGACCGAATACATCACGATCACATCCGCCCACCGACGCCTGTATTACTCGGTCCCCGCAACACGCCTGCATGCGCCGGTCGCAACCCAAGCGAATCTCGGGACGGCATTGCTCGCCGCTGTTCCCGAAGCAGCGAGGACATCTCTGGCGACAGCAGTCGCGGAATCCAGCCTGCTCGCAGGCCGACTCGAATTCTTCGACCTTCGGAAACCCGAGGCGGCTCAGGAGAGTTTCGTAACAGCTTTGCAGGCCGCACACGAGGCACGCGATTCCATGCTGGGCTCAGCAATCTTGGCGCACATGGCATTCATACCAGCGTTCTCGGGCGCGAAGAACAGGGCTGAGGAAGCCAGGGACAAGATACGCGCTGCGCGTGCCTTCGCGCGCCGTGGCACGCCTGCACCGGAAATGCTGGCGTGGCTGGATGCGGTCGAAGCCGAAGTTGAGACCAGGTTTGGGGAGACCCGTAAAGCCCTTCGCCTGATCAGCCATGCGGAGGATATTCTCAACATCAGTGAGAAACGCCCCGTCCCTGCCTGGCTCGACTGGTTCTCACCAGACAGGTTGGCAGGCTTCAAAGGAAACACACTACTCATGGACGGCCAGATCGGCCCGGCCCGCGCAACACTGCAACAAGTTCTTGACAGGTCGGCCGACGCAGAAGCCAAGCGGCGCTCAGTAACACTCGCTGACCTGGCTTCTGTCGCGGTCGCAGAAGGGAACCCTGAACAAGCCTGCTCACTTGCGGAGGCCGCGCTGGACAATCTCGCACGCTATTGGTACGCGACGGGCATGGAGCGGATTCGGGCACTCAGGCAATCCCTCGCGCAATGGGAGTCACTGCCATGCGTGCGGCACCTGGACGAAAGACTCTACGACTGGAACACGACAGTCAATGCAGTGACGGGCTGACCGAGGCCACCAATGACGGTATCTCGGCAAGCGACATCACCTGCCAATCAGCAACCTCTGCCATATCCGGGTGATCCTTCCATATTCTCCCCCATGGCCCTCGGCACACAAAGGCGGTCTGCATCCCGGCCTGCCTCGCAGGTTTTAGGTCGTTGTCGAGACGGTCCCCGACATACACGATTGCGCCAGCCTCGCACGGGACAGTGTCGATAACCGCCTGAAAGAACGACGCATCGGGTTTGCTTACGCCCAGGTCATCAGATGTGGCAATCATGTCCGCCGGCAGGTTGAGTCCATGGAGAATCTTGCCTGCCCGCGAGGTCTGGTTGCCAGCGACCCCCACCCAAATACCCATGTCCCGCAGAGCACTCATGCACGGACGAACATCGGCATACAGGTCACTCTCATCGAAGTTCTCGGGTTTCCCAGCGTCCGCGCGGCGCTGGCGTTCACTCTCCAGGTCAAATCCCGGCTGGAAATACTGGAACACGTCGCGGTAGTCCTTGCCCATCGCAATGACAGCCCCGAAAACCGCTGAGAACGTGTGTCTCGGCACATTCAGCCAATCGGCCCACGTGCCGTACTCCCTCGTCTCGTCGACTAGCGTTTCCCCAACGTCGAACACGACAGCACGGATCATGACGCAAGCCTACGGGCGGACAAGACGCATGCGCAGGCGTCCCCAGGCCAGACGGGCGCAAGGCCCCCAGTCGTAGGCCGTGGCACACCGGGTCGACCAGGCCGGTACGAGAACTGACCTGCGACGTTAGTTCGGGAAAGAAGCATACTTTCATGATTAGCTTGCGAGCTTGTGACCAACGCCATTGCGGCAAGCGAAGGGCTGGACGGGTGCTGGTACGGGGGCCAGCACCACCCCGGGCCGCCTCCTGTGCGGCTGGGTGTGCGCACCGACGGTGAGTGCGTCGTCATCGAAGTCTGGGACGCCGCTGAGGGCATCCCGCAGCCACAGGAGCCGGAGCCAGACGCCGTCAGCGGCCGGGGCCTGGTGCTGGTGGAGGCGCTGAGCGCC
Source organism: Streptosporangiaceae bacterium (assembly GCA_035946955.1). GTDB lineage: Bacteria > Actinomycetota > Actinomycetes > Streptosporangiales > Streptosporangiaceae > DASYYE01. The sequence continues at coordinate 30,785 of DASYYE010000550.1, read as the reverse complement.
TACCACGGGGTGGAGCTGTGCCCAGACGGCTCAGGGAAAACCGTCTGGGCGATCATCGCGGACTGGCGGCCATGACCACCACTCCGGAGACCGACCAGCTTGCGATGCTGCGGCACACCCACGGCCAGCGCTGGGAGTTCTTCGTCACGGGGCGTGTGGTGGGCGGGACGCTCTGGCTGGCACGTCGGCGGGACAGCGTGGCGACGGTGCGGGCACACAGCGCGGCTGAGCTGGACAAGCGAGTCAGGGAATGGGAACCGGGCACCGCAGGGGAGAGCAGTGACAGGACAGGAAGCACGGGAGCTGGCTGAGCGGGCCGGGCGGGCCCGCTCACTGGTGCTGGACACGATGGCCCCGTGCCGGGCGCGTGACGACATCCTTGGCGAGCTAGACCACATCGCCAGCATGGCCGGGCGCTGGCTGGTGCCCGCGCAGGCCTACTCGCTGGTGGGACGGGCCGAGGTCCGCAAGATCAAGCTGTACCACGCCCGGCACAGCACCCTGAGCTACCTCCTCAACAGCGGCGGGGGCTCACTCGCCATCGTGGCCGCGTGGACTGGCCACGCCGACGGCGGCGCCGTCGCGCTGCAGCACTACATTCGCACCAGGCCAGAGGATTTGGCCACCGCACGGGACGCCCTGGCCGGTCTGCGGGGCGCCTGATCAGGTGCCCGGACTCCTGTGAGGGAATGTGAGAAATGGGCATCACCCGGCGGCGCTCACAGCGCCCTGACGTGCGGAGACACCCCATGTTCTGTACTGCACAGAGCAGTAAGAACCACCGCGGTCAGGGAAGACCGCACCGCAGGTGCGGAACTGCCTGCGGGATGGTCAGGGAGTGCTGTGGGTGCTGGTGTGGTGGGCCCTGGTATGGGTGTGGTGGCCCTGGTTTGACCCGCCATGCCCAGTCGCGGGGTGGGTGTGTCCCTGCCCGTGCGGTGCCACTGGGTGAGCGTGGTGGCTCTGGGGCCGCCTGCCATGCGCCTGGTGGGCGGCCTGGGTCGCCGTGGACCTCGGCCGCGGGGGGCCCTGACTACTGCCCGGCTGCGGCCGGGACGGCCCGGTTGGGGCGGCGTGGGGTGCCGCAGGGGCGCCAATCGTGCGGTGCGCGAAACTCTGAATCGGGCCGGGCAGCGCGCCAGCGTAAGCCGCGGCAGTGCCACCCAGCCCGAGCGCTGCCATCAGCCCCACAGCGATGAGCCTGGCCGGTCGGACGGTAAGCCAGGACCTCCGCCGGGTCGGCCGACGGGCAGCGTGTGAGATGACGACCGGAGAACGCCGGCTGGCATAGGCCAGCCGCGCGGCCCTCTCCCCGGCCAACTCGCCGGGCTCTGGACGGCCGGACAGGATGGCAAGCATGTCGGCCACCGCACTCACCTGCGGCGAAGCCTCCGGCGATATCGGCTTCCCGCTCAGGAGTGCGTCCAGCAGTGGCTCGTCCAGGTCATTGCCAGGCCGGCCGGGGACGTAGAACCCAGGCATCTCACTGGAGGAAGCGTGCCGCCCACTCACTGTGTTACACCTGCCCTGTCCACTGAACCAGCGAGCCGGCGAAGGCCCCGGTGCGCGGCCACGCGGACCGCACCGGGGGTCTTGCCGACGATCTCCGCGACCGCGTGGGTGTCCAGGCCCGCCACCACCCGCAGCATGATGATCTCCGCCTGCTCCCGAGGCAGTTGCGAGGAGATCAGCTTCAGCACCGCCCGCACCGAGTCACGCTCCAGCGCCAGGTCGGCAGTGTCCGACGCGGCCGGCCCCGCGCCCTCGTCCCCCTCGGTCAGCGGAACGGTCGGCCGGCGTGCCCGCTTGCGGCCGGCGTCGACCGAACGGTGACGTGCGATCGTGAACAGCCAGGCGCGGAACGCCTCCTCGCTGCCCGTGAACCGGTCCAGCCCGGCCACGACCTCGAGCCACGTCTGGCTGGCCACATCCTCCGCGTCCTGCGGTGCGATGACCCGCAGGTAACGCAGGAGTGCTGGCTGGATGTCGCGGAACAGGCAGGCGAAAGCCTCCTCGTCACCGCTTTGGGCGCGGGCGAGCGTGGCTGCGAACGCACCGCCGATCACGGTGACCAGTATTGCCATGTTTCCGCCCGCTGCATGCAGAAACGACGGTGCTGCCCGAAATCGGTCTGCTGCGGTAGTCCAAACCGTGACCTGGTGGCAGTAACGCTCGCAGCCTCCCAAGCGCTCCGTCCCTAAGTGCTTTAGTCGGTCCCGAGACCTGGTGAGCGGGTCAGGCCTCCTGAGGAGGGCCCTCGCATGAACGGCGAAATTCTCTGCAAGGGGCACGTGACTGACCTCAGTCAGCCCCTGGAGATCGATGCCCTCCACGCCGCAGCCCTCGCGGATGCGCTCAAGGCAGCAGGCTACTCACGATGCGCAGCAGCCGACATCATCGCGGAACTCGCCAAGCCTGGGTGTGAGCGCAGCTACGTGGGCCGCGTCGCGACCAGCCTGCTGAAGCGCACCGCCGTCCAGGGGTTAGTGGCCGCCTGGGCTGGTGGCGACCTCGGGTCAGCAGTTGCTGCCGGGTGACTGCCTGACCGGATAACGCGGGATGGCCGCCTGACCGAGCGGGGGCATCGCCATGGCCGCAGCCTGGCAGGTGGCCCTCGCTGATAACGGCCCCGCACTCTGGGCACACCAGGTGCGCCCAGCAGACTGCTTCACCGCCGTCGTCGAAGTCCGCCAGGTCCGGGACAGGTTCATCTATGCGGCCCTGGTCGCCGGGCCCAGGTTCACGACCCATGTATGGTTCTCTACCCCGGTTCCGGTCCTGGAGTCCGCCCCTGGTCCTACGGGACGATGCTCACCAGGCTGGGCGGTTTGACGATGACCCGGCTCGGCGGAACCCCCGCCAGCTCGGCCGCCACCCGCTCAGCCCGCAGGGCCAGGGCTTCCAGGTCGCCGGCTGAGATATCCGCCGGCACCGCCAGACGTGCCCGTACCTTGCCGGAGACCTGTACGACGCAGGTGACCACGGGCTCGACGAGCAGTCCGGGGTCCACGGTGGGCCAGCCCGCCTCGACGGCCGACGGGGGCTGGCCGAGAAGCTGCCAGCATTCCTCCGCCGTGAACGGAGCGACCACCGAGACCATGACGGCAAGGGACTCCGCGCCCTCCCGCACCGCCGCATCGGCCACCCCGCTGCTGGCGTCGGCCGCCCTGTGCAGCAGGGACGTCAGCCCCATCATGCGCGCGATCGCCACATTGAACCGCCGCCGTTCCATGAGCTGGCCGGCCTCGTGCACCATGCGGTGCGCCCGGCGGCGCACCTCGAGGTCACCCGGGGGCACTTCGGCGGGCGCCGGCCCGATGTCCTCGCAGAGCTGGGTCACTCGGTTCAGCCACTTGAGCGAACCCGTGGCCGAGACATCCGCCCAGTCGATGTCGTCCTCGGGCGCCGAGGCGAACAGCATCGTGACGCGCACCGCGTCTGGTCCGAACTGCGCGATCTGGTCCTGGAGGTTGACCAGGTTGCCCAGGGACTTGCTCATGGCCCTGCCGTCCATCAGGACCTGGCCCTGGTTGGTCAGCCGCACGAACGGCTCCGTGACCGGCACCATCCTGATGTCGTGCAGGAACTTGGTGACGAACCGCGCGTAGAGCAGGTGCCCGGTGGCGTGCGTCTTGCCGCCGATGTAGTCGTCAACCGGGAACCAGCACTTGATGCTTTCGGGGTCGAACGGCCCGCCGGAGTACGTGGGGTCCGGGTATCGCAAGAAGTACCAGGACGAGTCCACGAACGTGTCCATCGTGTCCACGTCGCGCCTGGCCTGGCCGCCGCAACCCGGGCAGTTGACCTCCACCCAGTCCGTGGCGGTGGCCAGCGGGGCGGTGCCGGAACCTGGGCGCAGCGAGTACCCGGACTCCGGCAGGGTCACCGGGAGTTCCTCATAGGGCACTGGGACCAGGCCACAGGAATCGCAGTGGACCATCGGGATCGGGGTGCCCCAGTACCGCTGCCGGGAGATCAGCCAGTCCCGTAGCCGGTAGATGACCGCGGCCTCCCCCATGCCACGGCCGGCCAGGTAGGCCGTGATGGCAGACTGGGCCGCTGCTACGTCCATGCCATCCAGCAGCCCCGAGTTGACCACCCGCCCCGCGCCGGTGGTGGCGACCCCGGTCACGGCCGGGTCGTCCTCCCCCGTGTCGATGACCACCCGGACCGGCAGGCCCATGGCCCGGGCGAAGTCGAGGTCACGCTGGTCGTCGGCGGGCACCGCCGTGATCGCGCCGGTGCCGTAGTCGCCCAGGACGTAGTCGGACGCGTAGACCGGCAGCCGCTCACCATTGACCGGGTTCACCGCGTAGCGGCCCAGGAACACCCCGGTCTTCGGCCGGCTGGCGGCGAGCCGGTCCATCTCCGCGACCAGGCGAGCGGCGGCGGCGCAGGTCTGGAGTCTCTGCCGGTGCTCGTCAGTGACCAGCCTGGCCGCGAGCGGCGAGTCGGCCGCGACCACGAAGAAGGTGGCACCGAACAGGGTGTCGGGCCGGCTGGTGAAGACCCGGACCGTCTCGGCAGGGCGCCCGGTGGCTGCGTCCTCTTCCCCCGTGGCCTCGATCATGAAGTCGACGTAAGCGCCGGTGGACCGGCCGATCCAGTTCCTCTGCATGACCAGTACGTCTTCTGGCCACCCCGCCGAGCAGGTCCATGTCGTCGAGCAGCCGCTGCGCATAGTCAGTGATCTTGAAGAACCACTGGGTCAGCTCGCGGCGCTGCACTTTCGTGTGGCAGCGCTCGCACTCGCCGTTCACGACCTGCTCGTTGGCCAGCACGGTCTGGTCGTGGGGGCACCAGTTGACCGCCGCCTTGGCCCGGTACGCCAGGCCACGCTCGTACATCTTGAGGAACAGCCACTGGTTCCACCGGTAGTACTCCGGGTCGGAGGTGTGCAGCCGGGTCCGCCAGTCGAACGAAATGCCCAGCTGACGGAAACCGTGGTACTGCGCTTCGATATTCGCGTAGGTCCAATCGCGGGGACTGAGGTCACGCCGCAGCGCGGCATTCTCCGCTGGCAGGCCGAATGAGTCCCAGCCGACCGGATTGAGGACGTTGTAACCCTTCAGCCGCTGATAGCGCGCCATGGCATCGACGATCGAATAGACCTCGGCATGGCCCATATGCAGGTCGCCGGAAGGGTACGAGAACATGCCAACGACGTAACGGTTATCCGACCTCGGGCCTGGCTCGGTCCTGTCACCCGGGAGGCCGCGCGCCTGGAAGACCTTCCGGTCGTCCCAGGCCGCCAGCCATTCGCCGGTATTGCTGGAAGGCTTGGTAATCACGTCTGCGCTCGCATGTCCGGCCGGGAGTGGCGCATGTCAGCGGCTGCTGAGGGCGGCCCGTCGCCGCCCCGCCTCAGGGTAGGGCGTCCTAGCGGCAGCGGCCAGGAAATTAAGACCGGAGTCCAGACCGGGGTCGGCTACCCTACTCGCCATGGCAACCATCCCTGACAAGCCGTCACTTGACGGCCTTGAGTTGAAGTGGGGTGCCTGGTGGCAGGATCAGGGCACCTACCGTTTTGACCGGGCCAGGGGTCGCGACGAGGTTTACTCGATCGACACTCCGCCGCCGACGATTAGCGGTTCTCTCCACCTGGGGACCGTTTTCGGCTATGTCCAGGTAGATGCCATTGCCAGGTTCCGGCGCATGTGTGGCCGTGCCGTGTTCTACCCCATGGGCTGGGATGACAACGGGCTGCCCACTGAGCGACGGGTGCAGCACCATTACGGGGTCCGGTGCGACCCGTCGGTCCCATACGACCCGGCACTCGTGGTGACCGAGAGCGGGACTAGCAAAGGCGAGCAGCGTGTCATCTCACGCCCGAACTTCGTGGCCCTGTGCCAGCAGTTGACCGCCGAGTTCGAGGAGGCCTTTGAGCAGCAGTGGCGGACCGTCGGCCTGTCGGTGGACTGGACGCTGACCTACGCGACCGTCAGCGACCGAGCCCGCCGCGTGTCGCAGCGCGCCTTCCTGCGCAACCTCAGCCGTGGCGAGGCGCACGCCGCAGAGGCACCCACCATGTGGGACATCGACTTCCAGACAGCCGTGGCCCAGGCGGAGTTCGAAGACCGCGAAGTCCAGGGGGCGTTCCACCGGCTCGCCTTCCCCCGGGTGGATGGCGGCGTGCCGGTCGAGGTCGACACGACCCGCCCGGAGTTGCTGCCCTCCTGTGTGGCGCTGGTCGCACACCCCGACGACGACAGGTACCGCTCGCTGTTCGGTACTGAGGTCCTCACTCCGGTCTTCGGGGTGCGGGTGCCGGTCATCGCCCACCGGCTCGCCGAGCCGGACAAGGGTACGGGCATCGCCATGATCTGCACGTTCGGTGACTTCACCGATGTGGTGTGGTGGCGCGAACTCGGCCTGCCGCTGCGGTCGGTCCTCCGCCGTGATGGCCGTTTCCAGGAGGAGACCCCGGGCTGGCTCGGCGACGGCCATGCCTATGCCGAACTGGCTGGCAAGACATCGGTCCAGGCACGCCGTCGCATGGTGGACCTGCTGCGGGAGGCCGGTTGCCTGCTCGGTGAGCCGCAGCCCATCAAGCACCAGGTCAAGTTCTACGAAAAGGGCGACCGGCCGCTGGAGATCGTGACCAGCCGCCAGTGGTACATCCGCAATGGCGCCCGCGACCCCGGACTGCGCGGCACCCTGATCAAGCTCGGCCGCCAGTTGCAGTGGCACCCGGACTTCATGCGGCTGCGTTACGAGCACTGGGTGGAGGGCCTGAACACCGACTGGCTGATCAGCCGGCAGCGCTACTTCGGCGTGCCGTTCCCGGTCTGGTACCGGGTCGGCGACTCCGGCGAGACGCTGTGGGACGAGCTGATCCTGCCTGAGGAACCGGCTCTGCCTGTGGACCCGGCCACCGACGTCCCGCCCGGTTACACGCAGGCACATCGGGGAGTCCCCGGTGGTTTCGTGGGCGACCCCGACATCATGGACACCTGGGCCACCTCGTCACTGACCCCGCAGATCGCCGCGCACTGGGAGGACGACCCGGAACTGTTCGCGCTGGTCTTCCCAACGGACCTGCGGCCGCAGGGCCCTGAGATCATCCGGACCTGGCTCTTCTCCACCCTGCTGCGCTCGCACCTGGAGCATGGCGTCCTGCCGTGGCAGCACGCCCTCATCAACGGCTGGATCCTGGATCCGGACCGCAAGAAGATGTCGAAGTCCATCGGCAACGTGCTCACCCCCATGCCGCTGGTGGAGGCCTACGGCGCGGACGGGCTGCGGTACTGGGCGTGCCGTGCCGCTCCGGGCGCGGACACCGCCGCGGACCAGGGGCAGATGAAGGTGGGCCGCCGCCTGGCTGTCAAGGTCCTCAACGCGTCCAAGTTCGTGCTCGGCCTCGGTTCGCCGGGCGCCGGCGCTGAGGTCACGGAGGCGCTGGACCTGGCCATGCTGAACCAGCTCGGGTCGGTGGTGGCCGACGCGACGGAGTCCTTTGCCGCTTACAGCTACCACCGGGCACTGGAACGCACGGAGGGTTTCTTCTGGCGGTTCTGTGATGACTACCTGGAGCTGGTCAAGGCACGCGCCTACGAGGGGGGAGCGGCGGGCCGGTCAGCCCAGGCCGCGCTGCGGGCCGCCCTGTCCACGCTGCTACGGCTGTTCGCGCCGTTCATGCCGTTCGTGACCGAGGAAGCGTGGTCCTGGTGGCAGGACGGCTCGATCCACCAGGCACTGTGGCCGAGCACCGCCGACCTGCCCAGCGCGGCGGCGCAGGCTGACCCCGCGGTCCTGGACGTGGCCAGCTCCGTGCTAGCCGACATCCGCAAGGCCAAGTCAGAGCACAAGCTGTCGCAGCGCAGCGAGGTCGCCTCGGTTGTGGTCGAGGACACCGCCGACCTGGCCGCCGCGCTCCGGCTGGCAGAACCCGACCTGCGCCGCGCCGGAAGCGTCCAGGAACTCGTCATCCGTGAGGCACCGGAGCACCGGACCGAGGTCGAACTGGCCGCTGCCCCGACCTCGCAGAGATAGCTCGCTGGATCTCGGTTAGGCTCCCCGACTATGGTCACGGCACCGGACATCCCCGGGCATACTGTGTCGGCCGTTCTTGGCTCAGGCGGCTTTGCGACTGTCTACCGGGCCTGGCAGATCGCGGTGGGCCGCGAGGTGGCCGTGAAAGTAGACAGCCGGGTGCTGCACACCGAGCGTGACCAGCGCCGCTTTGTCCGAGAGGTAACCGCGGCCGGGCGGCTGTCCGGGCATCCGCATGTCATCGACGTCTACGACGCGGGGACGCTGGACGACGGCCGGCCTTACCTCGTGATGGAACTGTGCCCGGGTGGCTCGCTCAACGACGAACTGCGCCGTAATGGGCCGATGAGCGCGGCGCGGGTACACCGTATTGGTATCGGCCTTGCCGACGCACTGGCCGCGGCCCATGCCGCTGGCATCCTGCACCGCGACATCAAGCCAGCGAACATCCTGATCAACCGCTACGGCGTGGTCGGCCTCGCAGACTTCGGGCTGGCGTCGATCGTCGCGGCCAGTGGTGAGCAGTCCGCGACCCGGGAAGCGCTCACTCCTGCCTACGCACCGCCGGAGAGCTTCTGGTCAGTGGAACCGACAACGGCTACCGACATCTACTCCCTCGCCGCCACCATGTATGCCCTGATGGCTGGACGGCCGCCGCGTTTCCCCGCCGATGCGAGACCGGCCAGCATGGCGAGCATCATGGCCATGCATGAACAGCCGGTGGAGGACATCCCCGGAGTACCGAACAGCCTGGTAGCCATACTGCGCCAGAGCCTGGCGGCCGACCCGGCGGCGCGGCCGACGAGCGCAGCCGCCCTCCGAGACGACCTCGCGGACCTCATGGAGCAGCTCGTCCGGGCGCCAGCCCGGCCAGCGGCCATGTCGGCACCTCGCCCAATGCCGCCAGCCCAGGGCAGGCAGCCGGAAGTGCCACAAGCCTGGGTCCCTGTGCCCCGCCAGCCCGCCATTCCGGCCGGGCCGCCGACCTGGGCCGCGCCCCCCGGCGGGTCAGCAGCGGAGACACAGCCGTCTGGCCGGGTGCCCCATGCTGGCGCCCCCGCACGCCAATGGCGGCCATTGGCGCTGGCGGCCTGCGTAGGCGGCGGCCTCGTGCTGGTCACCGTAGCGGTCCTGGTCATCGGCACTCACATCTTCACGGCTGGCGCCGGGCCGAGCGCGGCCACGGGCGCCAACTCCTCTCATGGCAGCGGCACCACGATTGACACGTTCGGCATCGCGACGACGACGCTGCACTGCCCGGCGGCGTCAGTGCCTGGAGCTGGCGCGCGCTGCCCGAGCAAACCGGAATGCTGGAACGGGATAGTTGACATGGAGGGCATCATCACCACCAGCGCCCTGCCATGCACGAGCTCGCACTACTGGCAGACGTTCGCGATCGGCATTCTGCCTGCCGACGCATCGACCTACAACGTGAACACCGTGCAGGCCAACCCGACCGTGCGTGCGGTCTGCTCGGCACGTGTGCTGGCCCGGTCGCGAGTGGGGGCGGCGCGGCTGATCCCGGGGGGCAGGTGGAACATCCAGGTAGTACCTCCCGACGAAGCGGCGTACAACACCGGCGTCCGGACCTACCGATGCCTCGCTTCCCCGGGTTACCACGTCTCGCGAACATCCCAGTTCGGCCCGTAACGAGCCGCACTGCCCGGCCACCCCGTGGCCGGGCAGGCTGAACTGCCCGACCCGTCAGGTCGCGTTGATGGTGACCATGGCGGTTCCCATGATCCTGAAGACTTCTCAGTCACCACGACTGAAATTCCTACAGGATCATGGGAACAACCACCAGCACGGGAGCGGTGCCGCCACCCCCAAGCCTGAGCACTGCTCGACCGGCGCTCTAGCGGGCCACGTCCGCCCCCCGCTTCGAGGGCGGCTGTAGGCGCCCTGGACGCTCGGCTGGCAGCAGGGGAAGCTGAACCTGTACAGCCATGGGTGGGGGTGCGCGGTGCGCCGAGGTGTACTGGTGGCCGGGTTCACGCTGGCGGCGATGGTGGCGCTGCCGGCCGCCGCTGATGCAAGCGTGACCTGGTCGACCTCGTTCAGCGGCCCGAGCGGTTATGAAGTGGCCGGCTTCGCGGCCCGGTCGGCTGTGGACGTGTGGGCGGTTGGGCTGCGGCCTGGCGGCCGTTGCCAATATCGGACGCTGACCCAGCACTGGGACGGCTCGGCCTGGACAGTCGTCCCCAGTCCCAGTGACACCGCGGTCAACAGCGTCCTGGATGGCGTGACCGTGGCGGGGACGAAGCAGGCATGGGCGGTCGGGACCATGGGATGCCCCGCAGACCAGTCACGGACGCTCACCGAGCACTGGAACGGCTCTCGCTGGTCGATCGTCTCGAGTCCAAACGGCGGCGTGCCAGGCAATCCCTTCAGCACCCTCCAAGCAGTTGCCGCTGTTTCCCCGGCCAACGTGTGGGCCGTCGGTGCGCAAGCGGGCATCCGCAACCAGGCGCCGGTCAGCGTGCCGCTCATCGAGCACTGGGATGGCACCAACTGGTCGATTGTGCCGGTCCCCCAAGCTGCGCTGGGAGTGCTGGAGTCGGTCAGCGCCGCCTCCGCTTCCGATGTCTGGGCGGTCGGTGGCGGACAGCAAAGCGGCCAGTCCACAGTGGCACTGCACTTCAACGGTTCGTCGTGGCAGCTCGTGACCGCGCCCACGCCGCCCAGCACGACCGGCGGGCTGTCCAGTGTCAAGGCACTGTCACCGACCAGCGCCTGGGCAGTGGGCGAGTCCTTCCCTGCAGCCGGGGGGAGCGGCAAGATCCTCACTGACCACTGGAACGGAACGACCTGGCAGGTGGTGACCGCACCCCCGGTCGGTGGCCCCACCGCCCTGTCGGCGCTGTCCGCCGTTGGCGCCGCGCCCACTACCGGGGTATGGGCCGTGGGTTCCTGGGTGACCGGCACCGCCGGCAACTCCGTCGTCCTGCACTGGACAGGGACTGCGTGGCAGCAAGAGCCGGCGCCGAGCGCCTCCGACCTCTTCTCCGTCGCCGTGCTGCCCAACAACGAACTGTTCGCCGCGGACCAGGGAACCATTTTCCTTGGCCAGCCTTCGGGATAACCAGCCAGCCTGAGTGGCGGTTGTTGCTGGTGGTGCCAGTGGTATGGGTGCCAGTACCTAGGCCGTGCCGATGGTGATCATGGTCCAGGCACCCAGGTTGATGTGGTCGCCGTCGTGCAGGGCTACCTGGACTCCCTGGGCTATTTCGTGGTCATTGACCATCGTGCCGTTGGACGACCCTGGGTCGAGGACCGCCCAGCCGCCGTCAGACTGTGCGATCAGCACGGCGTGCAGGTGCGACACGCCAGGGTCGGTGGGCGGCCCGGTCAGGTCGATCTCGGGCTCCAGCCCCCGCGAGACGCTGCGCCGGCCGATCCGCATCTCTTGGCCACTGAGCCGGAACCGGCGCTGCGGGCAGTAGCCGGGGAACTCGATGCCTGCCGCGTCTGGGCCCCCGGCCGCGACCACGTTGTCGTAGTAGTCCCGGTCCGCCGTCACGACCGCCACCCATATCCCCGTGGTGCCGGCGCCCGTGGCAGCGCCGTCCGGTGCAGCGGCTGGTTCCGAAACGACTGGGCCGGGGGTGCCAGCCGCCCCCAGGTCCGTGCCCGCCACCCCGGGTGCGCCCGGATCCAGGCCGGCCACTGTCTGCGGGCCGGTGCTGGCAGCCACCTCAGGCGCACCAGCCAGTCCGGGGTCTGTGCCGGCTGCCGGGTCAGGTGCGGCCGGGTCCAGACCGGTCCATGTGCCCTCGGGCCCGCCCGCAGCCGGCCTGAACGGGACGGCGCCCAGCCCGGCCGGGGCTGCGGGTGAGGTGAAGTCATAGCCGCAGGCCTCACAGAACTGACCCGTCTTCGGGTTGCCGCACTGCGGGCAGAGCTGCGCCGGGGAACCGCCGGCCGCCTCCTCAGGTGCGGCCGGGCCCGCTGAACCGGGGGCTTGTTCAGCGGCCCCTCCGATGCGCATGCCGCAGACGTCGCAGAAGTCAGCGTCGGCGCTGTCGTGGCCGGCCGGGCACGTGGGCATGCCGTCTCCCCTACTCCCTGGTCCTGACGGTTACTTCTTGGTCCTGACGGTCTTGGTCGAGCGGGTGTCCAGTGCCATCTCGTCGGCGTCGGCGACCTTCTTCTTCAGCCGCACCGTGCCAGAGGCCGCGTCCACCACGTCGACCACCTTGGCGAGCAGCTTGGCGGTGTCCTCGTTGCCCGACTGCTCAGCCAGTGCCACGGCCCGGCCCAGTTTGTCTGTCGCGGCCTGCTCGTCGCCGCGCTTGCGCGCCTCCAGGCCGTCCTGGATGGCCTGGGCGAGTTCGGCCTGGCCCGTGTAGTGGGCGATGTTCGAATTGATCCGGGTCGACAGGGCCTCGTCATCGGTCCAGACCGCCCGGACGAGCCCCTGCCCGCGCACCTCCGCGCCGGACGGCGTGGTGGTGACCAGGCTCACCCGGGCCGCCAGCATCTCCTGGCCGACACCAGCTGGGGTGACTCGCACGCACAGGTGGTAGTCGCGGCTCTCGGCACCTCCCCAGGCGCCGGTCGGGTAGTCGCCCGCCTGCGGGCCCGACTGGGTACGCCGGGCTGTCAGATCCTCGACCGTGGGAGCGACCTGCTTGAGGAACCGGACGTTCGCGTGCTGTGGCGTCCACACCCGCAGCGACACGTCCGCGACCTGCTTGCCCATGGCCGTCTCCATCATGGCGGCGAAGTCGGCGGCCAGCCCTGCCGGGTCGGGCACGATGTCCACGGTCCCGAGCAGCGCGGAGGAGATCCGGCGGAGTTCGGCGACCTCCCAGTCGGTGCCGACGCCTCGGCAGTCGCATGCGAACACGCCTTCGCACATACTGATCGCGATCGCGAGGTCCTCCGGGCTCTCGTGCTCGTTGCGCCCGTCAGTGAGCAGGATGGCGTGCCGCAACGAGGCCGGGTAGGAGGTGAGCATCGAATGCGCGAGGCGCAGCCACTGCCCGATCGCCGTCCCGCCGTGCGGCTGCAGGCCGCTCACGGCCTGTTTCGCAGCCTGCCTGGTCCGGGCGTCAGCTATGGCCAGGGTGCCGTCATAGGGATAGACCGGCTTGGCCTTATCGGTGCCCTCGACCACGGCGAACGCCACACCATCGCGGATGACGTCCAAGGCGGCCACGGTGGCCGCGCGGGCCTCGGCGATCTTCGTCGGCGGATACTTCATCGAGCCCGAACAGTCAATGATGATGACCTCTGCCGCGCCAGCGCTCGATGCGGGGGATGTGGGCAGAGTGTCCGGGGAGGTCACCGTGACGATGGCGTTGACGTCCTCGCCGCCGGCAGGGAGGTACTCGTTCTGGGAGACCTCGACGGTGAAGTCAGGCTGGCTCATCGTTGTGCTGCTCCTCCGGATCGGGTTCGGCTTTCGGCGGGAACGGCGCGAGCACCACGGTGACGTTGTCCATGCCGCCCGAGTCGAGGGCGAAGGAGACCAGGGCGGTGGCCGTGCCCAGAGGGTCGTGCAGTGCCCCTGGCAGTGCCCGCTCCGCCAGCTTCCCGGCCGCTGGCTCGTAGTTCCACAGCCCATCAGAGCACAGCAGCAGGACACCTGGGCCAGGCGGCTCGAAGGTCGTGACATGGGGTGCGGTGTCACCGTGGTCGGCACCGACCCAGCCGGTTATCACATGGGCCTGCGGCAGCGAGAGCGCGTCCTTCTCAGACAGCAGCCCGGCCGCCACCATCTCTTCACCCAGGGAGTCATCCCTGGTCAGACGCTCGGCACTCGGGCCGGTTCCGTTGCCCAGCCAGTAGGCGCGACTGTCGCCCAGCCAGCACAGGGTCACAGCCTGGCCGGTCATGACGGCGGAGACGAACGTAGCCGACGGCGGGTCGGCTGCCTTGCCAGGTTTCGCCAGTGGCACAGCGGTACCGGCTGAGGGCTGCGACCCGGCAGCACCGCAGGAGTGCTGGGATCCGGCGCCGCTGACCGGCTGCAGGAGACCGGCCACCGCTTCCTGGGCGGCGGCGACCGCGTCACGCGAGGCCTCCGCCAGGTCCTGGCCTGTCCTCGCCCCCGCCAGCAGCACGCCCACGGCCGCCTCGGCCGCCGCCAGTGAGGCTTCGTCGGGACGCAGGGAACTGGAGACACCGTCGCATACCACGGCAACCACGACCGGGCCGCTAGCCGACTGGGCGGTAGCGAGCGCCATCGCGTCCTCGTTGCGGTGGTGGCGCTTGCCGCGGTCGGTCACCCCAGCCACCAGGCCGAGGTCGAGTTCGATGTGGTCGCGGACTGACGGCAGCTTGTAGCCGCACGACTCGCAGTAGCCGTCCGCGGTGATGTCCGGCGACTGGCAGTGCGGGCACGTCCGGGCTGCCCCCGGTTCGTCGCCGCTGACCACGGCCGGTGCCAGTTCCGTCCGGCACGCTTCACAGAAGTTGTCGTCAGGCCCGACCGCCCAGCCACACGACGGGCACGCCCTGCTAGTCCCGCTCGCCTCCTGAGGATGGGCTCGCGGGGTGACAGTCCCGCTCGCCTCTGGGCTGTCGGGGAGCACCTCCGCTGCTGGGGAGGGCGCTCCGCCTGGTAGGGGCGTTGCCTCTTCCGCGGCTGGGCTCTCTGGCCCTGGTCCGGCGGTCATGACCACGTCCTGGGCCGGACGCTGTTGGCCAGGTCGACCAGTTCGATCCGCCGCCGCAATTCCGGGGCGAGCCGCGCCTGCGCCCGGTAGCTGCGCTCCAGCCCGAACCGCACCGAGCGCTCGGTGAGGTCACAGCCGAGGATCTGGCCGCCCAGGGCCTGCCCGGCGAGGAGGCCGGCAAGAGCGGCGTCGAGAACCTCGGCCGTGAGGTGCTCATGCTGGATCGCGTCGAGCTTGAGCCGGGCCAGGCGGCCGCCCGCGTCGTGCAGTTCAGCGGGCGAAACCTGGCCCCCGCTGGCGGGGCGCGAGACCTGGACGCGCACTGCGGCGACCTGTGCCGCCTGGTGGAGGCTGGACGTCTCGGGCACCGCGGCCAGCGCCGCGACCGCCGCAGCCCGGTCACCGGAGGCCAGCGCGGCCCTGGCCAGCCCGAAGGCCGCGCTTACGTAGGCATGGTCCACCGTCCACACCAGCCGGAACGACCGCGCCGCACCAGCGGCGTCCCCGGCTGCCTCGGCGGCGAACCCAAGTGCCAGCTTGGGTGCGAGTTCTCCCGGCAGGGCGTCGCACACGGCGTCGAAGGCGGCCCAGGCCTCGCTCGGCTTGCCAGCGGCCAGGTCATGCAGCCCCTGGTACCAGGCAACCCGCCAGTCAGTGGGGTCGGCCGTAGCCAGGTCACCCAGTACCGCCGCGGCCCCAGGCAGGTCATCAGTGACGATCCGGGCACGGGCCAGTGCCAGCCGGGTCTCTGCCGACTCGGCCACCTCGGGCGGGGTGCCCTGCTCACCTGCCACGGCTGCGGACAGCGCGGCCGCCCGCGCCTTGTTGTCGAGCGTGCTCAGTGTCACGAGGTACCCGGCAGCCGGGTCAGCGGCGTCGACCCGCGGGACCGGCAGCCCGGCAACGACCTCGGCCGCAGGCGGCGCGGGCGGCGATCCTGGGCCGCCGTCCCCGATGGTGGCAGCCACGCCGGGTGCCTGCAGTTCGGGGCTGAACAACGACGAGAACGCGGGCCGGGGTTTGCCGTCAGCGACCGCGAGCACTTCCCGCAGCACGCCAGTGAGCTGCTCGGCCATGTCTCCCGCCGAGGCGAAACGCCGGTCGGGGTCGGGGTCGGTGGCGCGCCGCAGCACCCGGTAGAACGACTCATTGGCCTTGAGCACCGGGACCGACGACGCGTCGGGCAGGGTGTGCTCGAACGTGCTCTGGTACCCGGCGAACTCGAAGGTGAGCACGGCCAGGGCGCGGCCGACCGTGTAGAGGTCGGACGATGGGGAGGGCCCCACATCGGCGATCTCCGGTGCCTGGTACCCGACGGTGCCGTAGATGGCACTCTCGTCGTCATCGATGCGGCGTACCCCGCCCATGTCGATGAGCTTGAGCTGCTCCTCGGTCTGTATCACGTTGTCCGGCTTGAAGTCGCAGTACACCAGCCCGCGGCTGTGCAGGTAGCCGAGGGCGGGCAGGACCTCGATGGCGTAGGCCAGCGCGACCGGCAGTGGCAGGGACTGCCCGGTCCTGCGGCTGTCCTGCAGGATCTGCTTGAGGGAGCGGCCGCCGACGTACTCCATCACGATGTAGCCGGCTGGCTCCCCGGTCACCCGGTCGGCGTGCTGGACGAAGTTGTAGACGCCCACGATGTTCGGGTGCTCGACCTCGGCGAGGAAGCGGCGTTCGGCCACGGCCGCCTCCAGGGCCGCGGCGTCGCCGGTGTTGAGCAGGCCCTTGAGCACGACCCAGCGGTTGCTGAGGTTGCGGTCCATGGCCAGGTAGATCCAGCCGAGCCCGCCGTGGGCCAGGCAGCCGAGCACCTCGTACTGGCCCGCGACCAGTTCACCCTTGACCAGTCTTGGGGCGAACGAGAAGGGGTTGCCGCAGTTCGCGCAGTATCCCTCGACCAGCCCAGGCTGCCCGTCCCGGCCGCGGCCGACCGGGCGCTCGCAGACCCCGCAGAACCTGCGGTTCTCCGGGACCATCGGGTTGGCGAGCACAGCGGCGGCCGGGTCACGGGCGGGCACCGGCGGGACTTCGACCAGGCCTGCGCCGAGGTGCCCGCGCGAGGACCGGGTGCTCCCCGAACGTGTCCGGCGGCTGCCCGACCCCCGCCCAGAAGGAGCCGACCCTGACGTAGAAGGGACCGAACCCGACCGGGCAGACGCACCGCTCCGCGCGGCGGGCGCCCCAGCCATGCCGCAGGTGTCGCAGTAGCCGTCTGCCCCGACAGTGCCACCGCAGCCGGGCTGGGTGCACGCGCTGGTGCTGGCGGCCGGAACGGCAGCGGGCGCGGCCGGTGCGGCGGCCATGCCGCAGGTGTCGCAGTAGCCGTCTGCCCCGATGGTCCCGTTGCAGCCGGGCTGGGTGCAGGTCATCGCGGTGGTGGTCATAGCCGCTGTCCTCGTCCGGGCAGCGCCAGCACTGCCTGCTGGTATCTGGTTACCGCGTCAGCCGCGGCCGCGAGGTCACACGGCGCGGTCCACAGCAGCGCGTGGGCGCGGTCGTATTGTTCGCCGAGCCCGGTGTCTTCGGCGGCGCCGAGCCGCCTCGCTCTGGCCTGGTAGGCGTCCAGCAGGCCACGCAGTTCATCGCGGCGGTCCAGCAGCGCGGTGGCTGCCCGCTCCGAGTCCCGGCACCCCGCAGCCGTAGCCGCGGCCTGTTTCTCGATCAGGTCGAGCTCGGAGGCCAGCCGGGTCCAGCGGCCCGTGGCCTTGAGCGCGTCCAGCCCGGCCAGGCGGCTGTCGAGGACGCCGACGTCCGGCGGTGCGGTGAGGGCAGCAACGGCGATCTTGGCTGTGGCCCGTTCCTGCGCGGCCACCGCGTCCTGGTGCGCGTCGCGCGCGGCCGACACGGCCGCCGCGACCACGCTGATCCGCTGGCCAGCGGTATCCCGCAGTGCCGCGATCTCACTCATCCGGGACACCGCCGCGGCGGTCCGCGCCATCAGCCGGTCGACCCGCGTGGTGTCGACCTGACCGCCCTGCCACAGCGCCAGCGGGTCGTGGTTCAGCACGTCGCGCAGCTGGCCGAGGTCGGTCTCGGCCAGCCCGAGCACGTCGGCGAGGGAACTGTCGCCCAGCCCCTGGCTGCGCTGCCGGACCCCCGCGAGGTCGTCGGTGGCCTGCTGCAGCCGGTCCACAGTCTGGTTCCAGACAGCCTCGGCGGCCGAGACCACCTTTGCCACCCGGGCAAAGGCGCGTCTCATGTCCTGCACCGCCGTGGCCAGTTTGACTGGTACGTCCGCAGCACGGGTGAGGTCACCCCGTGCCATCGCGGACGTGGTGTGGGGCATCCGCACCGACGGTTCGTTCAGCAGGGAGGCCACTGCGGCAAGCTGGGGCGCACCCGAACGCCGCGCACTGGCCAGCAGTTCAGCGGCCTTGTCCACGACCGCCGAGTACTCGTTGTAGGTCTGCCACAAATTGGTCAGGTCCGCCGATGCGGTGTCCCATTGCTGCCTCGTCTGGCCGGTCAGCGCCGCACCGGCGAGCAGCCGCTTGCCGAAGCTGCCGTCGAGTTCGAGCAGGTTCTGCTGGATGGTGTCGCGTTCGGTCACCGCGGCGGAAACGGCCGCCGCGGCCTGCTCGCGGGTCAGCACGATCATGGCCGCGCCCTGGGGTGAGCTGGGGCGCTCACCGGTACTCCGCCATCCGCAACGCCAGGCCCCAGACGCAGCCCACCGCCATCAACAGCGCGGCCACGATGATCCCAACGGCCAGGCCGGTAAAGGCACCGCTGCCCGCGGTCGCGCTGGTGTGGAACACCACCTGGTCGGCGGCGATGGCCCGGCTGAGGTCGTCCTCCACCCGGGCGAACCCGGCGGACGAGCTGCCCGTCCCGGTGCCGATCACCAACCGGGTCTCTGCGGCGTAGCGGGCCGCCGAGTCGAGCCGGTACGCCTGGGAGTCCACCAGGTACCACGCCTGGGCGTCATGTGCCGCAGCAGTGGCCCACCGCTCGCCCGCGCCCGGGGGTGATGAGCTGACCGCGTCCGTGAGCAGCGTGCCGGAACCGGGGCCGAGCTTGGCGGCGACGGCGTGGGAGTCCGCGACAAACGTGGTGTCGCCACTGCGTGAGATCAGGTTGAGGAGTTCGTCACCACGCACCTGCTGGGTGTCGATGGCAGCCTGGGCGAGCGTCTCCGCGGGTGTGGAACCGTTCCCGACACCGTGCTCCAGGTCTGCCCGCGCGACCACGTAGGCGACAGCCAGCCACAGGGTGGCGGCGGCCAGCAGCACCGAGGCGACCATCAGCCCGTAGTTGACCACTCGGTGGGTGCGCTGCGTCAGCCACTTCTGCACCCGGTACAGGAGGACGCCGATGCCGACCGCGGCGAGGATGACCACGGCAACCAATGGCAGCCCGGACGCCTGCGCGCTGGCCGCGGTGAGCGAGGCGTTCTCCTGGGCATAGATGGCCCGCGCGGCCGGGAGCAGCGTGAGGTGCATCTCCTCCGAGGCCACCTGCATGAAGGAGCCGCCAGTCAGCAGGTAGCCCAGTGAGTACTCGGTCTGGGCCTGCGCGACGTCCTGCGTGTAGACAGGCAGCCCGGTCGACACCGCTGCCAGGCTGACGCGCAGTTGCGGGCTGGCCGACCCGGCATCCATCAGGCCAGCCAGGTCGGCCGCGGCCTGGGCGATGTCGGCGGCGTAACGCTGGCGGGCTGCGAGCGGCACATTGGGGCCTGCCAGGAACGCGGTCGTGGCCGTGACGTCCGCGTCGGACAGGGACTGGTACATGCGCTGCGCACTCAGGCTGAGCGGCTCACTGGTGGTGACCACGTTGCTGGCGGCCGAGGAGTGCTGCAGGACCGTCCAGGTGGTCAGCGCACCCCAGGCCAGCGACACCAGCAGCAGGCCGACCATGAGGGCACGCAGCCGGGCGGGCGTCGTCGTGGGTGAAGCGGGCCGGGTGCGGGTGGCGACCATGGTTAGCCGATCCTGGTGATCTGTGCGCCGGACAGTGACACCACCGATTTCGGCAACGGCTCGAACCGCACCTGCCCGAGGAACCCTGCGCCGTTCCCGGTGGTAATGGCCCAGTGCAGGAACGCTTTGATGTCACGTGCGGTGGCCGCGCTGCGCTGCCTCGTGCTGACGATCGCGTACTCGTAGTTCACGATCGGGTAACCGCCGGACGCCGGGCCGTCAACCATGGAGATCGTCTCGTTGGGGGGTGTGGCGGACACAAAGCTCTGGACCGCGGCCTGGATGGTCGCGGCGGTGGGCAGCACGTACTGGCCGAAGGTGTTGGCAAGCTGCGCCTCGCCGAGGCCGTCGGCCAGTGCCGTGGACAGGTAGCTGATTCCGGCGTAGGCGACACAGCCGGGGGTGGCCTGGCATCCGGCCACCATGCCCTTGTTGCCTTTTTCGGCGAGGGCCCCCGAAACGTTTGGCCAGGCCACGGTGGTGCCGTAGCCGATCGCGGTGTTCCAGGCGGGGTCGTGGGTGGACAGGTAACTGGTGAACAGGAAGGTGTCACCTGAGCTGTCCGAGCGGTGCAGTGGCACGACCCTGGTGGCGGGCAGGGCGACACCGGGGTTGAGGGCGGCGATCGCCCGGTCGTTCCAGGTGGTGATCTTCCCCTGGTACATCGCGGCGAGCACCTGGCCGTCCAGCTTGAGGTGGACATTAGCTGGCAGCCGGAGGTTGTAGTTGACCTGCTGGGCCGAGATGGCGAGCGGGACATTGACCAGCGCTGGGTTCTGGACCAGCTCGCCGCTGGACAGGTACGCATCGGAGGCGCCGATGTCGACCTTCCCGGCGGACGCCTCGGCCTTGCCCTTTCCCGAGCCCGTGCCCGCGGTGGTGATGGAGATGTTCGGGAACTGCTGGTGGTATGCGGTCGCCCAGGTACCCATCAGCGGGAACAGCAGGGTACTGCCGGTTTCGGAGATGGTCGCATGGCCCGGGGCGGGCGAGGAAGGGATGCTACCGCCGGACTGGGAGGATCCTGGCAGGGAACTGACGGCCGGTCCCGGACTGCTCGTGCAGGCGGCCACAAGCGCCACCGGGACAGCAACCATCGCAGCTAGCACCATGCGATACCGCAGAGCCACCGACCCCACGCTCCAATGACTCAAGTGCGTGCACATTACCGCGAGCAACCCGGTGGTTCGGCCAGTCCTGCAATGCGGCAGTGACACGCCCCACCCCCTGGCTCCCTCGCTGCCGACAGGCCCGCGTAACACGTCGGCAGATCATCGTATGTCCGTCAGGCTGGATTTTGCCTAGGCGCCGAAAGTGAACACTTCTTTACGCCCGGGGGAAGTCCCGGGCAGTGACAGGTGACGACAGGGAAGCGCCGACGGTCCCCTTGCGGTGCCCGACTGCCCAGCTTGCCGTACAAATTACTCCGCAGGCTGACAACCCGGGCGCCGCAGAAGTGGTCTTACAGGGTAGTCCGCAAAGGGAGCCGGCTGCCATGGCGAGAGAAGACGAGTTCGCGGAGTTTGTCGCAGGTGCCCTCCCCGGCCTGCTTCGCCTGGGCTATGCGCTGACGGGGGACCGGCACGCCGCCGAGGACCTGGTGCAGACCGCCTTGGGCCGGTCCCTGCTCGCGTGGCGCCTGCACCATATCGATGACCCACGCGCTTTCGTGCGCAAGGTCATGGTCAACAGCTACGCGTCGTGGTACCGCAGGCACGCGGGCAGGGAGTGGGTGACCGCCGACCCCGTGGACCACAGCTTCGTGGAAGACCACGCCGGGCGCTCCGACGACCGTGATGCCGTCTGGCGCGCGTTGCGGGTGCTGCCGGCCCGGCAGCGCGCCGTGGTCGTGCTGCGCTACTTCGAGGACCTGTCCGAGGCGCAGACCGCGGCGGTCATGGGCACCTCGACCGGGACGGTGAAGAGCCAGTCGGCACGGGCACTGAAACGGCTCGCCGGCCTGCTGGCTCCCGCCGAGGTGTCCTGCCAGGTACGGCAAGGGAGCAGCACATGAACGAGTTGGAGGAGCGCATCCGCGAGGCACTGAAGGATCCGCGCCGCGAACCGACCACCTGGGAGGACCCCATGCCACGGATCCGCCGCTCGGCCCGGCGCCAGGCCGCCCGCCTGTTGACGGTGAGCGCACTGGCTGCCGTCGCGGTGGCGGCGGTTGCCATCCCGGTGCTCGCCAGGGCCTTCGCTCACTCACCTGCCGGGCCGCAGACCGGGCACCCGGCACCGCCGGCCACCGCCTACGTCGGCTGGGAGATCGGCGGGGTCAGCCCGGGTGAGCGCCACCCCGTACCGGTGATGCAGCTCACGGGTCCGGAGCAGACCGGGGTGACGCCGATCTCGCTGGCCACCGGCACTGCGGGCAAGCCGATCAGGGCGGGGTCCGGGCCGATCGTCTTCACCCCGGACGGGAAGACCGCATACGTCCTCAACCGTGGCGTGGCCGGGTCAACGGGCACGGTGACACCGATCGACACCATTACCAACACGGCCGGGAAACCGATCAAGGTGGGCGTGTACCCCGATGCCATCGCGGTCACCCCGGACGGGAAGACCGTGTACGTCGCCAGCATCGGCGCGGACTCGAACCACCCCGGAACGGTGACACCGATCAGCGCCGCCACCAACACCCCCGGCAAGCCCATAGCGGTCGGCAGGAACCCCGTCGAAATCGCGGTCACCCCGGACGGGCGCACCGCATACGTCGTCAACGACAGTTCGAACTTGAAGATCCCCAGCACGGTCACACCGATCAGCACCGCCACCAACACCCCCGGCAAGCCGATCACGGTCGGTGGCCCGGAGCCCGGTCCCATCGCGGTCACTCCGGACGGGAGGACCGCATACGTCCTCAACACCGGCTCCCGCAACAACACGGGCACGGTGACACCGATCGACACCATTACCAACACCGCCGGGAAGCCGATCACGGTCGGCAGTGACCCTCTCTACATCGCGATCACTCCGGACGGGCGCACAGCCTACGTCGCCAGCTTTGGCTGGTCCGGGGCCACGGTCACACCGATCGACACCGCCACCAACACGGCCGGAGAGCCGATCAGGCTGGAGAGGACCAATCCCGGGCCGATCGCGGTCACCCCTGACGGGCGCACCGCCTACGCCCTTGGCGGAAACTGGGCGACGCCGATCGACACCGCCACCAACACGGCTGGAAAGCCGATCGGGGTTGGCGTGGCCACCCAGGCCATCGTGATCACCCCGGACGGGCGCACAGCCTACGTCCTCTGCGGCCGCTCGGTGACACCGATCAACACGGCCACCAACACACCGGGCAAGCCGATCCAGCTTGCCAAGGGTTTCGGCGTGTCCATCGCGGTCGCCCCCTAGCCGAGCTTCTCCATGACGTCGCCGGACACGGAGTAGTTGGCGTAGACGTCCTGGACGTCGTTGGAGTCCTCCAGCGGCTTGACCATGCTGACATTCAACTCCAGCGTCGTGTACGCGTGGCCGAGCGGCAGGGTGGTGTGGACCGCACAGCCCATGGCCGAGTCGAGCAGTGTGCAGAAGATCCCGCCGTGCACTGACCCGATCGGGTTGTACAGGTGCTCACCGACATCGACCGTAACGCCAGTCACGGCGGCTGGCCGGGCCTGGCTGCCGGCCATGGCCGTGCCTGGCCGGGGCGGGCTAGCTGAGGTGGGCGAGGCCAACGGCTTGGCGGAGGATGGCGGGCAGGTCGGTGGTCTCGTCGTTGCTGAGCACGACCAGGCGCGTGTCCTGTCCGGGGAACCAGGCGTTGAAGGCCACGAAGCCGGGGTTGTCGCCGGGATGGTAGACGACCCGGTGCCCGCCGGTGGCAGCGCCAAGGAACCAGCCGTAGCCATAACCGAATGAATGAAACGGCCCCTGGTCCTCACTGATCTCTACATGGGATGTGAACATGGCTTGCTGTGACCCGGCGGTGAGGATCCGCCCCGAATCCACTGCCTGGTTCCAGCGCGCCATGTCGGCGACCGTGGACCAGACATCGCCGGTGCCTTTGTTCGAGGTGCCCAGCTCCCACGAGGGCACCGGCGACCCGGCATGGTGCCCGGCCGCGAGGTCCGGCTGCCCTTGGGGATCGCCGGCGAAGGTGGCGCTCATGCCGAGCGGGCCGAAGACCTCTCTGGCGAGAAACCCCGCATACGGCTCCCCCGATGCCTGCTCGACGATGCTGGCGAGCAGGACGTACCCGGGGCTGCTGTAGAAGTGCCGGTAGCCGGGCGGGAACAGCAGCGGCATGTCCCGCAACACTCCCAGCAGTTCAGCGGTGCTGATACGTGTGGTCAGGTCGAGGCCAGGCAACTGGCGCCAGTGCACTAGTCCCGCAGTGTGGGTGAGCAGGTGGTGCACTGTGATCTGGTCCCAGGCTGCCGGGCAGCTTGGCAGCCACCGTCTGACTGGGTCACGGACGGACAGGGCACCACGCTCGGCGAGCAGCAGCACGGCCGTGGCAGTGAACTGCTTGGACACGGAGGCAATCTGGAACCGCGTGTCAACCGTGCAGGCGGCGTCCGGGCCTGGTCCGGCCATGCCGCCGATGGCCAGCAGGTTCTTGTCACCGCGCTGGATCAGCACGACCCCGCTGAACCCGTCAACTCCGCTCACCCGCCCACCGTAACCGGCCGACGAGACCCGCCATGACCAGCAAGCGTGGCTAATTGTCAGCCGGTTATGGTGAGTGAATGGCGCAGAGACTAGTCACCGAACGGTTGGTGCTCCGCCCGTGGCACCTCGATGACACCGAGGCAGCCTTGGGTGCTTATGGCGAAGACGACGTGGCGCGGTGGCTGTCCCCGGCAATGGACAGGGTGCGTGACACCGCGGCCATGCGGGTGGTCCTGCAGCAGTGGATAGCCGAGGACGCGCGGATGCTCACCCCGGCTGGCCGCTGGGCGGTCGAACTCCGTGACGGCGGCCGCCTGGTAGGCGGGGCGACGCTGCTGCCGCTGCCTCCGGACGACGAGTTCGAGATCGGCTGGCAGCTCAGGCCGGACGCCTGGGGGAATGGCTATGCCAGCGAGGCCGGGACGGCACTGGCGCGGTGGGCTTTCGAGCAGGGGATCGAGCAGGTCATCGCGCTTGTGCGGCCTGCCAACACCCGTGCGGTCGCGACGGTGCGCCGGATCGGCATGGACTGGGTGGGCGAGACCGAGAAGTACCACGGCCTGCGCTTGCAGCAGTTCCGGCTGCTCCCCGGAGACCTGCCCGGCTAGTTCCGCTCGCCTGCGGGATGTCTTGAGAACCCCCGCTGGCGCCGGAAGGGGGGAGGGGCCGACGCCAGCGGGAGCGGATGGTCACCCGGAATGCTCGGCCAGCGGGGCCAGCTTCGGGGTGCCGTATTTCTGTTCACCGACCGCCGTGCATACGTCGGGGGCGGTGCAGGAGACCGCGTAGAGCACACTGGACCCGGTGGCGGGCGCCTGCTCGCTCACCCAGGTGCTGCCGTCCCAGGACTGGATGATGGGGCTCAGCTTGTTCGAGGCCGACGCGGAGAAGCCGACCGCGGTACAGGCCGTGGCCGTGGCACACGACACGTCCTGGAACCCGGCCTGTGCGGGCGGTGGGGGCGCGGCCTGCTGGGCGGTCCAGGTGGAGCCGTCCCACCGCTCGACAGCCAGCGGCTGTGAGCCGCCTTGCGTCCCCACGGCCGTACATGCCGCCGGGCCGGTGCAGGAGACCGCGACGATACTGGGAGACCCGGAGGTCGGCTGCGCTTTCCACGCATGGCCGTCCCAGGACAGGGCGGCCCAGGAGCTGGAGATCCCGCCGACCGCGACACACGATGCCGCGGCAGAGCAGGACACCCCCTCCAGGTTGGTCGTGCTCGATGGCGGGGGTATCAGCGTCCACTTCGTGCCGTCCCACGCATAGGCGAGCCCGTCCTGGCCATTGCCCTGGTCGAGTCCGACAGCGACGCATAATGTGGCGGACCCGCAGGAGACGCTGGTCAGCTCGGCCACAACGGGGTTGCCCGGCGGTGGGGGGAGCTGTGCGGCCGGCCAGTGGCTCCCGTCCCAGACCGCGGCCCACGGGAGCGTGCGCTCCTGGAGGGTCTGCTGAGCGCCGACCGCCACACACGAGGTCGTGGCCGGGCAGGAGATGCCCGCCGGGTTGATGGGGAACGCGGCGGGCGGCGGCGACCGGTGGATGGCCCACCTGGTCCCGTCCCAGGCCTCGGTGAGCGGAACGTTGACGGATCCGCTCGTCTGGTAGCTGCCGAGCGCGGTGCACACGGACGGCCCGGCACACGAGACACCGCTGAACGAACCCTGCGGGGGGCCCTGGAGGTTGGGCACAGACTGCGCCGTCCACCTGGTGCCATCCCACTCCTCATCCAGCGACAGCACCTGCTGGCCCTGGTTCTCGTACCCGCCGACGGCCATGCACTCCGGCGCCGAGACGCAGGAGACGCCGGAGAACGAGGAGCTGATGGACCGGCTCGGCTGCGGGGTGAACTGGACTTTCCAGGTGGTGCCGGTCAGTGCCTCAGCCAGGAGGAGCGCGTTGCCGTTGCTGGCGACGGTGCTGCCGACCGCAGTGCACGCAGTGACGGCGGTGCACGACACTCCGTCCAGGCCCCCGACCAGTTTGGGCAATGTCATGGCCGTCCATGTGGTCCCGTCCCAGACCTGCGCGACCGCCGAGGAGCCCACGTGACCGACGGCGACGCAACCGTTGTCTTGCGGGCATGAGATACCCGCGACCGTGCCCGGCTGGCTAGCTGTCTGCGCAGACAGGCCGGTGCCGTTCCAGCGCTCGATCAGCGGGTTGAACCTGCCGCCCTTGTGGTAGCCGCCGGCGGCGGTGCACGCAGTGGCGGCGCTGCATGACACGTCACCGAAACTGCCGTTGAGCTGGGACCCACCGGGGACCGTGACGCGCGACCATCGCTGCCCGTTCCACACCTCGGCCAGCGGGTGGTCGACGGACACGATCACATTGGTGGTGTCCCCGACCGCCAGGCATGCCGTGGGGGATGCACACGACACGGCAGTGAGCTGGGTGGAGGGGATGGACAGCGACGGCTGCACCGCCCACCGGCTGCCGTTCCAGGCCAGGATCAGCGGGGTCGGGGTCGCATTGACCGGGTGACCGAGGCCGGCCGCCACACAGAAGGACGGTGAGGTGCAGGAGACCCCGGCCAGTTCCTGCGTGGCCGCGGGGATCGGCATCCGCCGCCAGGCCGTGCCGTTCCAGGATGCGGCGAGTGGCCGGGTGAGCGGAGGGTCCCCGACCGCGACACAGAACGTTGCGGAACTGCACGACACACGGCTGAGCCCACCTGCCGGGGCGGGGATCCGCGGGGTCGGCTGCACCGACCAGGCCGCCGCACCAGCCCGCCCGGTTGCGGGCAGCACCGTGGCGGCTTGCGCGTCAGGTGCCCAGGAGCCCGTGGCACCGATACCGGCGGAACCGAGACCAGCCAGCACCGCCACCAGGGCGAACCGTTTCCCTGCCCGGCGGGCACGGCCAGTGGGGAAGTTCAACGATGCTCCTTGGGGGCAGGTCGTGACCAGGATGAAAGGCCGGATATACCGCCATCACGGATGAAAACGAACCTACCGCCCGTCCGGTTGCAACTGAGTTCCTGGTGCCGGCCGGCTACTCCCAGTCGATGGCCACGCGGCTCGCCTCGTCTGGGTGACGCTGCAGCCAGACGCGTGCGAACGGGCACAGCGGCACCAGGGTCAAGCCCTCCCTCGCTGCCTGGTCGACCGCCGCGGCCACGAGCTGGCCGCCGATGCCTTGACCCTCCAGTGCCTCGGGCACCCCGGTGTGGACCAGGACCAGGCGGTTCCCGTGGCGCCGGTACAGCAGTTCGGCACGGTGGCCGTCGGCGTTGAACTCGAAGCGGGAGTCGGCCTGGTTGTCGGTGACCTGCGGGGACTCGCTCACCGGACCATCGTCGCATCCCGGGAGCGCGAACTGGTTCGCGCCCCCTCCGGGCCTCTGGTTGGATCTTCCTGTCGACAGAGAGGAATCCCAATGCCTACCCGTACCGCACACACTGCCTGGGCCGGCAGCCTGGAGCAGGGGTCAGGGACCGTGGAACTGACCAGCTCCCACGTCGGAACCTACGAGGTGTCATTCCCCCGGCGGGCCGCTGACGAAGCTGGCGGCGTCACCAGCCCCGAAGAGCTGATCGCAGCCGCGCACTCCGCCTGCTATGCGATGCAACTGTCCGCGCTCATCGGCCGGGCTGGCGGCACGGTCCGCACGCTGGACGTGGACGCCGCGGTGTCCCTCGGCCCCGACCCGGCTGGCGGCTTCCGGCTGACCGGTATCACGCTCACGCTCCGCGGGGCCGTTGACGGCCTGGACGCGGCCGGTTTCGACAAGGTCGCTCAGGAAGCCAAGGCGAGCTGCCCGGTCAGCAAGGCCTTGACCGGAGTGGACATCACGCTGGACGCGGAACTGGCCGACTGAACCCTGCGGGCTGGGCGGGCCGGTGCGGCCGGCCCACCCAGCCCGCAGCGCCGGGCGGCTCACCAGCCGACGTCAGCCCAGATGGCCTGGCCGGTCACGGGGAAGTTGGGATAGGCCGGGACCGCTTTGGGTGCCGTGTACTCGGTGTAGCCGTATGGGACGCAGTCACCTCGTGTCCTGGGTATCGCGCCCGCCTTGATCGTGCATCCAGCGCTTCCCACGTCCAGCAACGCTCCCGTGTTGGGGTCGAGGATGATGGTCTGCACCCCCCAGATGTGCGGGCCAGCATAATTGGGCTGCTCCACCCCGATGGCCACTCCGGTGCGGCCCGCCCAGTCGGTGGCCCTGCCGATGTCCACCCACCGGTAGCCTTGCCCAGGCTTGACGGCGACCTCCGCCATCAGCCGCAACATGCTGGCACGCACGGCAGGTCGCAGGGGTCCGGTGCTCATGAGCATGAGGGCATTGCTGTAGAGGACGACCTGCGGGCTCAGGTACCCGGGGTCGGGAGTCAGGCGCAGCAGCGCCTGGCGCAGGGCTGTCTGGTCAGAAGGCAGGGCGGCGGGGTTGACCATGGCCCAGGACCGCGCGGACCACCCCTTGCCGGGCAGGATGGTGGTGTCATGGACAGCTCCCCCCGGGTATACCGTGGTCCGGCCCGCATACTTGCCGCTTGCCCCGTACCAGAGTTCCACACGCCAGTGCTGGCGGAAGTGGAAGTTCAGGTTACGGGGAATGTTGTGGCTGCTGACGTCCTGCCACTCCAGGCGGGATGAGTACTCTACCGGCCCAAGCGCCGGCGTCGGCTGGCGCGCCACAGTGTCGGCCAGTTGGCGCAGGACCGCCGCGACATCGCCGGGGTGGGCCGCCGGATGGACGGTCAGGAAGGCAGTCAGCCGGTACGATCCCCCGGCCAAAGCCCCGGGCATGGGCCCTGTCCCGGGCCGGGCACTGGTGCCATTGATGGCCACGGCCGCACCCACGGCCGCCGCCGCTACCACGGCGACGGCTGGCACGGCCAACCGCCACCGGAGCCTGGACACCAGCCGCCGACGGGCGCGGAGGGCGGAGTGGGCCAGGGCGTCGCGGGGACCGGTCCGCATGCCGTGTTGGACGGCAGGTCCTGCCGGGCTGGCGAGGATTGTCTTGAGCGTGGCGCGGCCGAGGCCATCGCTGGCCGCGTCGCGGAACGCCTCCGGTGCCACCGGGTTGGCGTCCCGCAGCCGTGTGGTGGAGCGAACACGGGTGTTCATGGGCGTGCCTCCGTTTCTGCCATGAACGAGGGGGGTGTGCTGGTGGTGCGGGCAAGGCTGCCGTCTGGTGGGGCGGCTTGCCGGCTGAGTGCCCGGGCGAACCGGCGCCGGGCACGGTGCAACCGGACCCGGAACGTCCCCGCGGAACAGCCCATTGCCTGAGCCGCCATGGCATAGTCGAGCTGTTCCCACTCGGTCAGCCGCAATGCTTCCTGGTCGTTCGGGCCCAGGGTGGCCAGGGCAGCGAGTACGGCCAGCCGGCCAGCCACTACGTCAGCGACCGCTGGGTGCGCCATGCCCAGGCCGGACCCGGCCTCGGTGCGGATCCGGGCATCCAGCTGTTCCCGGCGCCCCTGGCGCCGTAGTTCGTTGGCGAGGCACTTGCGTGCCGTCGCGTACAGCCAGGGCAGCGAGTTGTCACGGGGGACGCTGTCGAGCCGCCGCCACGCCGTCAGGAAGGTCTCGGCGGTGATGTCCCGCCCAGTCTCCGCTCCTACCCGGCGGGCCGCATAACGGAGCACGGCCGCGTAGTGCTGGTCATACAGTGCCCTGAACCGGTCGCGCTCACAGTCGTCGCGATCCTGCACGGTTGCCTCCGATCACTTGATGACATGGTCTATGTCGGGCGGGCCGCCGCGATTACACCCAAACGCCGGGGAGCTGCCGGACAGCCAGGCCGGGCCTCAAGCAGTGTCATGCCTCGCGGGACCGGGAGCGGACATGTCTGCGCCCGGCGCCAGGGGTCTCCTGGGCCGGGCGCAGTCCTGGGTGGAGGAACCAGCTAGAACGCGCTGGTGCCGTCGGGAGTGCCGAGGCCGGTGGGGGCGTCATAGCCTTTCTTGGCGACGCACAGGTAGTCGTGGGCGCAGACGGCGCCGTGACTGTTGTTGATCCAGTCGTTGTTGCCGGTGGTCACGTCGAACAGCGACGAGGCGTGGGCGTACTCGTTGCCGGGTGCCACGGTGGTGGCGTTGCCGGCCAAGGCGTAGGTGCCCGCGATCAGCGGTGACGCCACGCTGGTGCCGCCGGCGACAACCCAGGGGCCGTATGGGAGCGAACTGTCGTAGACCGCGACGTTCCACGCGACCGCGGAGACGTCAGCCACTGTCCTGCCCTCGGAGCAGGCGGGGTCGTGCTGCCAGGAGGGCTTGGCGACCCAGGCGGAACAGCCACTGCCGGACGCGCCGCCCGAGAAGCTGGTGCTGGGGGTGAACCACACGGTCTCGTCCCAGCCACGTGCGTTGGTGGCCGGGGTGAGCTGGGTCCCGCCCACGGCTGTCACGCTGGCCAGGTTGGCGGGGAACTGCGCGGTGGTGTAGCCGCTGTCGCCGGAGGAGGCGACGATGGTGTGTCCGGGGTGGTCGTAGTACTTGGCCTCCATCTGGGTGAAGGCCCCCTCAGGTGCCCCGTAACTGTTGGAGACCACTGCGGCGCCCAGCTTGACAGCGGTGTCCTCTGCGGTAGCGAGGCTGTTGAGCTGGGGGGACGAGGCCTCCACCACGATGATCTTGCAGTGGGGGCAGGCGGCGGAGACCATCGACACGTCCAGCGTC
>DASYYE010000549.1:0-3892 GCA_035946955.1 Streptosporangiaceae bacterium | reverse complement strand
TGGGCCCGAGATTCAGTCGGTCTCCCCCAACCCGGCCGCAGCAGGACAGACCGTGACCATCCGGGGAAGCGGGTTCGGCGCCACCCAAGGGGCGGGCTACATACAGTTCTCGAACGTCGGTACCTACTGGGGGGCGCCTGGCAACCTGGCCACCTTCCAGGTCGGCTCCTGGAGCGACCAGGCCATTACGTTCACCGTGCCGGAGCCGAGCGGGACAAACGGCGTATGGCACGTGAGTACGGGCACCACAGCCACGGTGAACGTGATAGACGCCGCAGGTGCCGTCTCGAGGACCATGACGCTCGAGGTCACGCCGACCACGAACCCGGCCGACTATTACGACAACACCGGGACCACCCCAGACAACGACCAGAGCTGCGGCAACATGGACGGCGACGGGTTCACGTACTCGCAGCAGGCGCTGGCGGCGGCCGGCCTGAGCCCGGGCGGCACGGTCAGCACCGGCGGGCTGGCCTACACCTGGCCGGACACGGCAGCCTGCTCACCGGATAACATCCTCGCCGACGCACAGACCGTCCTGCTGGATGGCTCTGCTGGGCAGAGCACACTGGGCCTGCTCGGTTCGGCGACCAGCGGGACCTCACAGGGGACCGTGCTGATCCATTACAGCGACGGCAGCACGTCGCGCGAGACCGTGACGTTCGGCGACTGGGCTGGCGCCGCGGTGACCGGCGACACCATGATCGCCACGATGCCCTACCGGAACTCCGGCAGCGGGACGTCGCAGCAGCTCACCGTGCAGGTGTTCGCAACGCAGGTCCCGGTTGACGCCACCAGGACGGTGGTCTCCGTGACACTGCCCGACGTGGGCTACTCGGTCGGGCCATCAGTGACCGGCATGCACATCTTCGCCCTCGCACTGGGCGGATAGCGCCGGTCCCTGCGTGGCCTAAAGGACTGCCTGCAAGGCTGCTCTGCCAATGTCTGGCCGTGGAGTGTTGCAGGTGGGGCACCGCGGCCCCCTGCCGGGGATGTTGAGCCAGTACCCATTGACCATCCGCTCCGTGGCTTTGATCGCGTCTACCAGCTGACCGCTGGTAACCGGAGCACCCGAAGGGTTGGTAGACAGCCCGGCAAAGACCTGCACCTGCGGGTCGACCGCGCGTGCCTGGGCCACGGCCTGACGCACGAACTGCGTGTAAACGCCCGCATCGCGCTCCAGGCTCTGTGCCTGCAGTTCGATCACGTTGACGTTGCTGGCCATGGCCCCAATAAGGTGCAGGTGCAGGAACCGTTGCCAATCCGGCCCACGTCCGCCCTTGTGCACCGTGACCAGGTCCAGCGCAGGTGCGGCAATCAGCAGCAGGCCATGACTCTGGGCGACAGCTTTGGCCCGGTCGGCCGCGGCGACGGGATTGCGTTGCTCATAGGCGGGAGTGAAGGGCCAGGCTTCCGGGTCATAAAGCACCGCGCCGGCACCGGAGGGGAGCTGCTGCCTGCTGACGGCCTGCGTCAGTTCGCTGGTCGCTGTGAGGTCCACCACCGGGGTCGAGGTGGCCCAGGCAAGGGGTTTCTCGCCTGGCTGGAGCAGCTGGTAGACGTGTGACCGGCTGAGACCGGCCCGTACCGCAGGATCCGCAACCAGCTGGCCCAGGGCATACCGGGTCAGAATCCAGGTCAGCTCATGCGGGCGGTCCCCGGGCAGTGGGCGGGCAACTGCTGGCGTAGTGGCCGCCGCGGACGACGTGGCCGGCAAAGCGGCGCTGCCAGCAGGCTTGCTCATGCCGGCCGTCCTGCTTGCTGGCTCGCTTACGCGGGCCGCTGAACCCCCCGAACAGCCGGCGAGCATCCCGGCAAGGGCTGTGATGACGGCTATGAGACGGATCTCACTTGTGCGGCAGGCGCAGCGGGGTCGTCTGGGCATTCACAGTCTTCTTCCTGGCCGCCTGACAGAGAGTTCATCAACTTAGCGGAACGTCAGGGGACTAGTCCGCAGCTTCGCAATCATCCGGTGCGACCAGGTGCAGACCTGAATACGACGATATCGATCCATTTCGTATCACTATTCAGGTGAGAGTCGCCTATATCGGGTTTGGCCGTAGCACCGGCGACCATACCTATGAGCAGCCGCGCCGAGGCGCAGGGGAGGTGGAGCGAGCTATGGCGAAGCGGGCAGTGGCGCAGCGTATAGGGAGATGGGACAAGTCCGAAAACCTGGACCCCCCTGACCAGGCGCGACAACTGACTATCGAGTGGACCACCCAGCTATGACCACCCACCCCCGCCCACACCACAACCACGCTAACGGCAAGCAGCGACCCAGCGACCGCACTACCCCGTGTAGGCACCACACCACCTTTCTTGGAAGGACTGCGGTGGGCGGGCTGCGCTTATCCTGGGGCTGGCCGGTGTCGGCGTGGGCCAGGAGGCTGCTTGATGGATGACCGCAGCGCTGGCCAGCACGAGGTACCGGCTAGTAGCCAAGGGGGTAGCCAACCGGGGCCGGATGGCTCCCTGTCGCTGGGGTTGCTGATACGCGACCTACGCTCGGAGTGGGATGGTCCCAGAGCAGGCTGGCAGCAAGACTGTGCGAGGTCTCCGGGCACCCCACCGTGACCGGGGAAGATGTCTCACGGTGGGAGAACGGCAGGCGCTGCCCGGGACCGTTTTGGCTGCGGCACCTGGCGGCTGCGTTGCAGGTGCCGCTCACCATGCTTGAGGAAGCAGAGCGCATGGACCGACGTACATTACCTGCTGACGCAGGGACGGCGGGTGTTCGATCTAGCCGGGTCACCTGACGGTGAGGAAAGCGACTACGCAGTGCCCTGGTGGCGCATGAACATGTTCGTCTCACTGCTGGCGGCCAGGCTCGGCGATGAGAAGCTCGCCGGCCAGTCCCACGACGCCGCCACCGCCGCCTTGCCCGCTTCACTGCCGCGTTTCAGCACCCACCTCGACATGCACCAGGGCCTTATGCTGGCCCGCGCTGG
This sequence comes from Streptosporangiaceae bacterium, assembly GCA_035946955.1. Lineage (GTDB taxonomy): Bacteria > Actinomycetota > Actinomycetes > Streptosporangiales > Streptosporangiaceae > DASYYE01. The sequence goes on along the minus strand of DASYYE010000549.1, from coordinate 941 downwards.
CGACCCCGCTGGGGGTGCGGCCTGCGCCCGCGCCGCACCGGGCAAGCTGCCACCGGAGAACACTCCCTCACGCTGCGGATGCTCCTCGCGGAGATCGAGAACTGGGCACCGGGTGTAGCAGTGCGGTGACGCTGGCTACCCGCCTGGCCACCCCCAGCCACCCCAGGCGGCTCTACTCTCCCGCCATGGACTCCCACGACAGCGCCGTCGTCCCCCACGCTGACGAGCCCGCCGACGGACACTGCCCTGCTGGAGTGGTGAACACCGAGGCGGGCAACGTGGCTGTGCTGGGGGCGTAGGTGTCCATGAGCGCCGGGACTGGCACTGTCAGCGGGACAACACCAGAGAGCACGCGCGGCACGCTGGCCCTGGACCCCGCCAACCTGGCGTGTGACTGGCCAATGCGGTCTCACCTGGTTGCTCGGCAGCCTGCCTACCGCCCCCTCCTGCGCCCGCCTGCACACCCGCCTTGTCCTGGCTGAGTGGGGCATGTCACGCCTGACCGAGGACGCCGAGCTTTGTGTGAGCGAGCTGACCACGAACGCAATCGCGAGCGTGGGGCGAGGCCACCCCCGTCACGCTCTGGGTTGCCTCCGATCACGTTCGGGTGCTCGTGCTCGTATGGGACAGCGCACCAGGAGAGCCAGTGCTCACCGAGCGCGGAGAGTACGCGGAGGACGGGCGCGGTTTAGTGCTGCAGGAGCGCAGGTCGCGCGAGCGGCAGGCTGGGCAGCGGAGGTGCCTGCTGGAAGGCTCGAACTCGCGGCGTGGACTTCACCGATAACCCGTCAGTCGCCCGCCCCCACCGTGGGCTCGCCTAGAGCTACGGGCTGACATCAGCGATGAATGTACCGGCGAGGAGAATCTTTTGTCCGCCAGCTCACATCGATCATCGTGGTGGTCGCCAACGCTTGATACTCGTCGGGTCTGAGTGGTCCCTG
>DASYYE010000548.1:0-15661 GCA_035946955.1 Streptosporangiaceae bacterium | reverse complement strand
AGGTCGTGGTGGTGGTCGAGCTCAAAGCCCGGTTCGACGAGCGCGCCAACATCATCTGGGCACGCAAGCTGGAGGAAGCCGGCTGCCACGTGGTGTACGGGGACCTGCGCCTGAAGACCCACTGCAAGCTGGCGCTGGTCGTGCGGGAAGAACCGGACGGCTCACTGCGCCGTTACTGCCACATCGGCACCGGCAACTACAACCCCACCACCGCGCGGGGTTATGAGGACTTCGGCCTGTTCACCTCCGACCCCACGGTGGGGGAGGACGTCACCGACCTGTTCAACCGCCTCACCGCCTACAGCCGCAAACGCTCCTACCGGCGCCTGCTGGTCGCCCCCGAGGCACTGCGCCACGGCCTGGTTGAGCGGATCGAGCGGCAGGCGGAACTGGCGGCCCGCGGTGAGCCAGCCGCGATCCAGTTCAAGTGCAACGCCGTGATCGACGAGGAGGTGCTCGACGCGCTCTACCGCGCCTCGGCCGCGGGGGTGCCGGTCGACATCTGGGTGCGGGGGATCTGCGCGCTGCGGCCTGGCGTGTCCGGCATGTCCGAGCGGATCCGGGTCCGCAGCATCCTCGGCCGGTTCCTGGAGCACTCCCGCATCTACGCGTTCGGCGCCGAGGGCGGCCAGGGCCGGGAGGTGTGGGTCGGCTCCGCCGACCTCATGCACCGCAACCTGGACCGCCGGGTGGAAGCACTCGTCAAGGTCAGCGAGCCGCCCCACGTGGCTGAACTGCGCAGCCTGCTGGCCCTGGCCATGGACGAGGGCACGGCGTCCTGGTGGCTCGGGCCGGACGGGTCATGGACGCGGCACCACTGCGACGCTGACGGCAGGCCACTGCTGGACCTGCAGGACCACCTGGTCAAGAGGCTGCGGGGCCGGGCGCCTGATGACTGACGCCGAGCGTGGGCTGGTCCATGCCGCGGGCGCGGTGCTGTGGCGCCCCGCTGCCGGCGGGACCGCCGGCGCAGGCACGGACGGCGTCCAGGTGGCCCTGGTCCACCGCCCCCGCTACGACGACTGGAGCTTCCCCAAGGGCAAGCAGGCCCCTGGGGAGCACATCCTCGTCACCGCCACGCGCGAGGTCGCCGAAGAGACCGGGGTGACGGTCCGTCTCGGCCGCTGCCTCGCCTCCACGTCCTACGAAACCAGCGACGGCCATCCCAAACTGGTCGACTACTGGGTAGCCCGCCCCGAGCACCCTGGAGGCCACGACCATAGCCAGCCCTTCACTCCCTGCGAAGTGGACCAGGTCGCGTGGCTCGGCCTGGCGGCCGCCCGGGACCGGCTCAGCTATGCGCGCGACGTGGGGGTGCTCGACGGGTTCGCGGCGGGGCCGCGGGAGTCCATCCCGGTCATCCTCCTCCGCCATGCCAATGCGGTCAGCAAGCAGCAGTGGCACGCCAGCGGCCACCGGGACGACCTCGCCCGGCCCCTGTCCGGCCAGGGCCGTGCGCAGGCTGGCGCCCTGGCCGACGTGCTGGCCTGCTTCCCGCCTGCGCGGGTGGTGAGCTCCACCGCGCGGCGCTGCCTGGAGACGGTCTCCCCGTACGCCGAGTTGGTTGGCGCGGTGGCCGAGGGAGAGCAGGGTTTCGAGGTCGACGGCAGCGAGGCGGCGGAGCGGGGGAGGCTACGGGTCATCGAGGCCGTCACGGGCACGCGGCCGGTGGTCATCTGCGCCCACCGGGAGAACCTCACGTGCATGCTCGAGGTGGCCTGCGAGCGGCTCGGCGCCCCGGTGCCGGCCGGCCCGCCGCTGCGCAAAGGGTCGTTCTGGGTGCTGCACGTGAGCGCGGGCCAGCTCGTCTGCGCCGAACAGCACGACGTAGACAGCGCATACGCGGCGCAGGGCGCAGGCTCCTAGAGCGCGGGGCTGTCTTCGTCCTCGTCCTTCTCGGCCAGCCGCGCCAGGGCCTTGCTGATCGGCAGTGCGGCCAGCGACACCTGCCACGCCCTGGCCCCGTGCGCGGACAGGCCCGCCGCGACCTCCGCCGGGCCGGCCCCGTCCGGGGGCCGCCACGCGAGCCTGCGCACCACGTCGGGTTGCAGCAGGTTCTCGGCTGGCAGGCCGTGCTCGTCAGCGAGGGCCGCGACCACGGTCCGCACCGCAGCCAGCCGCCTGGCCGCCACCGGGTCACGGTCCTGCCAGCGGTGCGTGGGCGGTGGCCCGTCCGGCGGGGGGATCGCGGTGCCCGGCAGGTTCCGGTCAGACTGCGCGCGGGCGCGCTCGACAGCCTGCAGCCACGCGGACATGTGCTTGCGCGCGACCGGGCCCTTGAACCCCGGCACATCAACGAGGTCGGTCACCGTGGTGGGCTGTACCCGGGCGGCCTCCACTATGGCCGAGTCCGGCAGCACCCGGCCGGGAGACAGGTCCCGCCTGCGCGCGATCGAGTCCCGTTCCAGCCACAGCTCGCGCACGACCGCGAGCCCGCGCCTGCTGTGGACGCGGTGGATGCCGGATGTCCGCCGCCAGGGGTCCGGCCGCGGGGGCGCAGGGCCAGCGGCGAGCACCGCGGCGAACTCCTGGCGCGCCCAGTCGGCCTTGCCCTGCTCCACCAGCATGACCGCCAGGGCGTCGCGCAGGTCGACGAGCAACTCCACGTCGAGAGCGGCGTAGCGCAGCAGGTCGGGGCCCAGCGGCCGGGCCGACCAGTCCGCGGCGGCGTAGCCCTTCTCCAGAGTCCAGCCCAGCACGTTCTCCACCAGCGGGCCGAGGCCCACCCGCGGGAAGCCGAGCAGCCGCCCGGCCAGCTCGGTGTCAAACAGCGAGCCGGGCCGGTACCCGAGTTCGGCCAGGCAGGGCAGGTCTTGTGACGCGGCGTGCAGGACCGCCTCGCAGCCGCCGAGCGCGGTGGCCACGCACGACAGGTCAGGGCACTCCAGAGGGTCGATGAGCACCGTCCCGGCGCCATTGCGCCGCAACTGGACCAGGAATGCGCGCTGCCCGTAGCGGAACCCCGAAGCACGCTCGGCGTCCACGGCCACCGGCCCCTCGCCGCCAGCCAGGGCAGCACACGCCCGGGCCAGGGCCTCGGCCGAGGCCACCAGCGGTGGAACCCCCTCACGAGGCTCCAGCAGCGGCCGCGCTTGGTCTTGGCTCGCTGCTGGGGGCGGACTCGGTGGGTTCAGCTGTGTCATGAGTCCCGCCGTCGGCTGGCTGGACGGAGCGCGGTCACCCCCGCCACCAGGGGAGGCAGTCCAGCAGCGGCGCACAGCGTGGCGCACCAGGCCGCGAGGTGCGCGGCCATCCCGAGTGGCGACTGCTCCGCCGGGGCATCCGCTGCTCCCTGCGGCGTGCCAGCGGGCGGGACCAGCACCGGTGACCAGGAAGCCCGCAGCTCGAAACCCTGGGCGGGCGGTTCCTCGCGTTTGGCGCCGAAACCTTCTGTGATCACGCGCGTGACCGTGCCGCTGGGCTCGGCGTAGCCCGCGGTCCCGGTCTCCAGCGCCTCCGTCAGCCATGACCAGGCGACCTGGCCGACCATCGGGTCCGCCACGATCTCGGGCTCCATGTCCGCGCGGATGTAGACGATCACCCGCAGCGGCCCGGCCCACCCGGGCTGGCCAGCCGGGTCATACAGCAGCACGAACCTGCCGGAGGCCACCTCGGTCTCATCGGTCTGGACACTGACGGCAAGCGCGGTCGCGAACGGGGCGAGCGTGCGAGGCGCCGGCATGTCCTCGAACCGCAGCTCCGGCCGGGCCGCCCGCACCTGCTCCTGGCCGCAGCGCAGCTCCTCGACAGCGGCCTCGAAGACGGCATCCGCCCCATGACCCGAGAGGGTGCCGCTGCGCCTCATGGTCTGAGCGTATGTGGAATCCGGCCCGGTCCTCACGCGACCTTGCCGACCAGGCCTGCCAATTCGTCTGCCAGCTCGGCCAGTGCCAGCTCTTCCAGGGACGGCACGATGCCGTCCAGCGGCGGCGGGAAGCCGATCAGCAGGGCCGCGCCACAGTCCGTGCAGCACCACTCCGGGCAGGTTCCGCCGGGTGAGTCCGGGCAGCCCTCAGCCACGTCGTGGACACGGGCAAACAGCCGCTCGTCACCGCAGTCCGGGCACTGCCGCACCATCTGGTCCATATAGCGGCCTCCTCAATCGATGCTCCCGATGGTGGCACGGGGCGCCGACAACGGATGGGAACCTGCGCGGCGTGTCATGTGAGACGATCACCTGCGTGAGTGCCCCCACAGACGGATCGCCCTTCCTGCGCGCCTGCCGCGGTCAGCCGGTGCCCCGCACGCCCGTGTGGTACATGCGCCAGGCAGGCCGGTCGCTGCCGGAGTACCGGGAGGCCCGCAAGGGCATGTCGATGATGGCCGCGTGCACCACACCCGATGTCATCACCGAGATCACGCTCCAGCCGCTGCGGCGGTTCGCGGTGGACGCGGCGGTCCTGTTCAGCGACATCGTGGTGCCGCTGCGGGCGGTGGGCGTCGACATCGACATCAAGCCCGGCGTGGGCCCGGTGGCCGGCACACCGTTCCGCGGCGAGGCGGACCTGGCCGCCCTGCGTGACCTGGAGCCGGGGGATGTCCCCTATGTGAGCGAGGCAGTGACCGCCCTGACGGCCGAACTGGGTGCGACGCCGCTGATCGGTTTCGCTGGCGGCCCGTTCACGCTCGCGGCCTACCTGGTCGAAGGCGGCCCGTCCAAGAACCACGAACGGACCAAGGCGCTGATGTACTCGGACCCGCCGCTGTGGCATGCGCTGCTGGGCAGGCTGACCGACATCACTGTCTCGTTCCTGCGTGTCCAGGTGGCCGCGGGCGCCTGCGCGGTGCAGCTGTTCGACTCCTGGGCCGGCGGCCTCGCCCCGGCGGACTACCGGGGGTCCGTGCTCCCGCACAGCCGCCGGGTCTTCGAGGCGCTGGCGGAGGCTGGGGTGCCGCGGATCCACTTCGGTGTCGGCACCGGCGAGCTGCTGGGCCTGATGGGTGACGCTGGCGCGGACGTGGTCGGGGTGGACTGGCGGGTCGGCCTGGACGAGGCGGCGCTGCGGGTCGGGCCGGGCACGGCCCTGCAGGGCAACCTCGACCCCGCGGTGCTGCTCGCGCCCTGGGAGGTCGTGCGGGAACGGGCAGCCGATGTGCTCGCCCGGGGCCGCATCGCGGAGGGACACGTGTTCAACCTCGGCCACGGTGTCCTCCCCGAGACCGACCCTGACATGCTCGCCCGGCTGACCGACTTCGTCCACGAGCACTCGGCGGCCTTCTAGCCGGTATGGCCTAATGCCGAAATGGCTGTGGACAGCGCGGCAGTCAGGGACTTGGTGTGAGGCCGATGTCGAACTGCACGCCGACTTCGTCGCGGAGCCTGAGTGCCCCCATAAGCGCGGAATAGGGCTTGATACCCCACCGCGTCTGCACCACGGTCGCTGACCCAACTGCGCGGTCCCCGTCCAGGCGGCCCTCCACTGTGATGGGCTGGGTGACGCCCGCGATGCTGAGGTCACCGTCGATGTGGAACGCCTCCTGTGTCCCGCTGACCTGCTTCGACGTGAAGACGATGGTCGGGTGCCTGTCGGCATTGAGGATCTTGGTGTGGAGCGTCTTCTTGATGTCCGCCCGGTCGGCGCCGGTCAGTGGCTTGACGCCGCCGGTGCCCTCCCGGACCTCGAACGAGTCAATGTCGGCCTCAATGGACACCGAACTGCTGGCCGGGCTGGCGGCATCCACGACCACCTTTGCGCGCCAGCGTGTCACCTCAATGGTGAGGTCGTGGCCGACTTTCGCACCCAAGCCGGTCCGGGCCGTCTTGACCAGGAGCCGGCCGGATTCCGGACCTGCCAGGTAACTGCCATTGGGAATGCTCATGTCACAAACCTAGTAGGCAGCCAGCGCCCGGCCTGGCCCCTTAACTTGTGTCTATGAATTCGCCAGCACGTCCGCCCGGCGGGAGCCAGCTGTCCAGCAAGACCAGAGTCAGCGTGCTCGTTGTGGAAGACGACGAGGGGATCGCCACCCAGCTGGTGCGAGGGCTGAGCCGCGGCGGGTACGACGTGGACCATGTGACGACCGGACGCGATGCGCTCGACCGGGCAGAACCTGACGTCGTCCTGCTCGACCTTGCCCTGCCCGACATCGACGGGGTGGAGGTGTGCCGGCGGCTGCGGGAACGTTCGCCAGTGGCGATCATCGTGGTGACAGCGCGGGGGGAGGAGCCCGAACGGGTGCTGGCACTGGACGCGGGCGCCGATGACTACCTGCTCGACCTGCCCAGCGGGCAGCGGGAGCCTGCTGCCCTCCTGCCGGCTGACGGGTGATTCCTTCTGCCGGGTGATTCCTTACCAGTCCTGAACCGTGACTGAACAGGTTCCTAGTAAGTCACCACGCAGGCTGGGAGGGGAGCCGGTGGCCGCCGTGGCCACGACCTTGACGAGAGGCACACTCAGCCATGTTGGTGCTGGACTTCGACGTGCTCAGCCGCGCACGGCGGGGCGCCTGGTGAAGGACCCCCAGCCCGCGTGGCGCGACAACCGGCCGGCCTGGGGCGGTGAGAGCACCGCGACCTGGGGCGGCAGCAGGGACAGCGCGATGCTGACCGGGATGGTCCTGCTGGTGGCGTTCGCGGCCGAAGGCTTCACGGTCTTGTCCATCCACCAGCTGCTCACCGTGCACTTCTTCCTCGGCATCCTGCTGACAGGCCCGGTCGCGCTGAAGGTGTGCTCGGTCATGTACCGGTTCGTGCGTTACTACACCGGAGCGGAGGAATACCGCAGGAAGGGGCCACCCGCGCCGCTGCCACGCATCCTGGGTCCGGTCGTGCTCCTCAGCTCTGTGTCGGTGATCGGGACCGGGGTGATGCTCGCGGTCGTGGGCCCCAGCGGCCAGGGGACGTGGCTCTTCCTGCACAAGGCGTCATTTGTGCTGTGGTTCTGCGCCATGTCCGTGCACGTCCTGACCTATGTCTGGCGGCTGCCCCGGCTGGTCGGCGCCGACCTGGTGAGCCGGGCCGGCCACCGTGCGAGCGAGGTGCTGGCGGGCCGGCTGACCCGATGGCTGCTGCTGACGGCGTCGCTGGTGACCGGGGTGCTCCTCGCCGCGCTCACCATGCACAGCGCGGTGGCCTGGGAGAGTCTCTTCGGTGGGGGCCACTGACCCGTTTCCCACTGCGACAGCGGCATCCAGCACCGGGCAATGGCGTCAGCGGCAGACCAGGCAGCCGGTGTGCGTGCGGACCCGGAAGGTTCCGCTGGCCGGGATGAGCCCGGTCACGGCTGCGGCCAGTGACACCGGGTCGGGCAGGACCATGCTGCGCACGTAGTCCTCGACCGGCTGGCGGGCTGGGATAAGGAGTTCGCCGGTGAAGTCGTGGCGCGTGATGGAGGTGAATTGGGCGGCGAGGAGCGCCTCACCGTCGTCCAGGCACAGCCGTTCCGTGGCCAGCGGCGGACCGTCGGTGAGGCGGCCGAGCACGGTGGTGATGAGGTCACGCAGTTCGCGCAGGTGGTCCTCGCCATTGAGCACGACAAGCACCTGGCCACCAGGCCGGGTGACCCTGCGCAACTCGCGCACTGCCGCAGCCGGCTGGGGGAGGTGGTAGAGCATGTGCGCTGCCAGGGTCAGATCGCTGGTGTCGTCGCCCAGCGGAAGGGCAGCAGCGTCACCTACGGCGACATGTACTGCAGGTGACCGGCGCCGGCTCGCCTGCAACATGCCGGGCGACAAGTCCATGCCGAGCACTGGGCCGGTGTGCCTGCGGCTTGCCAGCTCTGCCAGGTAAATGCCATTGCCGCAGCCGATATCGGTAACGGTCTCATTGCCGCCCAGGGCGGCCAGGTCAAGCACCAGCGGCGGCAGGTCCAGTTGCGGCTGCTGGAAACGGTAGAGCGACTGGCGGGCGGCGAGATTGGCATCCGTGCGGTACTGCCCGTCCCGCAGGCAAGACCGGTCGGTCCACAGCCGAGCATCGTCACTGCTCATCAGCAAGCACATTAGCCCAGGCGGCACCGAGGACTCAGTGGTGGTCGTACCCTGAGGCGATGGTGCAGAGAAGACCTGGCCTGGTAGCCGCACTCCTCATGCGGCTTGCGTGGGTGGGCTGTGGCTGTGCAGCACGCGGCCCTGGGGGCTGGTGGCGGTAGTGGTGCCGTCGGGGTGAAGGGTCAGTTGCCAGCCCCAGTCGTGGACGGCTACCAGGTGGTGGAACCTGCAGAGCGGTACCAGGTTGGGCAGTGCTGTCAGCCCGCCTTCGGAGCGGGGGACCAAATGGTGCAGGTCACAGGCGGTGGCGGGGGTGTCACAGCCGGGGAAGGCGCAGGAGGGGTGGCGGGCCAGTGCGGCCCGGCGCAGGTGCGGCGGGATCACGGGGGTCGGGGTACCGACGTCCAGTGGGAGGCTGACTGTCGCGAGTGGGGTGCCGAGACGGGCGCGCAGTGCGGAAGCAAGGCCGCCGGGCCCGGAGAGAGCTTGGGTGGCCAAGCCGAGCAGGGCGCGTGCCAGCCTGTCCCGGCTAGCCTGCGGCAAGCCCGTGCTGGCGGGCGGCGAACCATTGATGTCGGCGCCCGCCGCGCTGTGGCCTGGGGTGTCGAGGCCGAGGGTGTCCGTGCCTGGTGTGCCCGGGTCGGTGTCGGCGGCGGGAGTGGTGTGGCCTGGCAGTTCGCAGATGTCCAGGAACACCTGGGTGAGCTCGTCCACCGCAGCCCAGTCGACATGCCCGGTCACCATCGGCACCAGCGTCGCATCGCACGCTGCGGCAGCGGCCTCAGGGCCGGACAGCCAGCCCGGCCCGCTGGCTCGCCTCCAGGCCTGCTCCGTGCTGGACTCCCCGTAGTTGGCAAGGTTCAGCAGTTCACGCAGGGTCATGTGTACCTGGACCTGGGTGGGCTGGCCCGCCCGGTCCGGGAGCATGTCGCTGGCGATCAGCCGTCGGCACGCATCCTCCAGCGCATCGTGGCAGCGCTGCGCGGCAGTGCGCAGATCCTCCGGGCCAGCCCGCTTGCCCAGTGCGTCGAGCACTGCCCCTAGCGCAGCGGCGCAGCTTGGCGACAGGTCGCCTTCGGCGCGCCCGGCGCCACGGAACGTAATGCCCAGCCGGAACCAGCGGTCGCTGAACCCGTCGTCCTCGTCCTTATCGGGCGTGCGGGTGCGCTCATAGATCTGCTCGGCCAGGCCCGCGATGTCACGCAGTTCCGCACCACGGGCCGCGGCCTCGCACAGGATCCGGTCCGCGTCGGATCGGCAGTCCGCAGGCAGGCGGTCCGTCCAGTCGCAGAACTGCCGCGCCCACGACGCTGACAGCTCCCCGGCGGTCAGCACAGCCTCGATGACCGGGTGGGTGGCCAGCCGCCGCATCCAGGCCACGGACCCGGAGGCGGCAGCGCGGGTGGTGCGGGTGTGGAACGTCAGCCACATCTGCGCACTGCCCAGCCCGTCATCCTCGTGGCCGCCCTGTGCGCTGAACGCGGTCAGCATCCGTGCCCGGGCCGCGGTGTGGCGAGACTCGGCCCGTTCGAGGCCCTTGAGCACCTCGGCCTGGGTGGCGGTGGGCAGCGAGGCGGCATCGACGGAGCCCAGGTAACCCAGTGCGGCCGTGAGCATGTCCAGCGCCTGCGCTGGACTGGCCACCTGCCGTGGGTCAGGCATCGGTCTCACCTCCTCGCTGGTCTGCGCTGTACTCAGCCCTCGGGTGGGCGGTTCAACAGGACGAAGGGGGTTCCCTTCGCATCGAAATCTAGTTCGATGATAGACCGGGCCTAGGACATTTTCATCGGACAGGATCCCCGGCCGGTGGGGGCGGGAGCGGCAGGTCGCGCGAGCGTGATAACAGCAACAGGCGCTGCGGCCGCCGCCTGACGGCTCCGCCCGGGCGTGCGCATTCGAACGGAGGTTCGTTGCTGCTGCTACCCAGCTATGATGGTCAATGTGGCGGAGGCGCAGGCCATGGACGATGCGCGGGTCAGGGCAGCAAGGGCACGCTACGGAGCGCGGCCCGGCCGGAAGGTGCTCGTAGTCACTGACCTGGCAGACCTGCATGGCCCAGTGAATGGCACGGTAGAACTGCCTCACCGTCTGTGCTGGCAGCCCAAGCGCACGTTTGACCTTGACAAGCCGCCCATGCGGCGGTGGATTTACGAGATCGTCCTGCGTGAGGCTGTCCGGCCGGAGGACCTCTCCGCCTTCCTGGACCGGGACACTCTTGTGGCCATTTGGAAAGACCTGTTCCTGCCGCGGGGTGTGCGGCGGGCCTGGGAGGAGCAGCACCCGGTCCTCGCGGCCGCCACTGCGCAGGCTGCCTGATGCTCCCGAACGACTTCCACCGCCAGGTCGCTGGGATCGTCCTTGGCGTCGGGGCTAGGCACGGGTTCGCGCTGGCCGGGGGCAATGCCTTAATCGCACACGGCCTGGTCGACCGGAGTACCGAGGATGTCGACCTCTTCAGCGACGACCCCCATGCCGTATCGGCGGCCGCCGCTGACGTCGAGGGGGCCCTCCGGGCGGCGGGTTTTGGTGTCGAGCGGGTTGACCGGTACGGCGACCTCGCTGACGTCTGGGAAGGCCTCGAAGACGGCCTGGCGGAATGGACTGTCACGTCCCCATCCGGTGAGGTGACCGAACTGCAGCTGGCTCACGTCTCGCGCAGCCGCCGCCCGGTGGTCATGGAGGTCGGCCCGGTCCTGGACATCGAAGACGTCCTGGGCGGGAAAGTCGCCGCTTTCGCCGGCCGGGCAGAGATCCGGGACATAGTCGATGTCGCGGCGGCGCTGGAGCACTACGGCGTCCAGGACCTGATCGGCTTCGCCCAGCGCCTGGACCCTGGCCTCACCGGTGAGGACTACGCCGACGCCGGCCGCCGGGTCGACCACCTCGACGACATGGTGTTCGCCGAATTCGGCCTCACCGCCCCCCAGATAACGGCGCTGCGGGAACGCATGTCGGTCTGGCCCAGGGACTGAGACCATCCCTTTCTGCAGACGCCGTCACCCACGGCGCGGATAACAGCAAGAGGCGGCGGGCCGAAACCGGGCGCAACGGCTGCGGCTGCCCAGGTGGTTCAGGGCGCAGGGTGGTTCAGGGCGCAGGGTGGTTCAGGCGGCGGGGGCGGTTGGACAGCCAGGAGCGTGCTCGCAGCCACAGGAAGTACAGCAGCGCCAGCGGGACAGCGAACGGAAGCACGGCACCCAGCACCGTGAGGCCCACCGAGACGACAGTACGCAGCGCGTGCCACCCGCCACGGAGGCCGAAGGTGAACCCGCCGGCCGCGGCATGGGTCACCTTCTTCCGGGCATGGTGCGCGGGCGGTGTCGTCAGCGCCAGGGAGATCGTCGCGAACGTGGTCTCGCGTGCGAGCGCACGTTGCTGCGCCTGGAGCGCTTCGAGGCTCGACTCTTCGGAGTTGACCTGGTCCTGGACGGTCAGCAGGCTGTCCACCGTGCCTGCCCTGGCGAGCAGCGTGCGGAGTTGCCTGATGGCCTGCTCCGCCGAAGTCACCCGGCTGGCGACATCGGCCACCGCCTGGGTCGCGTCGATGGCCTGCTGGGTCTGCTTCAGTGTGGCGCCGAGCCGGGTCAGGGCCGTGAGCGTGTTCGCGTACGCGGCAACCGGAACCTTCAGCTGCATGGTGACCGCGGGACCGCCGGGGTGGGCGTGGGCCAGTGTGGCGTTCTCACCGGATACGTAGCCGCCGGCGGTGAGGGCGAGCTGGGCGGCCTGCTGGGCCGCTTGGGCAGGCTCTTTCACCTGCACGGTCAGGTTGGCTGTGTAGATGACTGCCGCATTGGCTGGCGCGGGCAGGCTGGTGAGGCTCACATGCTGCGTGACACCCCCCGCAGCCGGCGCGGCCGCAGCCGCAGCGCCCTGGGGCGTGGCTCCAAAGCCCGGTTGGTCGCGAGCCGCCACCCCGGACACGTGGCCCGCCGTACTCGCCGACCCGGGTGACCCTGAGGAACACCCGGCAGCAGCCACGCACGCGACGGCGGCCACCAGTGCCCCGGCGCACTTCACGGCACGGGGGACGCCGGACACGGTCGTTCTCGGGGACACGGTCGTTCTCGGGGGCAGGGTCATTCTCAATGGCACAGTCATGCTCATCGGACGTGACTATGTACCCCAGGGTTCCTGACGTACAGGTCACAATTGAGAGTCGGTTCAGGTGCCGCTCAGGGCAACTCGCGGCGCATGACCACCCGTGCCGCGTTCACCGTCAGGGTGGTCTCCGCTTCGGCCCGCGCGGCAAGACCCGGTGTGATCTCCCCCACAGACAGCTCACGGAACCCGAGCCGTTCATAGTAGGGGGCGTTCCACGGGACACCACGGAACGTGATCAGTGTCAGGGCCTTGAGCTTGTGCCGGGCAGCCCACTGCGCGACATGGTCCAGCAGGAGCGCGCCAATGCGCTGGCCTGCGTGTGCGGGATGCACGCTGACCTGCTCGATGTGCGCGCTGTCGTCGATGACATCCACGACCACGAAACCCACCGGGTCGTCGTGCTCGTCGGCCGCGACCCACGCCCGCCCGGCCTGACGGTAGCCGGACAGGGACTCCAAGGGCAGGGGAGGGCTGTCAGCAACTGCTGGCATGCCCACGTCGCGGAAGGCGCCACCGGCCGCCGACTGGATTGCCTGCAGGCGGCCAACGTCTTCGTTCCTGGCACGCCGCACCGAGACTACCGTGGGTCCGGAGGCCATGACATAGAAGTATGTCACCACGGACGGTAATCCCATCAAGAGGCCACGTAACCAAAAACGGACGTATTTCGCTCCGCCCCTGACGAAGGGACTGGGAAGATGCCGGTTACGGTGTTCGGATGAACCGTGATCGGTCGCCTTGCGTCGTCGTGGTCGGCGGAGGCATCGCTGGGCTGTCCGCCGCGTTCTTCCTGCGCGGTACGCCAGCCACGGTCACAGTGCTAGAGGGCTCGGAGCGGCTCGGCGGCAAGCTGGCCGTCTCAGAGGTGGCCGGGGTCGCGGTGGACGAAGGCGCCGAGGCCGTGCTCACCCGCCGCCCGGAAGGGACCGACCTGATCCAGGCGGCTGGACTGTCGGCGAGTCTCATGAGCCCCGCTACCACGAGGGCCCGGCTCTACAGCCGCGGCCAGCTGCACTCCCTGCCGCACTCGCAGTTCATGGGCGTCCCGGCCGACCTCGACGAACTCGCCCGGTGCCGGCTGCTGTCATCGCGTGGCATGGCGAGGGCGTGGCAGGACCTCGACCTGCCAGCGACCATGCGTGAGGGCGATGTGGCCGTGGCCGAGTTCGTCGGCGCGCGCTTCGGCCGTGAGGTCGTGGAGCGGCTGGTCGACCCGATCCTGTGCGGCGTCTACGCCGGGCGGTCCGAGGACCTCTCCTTCGAGGCCACGCTGCCCGCCCTGGCCGATCGCTCCCGGTGCCACGCGTCGCTGGCCGAGGCCGCGGCATCGATCGTGCCCGCGGACAGGCCCTCGCGGGCGGCCACCCAGCCCAGCGTCTTCAGCACCATCGCCGGCGGGCTGGGGACGCTGCCCGCCGCGGTCGCCACGGCGTCCGGTGCGACGGTGCGGACCAAGGCGATGGTCCGGGAGATGACCAGGACCGCCACGGGCTGGCGGCTGACCGTGGGTTCCGCGCACCGCCCGGAGTCGGTGGCGGCCGACGCGGTCGTGCTGGCGCTGCCCGCCCGCCCCGCGAGCAGGCTGCTGGCTGGCGTGACCGAGGCGTCGGCGGGCGCGGCCGCGCTCGGGGAGATCGACTACGCGAGCATGGTGATCGTCACGCTCGCATACCCGGCATCGGCGTTCCCCCGGCCGCTGGACTCCAGCGGGTACCTCATCCCGGCCGTGGACGGCCACCCGGTCAAGGCGGTCACCTTCTCCTCTGCCAAGTGGCCCCACCTCACCGGGCAGGTTCCGGGCATCGTCATCGTCCGCTGTTCCCTCGGGCGCACCGGCGAGGAACACATCCTGCAGGCTGACGACACCGAACTGGTCACGGCTGCCGCGGACCAGGTCACGGCCACGACCGGGGTGCATGGCCTGCCGGTGGCCACCCGGGTCACGCGCTGGGGCGGGGCACTGCCGCAGTACACGGTGGGGCACCTGGGACGGGTCGCCACGATCCGCTCAGCCATAGCACGGTTGCCGGGGCTGGCCGTGTGTGGCGCCGCCTACGATGGAGTAGGTATCCCGGCCTGTGTGGCGACCGCCCGCATGGCTGCCAGGCAGGTCGCGGACCATCTGGGACTGCGGTGGGAGCACGCAGGGGAGCGGGCCGGCACCAGCGGCGCACCCCTGACGGTGGGTGGGGTGACCGTCCGCGAGCAGGGTGGGAACGGAGGCTTGAGGGGATGACGGTTTCGGAGGGCCCCGCGGCTGTGCCTGGGGCTGGGCGGCCACGGGCACGGGAACTGAACGAACTGATCCGCTACACCATGTGGTCGGTGTTCCGGGTGACGGACCGTTCCAGCATGTACATGGGCACCGGCGGCGAGGACAGCATCGCCGACGAACTCGAAGGGCTGTTCGACCAGGCCGCGGGCAAGGCGATCGCCACCCGCGGGTGCTATGACGTCCAGGGCCTGCGGGCCGACGCGGACTACATGTTCTGGTGGCTGGGGGACACCCCGGACGACCTGCAGGAACTGTACGCGCGGTTCCGCCGCACCCGGCTGGGCCGGGCGAGCGAGCCGGTGTGGTCGGTGATGGCGCTGCACCGGGCGGCTGAGTTCAACAAGGCGCACATCCCGGCTTTCCTGGCCGGTGAGGAGCCGCGCGACTACGTGTGCGTGTACCCCTTCGTGAGGTCTTACGACTGGTACCTGCTCGACCCGGCCGAGCGGCGGGCGATGCTCGCCGAGCACGGCATGATGGCGCGCGAGTACCCGGACGTCCGGGCCAACACCGTCGCGTGTTTCGCGCTCAACGACTACGAGTGGATCCTCGCGTTCGAGGCCGACGAACTGCACCGGATCGTGGACCTGATGCGCCACCTGCGGGGCGCGCGCGCCAGGCTGCACACCCGGCTGGAAGTGCCCTTCTACACCGGCCGCCGCAAGCCCGTCAGGGAACTCATCGCCGCCCTGGGTTAGGGCACTCTCCCTCCACTCAACCCGGCGGCAGGCAATCAGGCCGGCTCGGCAGGCTCCAGGGTCAGCGAGATCGAATTGATGCACCAGCGCTGGTCGGTGGGGACCGCGTAACCCTCGCCTTCGAACACATGCCCAAGGTGGGACCCGCAGCGGGCGCACCGGACCTCGGTCCTCGTCATGCCCTGCGTGTGGTCTTCCAGCAGCTCGACAGCGTCGCTGTCACCCGGCGCGTAGAAGCTCGGCCAGCCGCAATGGGACTCGAACTTCTCAGCGGAACGGAACAGCTCGGCACCGCACGCCCGGCACCGGTACACACCCTCGGTCTTGGTCTGCGTGTACTCGCCCGCCCACGGTGCTTCGGTCCCCGCTTCCCGCAGCACGTGGTATTCCTCGGGAGTGAGCTGCTCGCGCCACTGGGCTTCGGTACGCTCCACCTTGTCCATAGCGCAGAGGGTACCTCGGCAGTCACGGGGCGCAGGCGGTACCTCAGCAGTGACAGTGTTTGCGGGGGTACCTCTGGGGCAGAGGTTACGCCGGCGCCGGATCGCGCTACGGTCGACACTTCAGAGCCTGCGCACCGCACCTTGTCAGCCCAGGGGCAACCGCGGCGGGCTCCGGACGCCGGAGGGCATCATGCAATGGCTCAACGAGCCGG
>DASYYE010000547.1:0-19304 GCA_035946955.1 Streptosporangiaceae bacterium | reverse complement strand
GGCTGTAGGTTTGGCGACCGGTTCCGTCAGGTCGGTTGCCGTTTGAAGATCATTAGTTTATTTAAGTTGATATCAGCGTAGGGCACATACCTACCGCCTTGTCAACTTGAGTTGATGACAGGGGCTGAGGTGTTCTCTAGGGCTGTTAGGTCACGGCAGCGGATCCGTATGACCGGTCCGGGTTGGGAGTCACTCATCCGAGCGGCGAGGCGAGTGCCCGAAGGGCGAGCGGTCCCGCATCGACACCAAGCGGGCTGACTGGCTCGGCTTCTGTGGTGGCGCCGTCTGTTATCCGGGGCAGGCGCCGCTGGTTACTGCCTGGGCTGGGTTGATGCCGAAGGACCAGCCCTCGATCCGTTGGGCTAGATCGTAGGCGGAGGTTTCGATGGGGTATGTGGAGTTGGTCTGGACGTCGGAGCACATCGCCTGGAACACCTGCCCTGGTGTGGCGTTCGCGCCGAGGCCCAGCACGAGCAGGTGCATTGCTTGGAAGTAGGCGAGGACAGGCGGGTTGGGCTGGCCGTCCCTGCAGAACAGCGGTCCGACGTTGCCGTCGGCGCCGTATGTGATGTGTGGGCAGCCAGTGGCGGTTTTGGGGGATGGGTGAGTGGACAGCAGGGTCGCCACCCCGGAGGTGATGACGCCGTTGTGGATGGTGTAGGTCAGGGCGTAGGTCTGGACTGCGCCGTTAGTCTCGTAAGCGAGGGTGCGTGCTGAGACTGTCTCGCCCGTGGTGGTGAGGCTGGTAAGCACGACGCGGCGGGTTTGGCGGTACCCGGTGACCATGGCGGAGTAGCTGTGGCCGAGGTTCTTGCCGCCTAGCTGCCATACTCGGGGCCAGTCGTGGGCGTTGATTGCAGTGATGTACGCCTTGACCACAGTCTGCGGAGCCAGTGCCCTTGGCCCGGCAGTGGGGACACCGGTGTGCGGCGTGCGGCTGCCGTGGGGCGGGGTTTCGGTTTGGTGCGTCGTGAGCGCTATCCCGGCCGCGGCACCGCCGATGACTACCACCGCAGCCACCGTGGCCCACCACGCCTTCACCCGTCGCCTGGCAGGACTGGCGGTCTGCGAGCCTGGCAGGTGAGTGTCAATGGCGGTGTGGACATCAGTGGGTGTCATCGCTGCTGGGTGAGGTGGGGGAGCGGCTGAAGGCTGGCTAGCCACTGCGGACGGCGATGCTGGCGCGGTGCTTGGCAGTCGTGGCTCGGTGAGCCGAGCCAGCAGTGCGGCAGGGGTGGGGCGCTGGGTGGGGTTTTTGGCCAGGCACCACTCGATCACCGACCGTAGCGGATCGCGTATGCCGCCCAAGGCTGGGGCGGCATGCACGACCCGGTACAACAGCGCCGATACCGCGCCGGTGCCGAATGGGTTGTGGCCAGTTACCGCGTACGCGAGCACTGCACCGAGGCTGAAGACATCGCTTGCCGGGCCGACCTCATGACCCTCGGTCTGCTCCGGTGACATGAAGCTGGGTGAGCCGACTGCCATCCCAGTGTGGGTCAGTTCGGTGGCCTCCGTTGCGCGGGAGATGCCGAAGTCGATGATCCGTGGCCCATCCGCGGCGAGCAGGATGTTAGAGGGCTTCAGGTCGCGATGCACCACGCCGACGGCGTGGATGGCACCAAGCCCTTCTGCCAGACCACGCGCGAGCGCTATCACATCGTCAACTGCCATCGGGCCATGGTCACTGACTGCGGTTGCCAGTGATGGGCCGTCTACATAGCCGGTGACAAGCCATGGTGGCGTCCCGTCCGGATCGGCGTCCACCACCGGCGCGGTGAAGACGCCGCTGACCCTGCGCGCTGCCGCCACCTCCCGCACGAATCGCGCACGGAAGTCAGAGCTGTCGGCGAGTTCGGCGCGGACCACTTTCACCGCCATCAGGCGCCCGCCAGGCGAACGGCCTAGGAACACCACGCCCATGCCACCGGCGCCGAGCCGCCCCAGCAGTTGGTAGCTGCCTACCTGACCAGGGTCGTCGGCCTGCAACTCCTCCACAGCCACCCACCCCATAACCAGGCAATGAACCTGAATAGGCAATTATCCGCCCACCTGCCCATCCCGGCCACACTCAGGGATCCAGCGCCGGGCTCATCGCGATTACGGGAGCTTCAGGCACGGCTGGCGATCCCCGCCGGGAGTGATCTGCGCAGCCTGTTTCAGCCAGCTGGACACCCTCATCGAGACTTCCGCACAAGTAGCGCGCCTTCGGAGCGCCGCTATCCGTCTGCCGGGATCATCGATGGCGTGCCGAGCAGGGTGATCTGGACGCCCCTTACCCGCCGGACTTGGCAGCTACCTGCTCGCTCTCATGCCGAAATGAGCGCGTGGCACCCGCGCATGATGATGCCGGGTAGCGAATACGTATGCAGAATTTCATGATCGTAAGCTGAATCTGACCCCAGGGCCGCGAGGCGCCCACGACAGAGCCGGAAGTTATTGGCGCAGCCAGATCGCCGAATAGGAATGCCTACTGAACCAATAGGCATATGCGAGCTCGTGCGCGCAGAACGTCCGTTTGGGTGTGAGGCATCATGGCGGATAGCGGGCCGGATGCTGGGCTCGCGGCGCCTTTTCCCAGTGACTGGCCGTTGCGGCGGTCGTATCGAGTTCCGGGGCCGGATTCGGTGATGCTGGGTGCGAGTGCCAGCAGGCTGCGGCCTATTCCCTCGGTCCTGGGCCTCGACTGTGCGGGCGGGTGCTACCGCCTACGCGGAGTTGCGCCTGACAGATGGGCCGATCTCGCCTACGCTCAGGTGAGCAGGAGCATAGAAGCATCATTATCCTTCTGGCCCATTTTATGGTGACATTGGCAAAATGTCACCATGCGTCGTGCCGGATCGTAACGGAGAGCACGTCATGACGCGGAGCAGTAAGCGGGATGCTGTCGCAGCCGAGTCGCTTGACTATCAGCACCATGTGGCGTTGGTGCTCTTGCAGCAAGCCCACAGTTCCGGAGATTTGCCAGGCCTCGACCAGGGGGTGGCGATGCTGCGCCGGGTCGCTGCGGTCACGGCCGACTCCGGGCGCCGGGCCGTGGTGCTGTCCGACCTCGGGAACGCCCTCTGCATGCGGTACGCGCTGTCCCACGACGCGGCTGACCTGAACCTGTCTGTTGAGGTGGGACGCCAGGCAGTCGCGGCTGCCCCTGCAGGCCATCCTCATCACGAGGCAACTCTGACCAATCTCAGCATTGCCATGCTCACCCGTTACAAGCTGACCGGCGCTGCCGGGGACTTGGGCACGGCCATTGATACGTCTCGGAAGGCGGTCAGCGAACCGCGCTTGCCTGGGCGGCCTTCCAGTAGGTCCTTGTTCATTCACTGGGACGCGCTTTGGCGGCGCAGTGACCGCACCGGGCGTCTCGCCGACCTGGAGGCGGCGATCACTGTCGGCCGCCGGGCGATGGCGGCCCTGGGGAGGGATCATCTCAACAGGGCAGATGGCCTTTGCGACCTCGCGACCGCTTTGCGCAGGCACTTCGAGCAGACAGCGCACCTGCCGTCTCTTGTGGAAGCAGCGGAAACCGGGCGGCTGGCAGTGCGCGAAGCACCGTCTGGCGACGATATAGGTCAGGCACGGATCCTGACGGGTCTGGGAAACGTGCTACGTATGCTGTCCCACGCCACGGCCGACCGCTCTGCCGCACAGGAAGCACTGCAGGTGTCCAGGCTGGCGGTGCGGAAGGCGTCATCCGCCAGTGCGGACTTCCGGTCGGGTTGCCTGTCCAATCTCAGCAGCGCGCTCTTGGAGCATTATTCTCACACGAAGAGCCGTCGTGAATTGGATGAGGCGATCGGCAGGGCCCGTGAGGGTCTGGCATTGTCTGACAGCAGCCCTTCCCACTTCAATAGCCTGTCGGGGGCACTGCTTGTTCGTTTCGAGCGGACTGGCAAGCGCGCCGACATCGATTCCGCTGTGGACGCGGCCCGTAAGGCGGTGGGTGCGGGGCCTGCGGATGACCGCGAGCTCGCAGGTTACCTGCAGAACCTTGGTACCGCCCTGCTCAAGCGCTGGATACTGGCCCATGACCCGGCTGACGCCGATGAGGCACTGGATGCTTGTCGCAGGGCCTTGGCAGCTACCCCGGCTGGCCACCCCGCCCTTGACTGGCGCCGGACCATTTTCGCCGACGCCCAGCTTGCCAGTCTTGTCCGCTGACCCAACCCCGGATGAAGAGGGGGTCACCGGGAGAAGGCATCCGTCCCGGGCTGATGTCAGCGGCCCTTGCGGACCAGGTTGGTGATGGCCTTTCCGTGGTCAGCCGTGAACCGGCCGCCTTCCTCTGCGAGGCCGAGCGACCTAGCCAGCTCGATCCCGTACAGATCGACGGTCGCCTCGATCAGGCATGCGTACGTTTCGGCGCTGTCGCGTGCGCGGTGCCACGTGGTGAGCAGCGTGACCGCGCCAGCGAATAGTGCGGGCCACCACACTAGGCCGAGCACGGTATAGAGGACGCCCCACGACATCTGGAGTGCGGTGCCGGAGAAGCGGATAGCAGCGGTGCGCAGTTCCCCGCGTGTGGTGTCCGGGGTGATGAGCCATAGGTGTGGCCACGCTGCGACCAGGTCCAGTTCGTACTCTGCGTAGACGCGGGCGTCTACAGCATTGAGCCGGTCACCGATGCGTGATGGCAGCACCGGTTCGCTCACGGCGATGCGGGTACGGGCGGCGGCGAGCGCGGTGTAGCGGTCTTTGGGGTCGCCTGCGCGGACGGCGTCGTCGATGGCGTCGGTGATGTCGTTCCACCGGCCCCGGCGTTTCGCCAAGAGCCTGTCCCCGAGCGGCGCGAACCATGTCCACGTGCTGAACCAGCTGTGCTGGATGAGCGTTGCCAGCGCCTGTGCGGCCAGACCGCAGGCTGTCGCAGCGAGCATGGCCCCGGCTACCAGCAGCACCGCCATGGTTGGGCCAAGGCCGTTGAACTGCACGGCGAAGGCTTTCGCCCGTGAGGTGAGCATCGCCAGGTCCAGGGCGTGCGTATGACCCAGGCTGAGTGCGGTGATCACCGCGCTGAGGAACAGCAGGCCGGGAAGAACTGCCAGTGCCAGCCACTTCTCGGCGACCCGCTTGCCGAGTTCGCTGAAGAATGCGCTCACGCTCAGATCCGTTCGCGCAGGCGCGCGTTCTGCAGCCAGCAGGTCGGGATCGTCTTGCCCGGGGCGCGCACCCAGAGGCGGTCACAGTGATCGGTAGGGCACACGTACACCTGGGCGTTTGGGTGTCCATTGGTGCGTATCGGCAGCTGCATGCGGGCCGTGGAATAAGGGAAGTCGAGGTGCCACAACAAGATGGTGAGCGGTGGGATGCCGTCGTCCGCGTCGTACGTTACTTTGCAGAGCCGCAGAAGCTCGATGAGTGAGGCGTCGAGCGGGTCGCCGTGCCTCCCGGCTACTGCGGCTTTCTCGAGGGCCGCCTGCATCTGAGGATCGGCCAGAAGACGGCGCAGTTGGTCGAGGTGCTGGCAGAAGTCCGCGAGCGCTTGGCGGGTGGGCTTGACATCCACAGCACGATCTACCGCTTCTAGCAGGAACGGAACCCCGACGGCTTCATGGTAGTCACGCGGAAGATGACTGTCTGCTGAGTGGGGACTGGGATTAACGTTGAGGCAGGCGCGGTGTTCGTCTGCGCCGGATTCGGGTGCACTTCGATGGCCAGACGTTCTCGATCCGCTCGGCTTCTGGCCCCCTTGCAAGCCCGGATGGTACAACTCGCCCAGAATTACGACAGGAAACTGCTCCTCGACCCCGGGCTAGTACGGGAGTCTGTGGCGCTGCGCCGGGCGATCGAAAAAGGAGCCGACGTCGACCCAGTGTTGATGCAAGGCATCGGCTGGCTGCACTGGGGCCGCTTCCAACTGCTGCCGGAAGGCGACGATCAGCAGGATCTCACGCTTGCGCTCTGGTACTTCCAACAAGTACGGTACGTCGCGCCGAACCTGGAGATGCCGGAGCCAGTCCGGCGGGCACTGGACGGCCGGGCCATAGGCCCAGCCGTGGGCGGTAGCCCTGAGCGCTGGAACACCAAGGCCGGTGAATTCGTCGAACGTTTCAACCGCACGGGTGACCCTGTCCACCTTGACAACGCCGTAGCCCTCTTGCAGCAGACCCTGGCTGCCGTACCCGGCGATTACCCTGGCCGTCCGATATACCTCGCCAATTTGAGCAGCACGCTCCAGAAGCGGTACGAGGCAACAGGGGCCGCCGCCGACCTCGACGACGCCATCTCCCTTAGCCATCAAGCCCTCGGCCTGACGAGCGAGGCGGACCCCGAACGCCCCGGCAGGCTCAGCCGTCTCGCCTCAGCCCTGCACCTGCGGTTCGACCGCCGCGGCACCCTGGCTGACCTCGACGAAGCACTCCACCTGCACCGGCTCGCCGCCACAACCGTGTCAGGCAACCACCCCGACCGGGCTGCGATCTTGAGCGGTCTCGCCAACGCGCTGCAGATGAGCTACCAGCACTCGGGCGAGCTGGCCACGCTCGATGAAGCCATACGACTGCACGAGCAGATCGCGGAGCTCACCCCCCATGACAACCCGAACTGGGCTGGATACCTGTCCAACCTGGCGGCCGCCTTGGAGCAACGCCATGAAGCAACCGGCGACGCCAGTGATGCCGACCGGGTGATCACCCTGCTGGAGCAGGGACTGCAAGCCGTCCCCGCCGGGCATCCGCTGCGCCAGGGCCTGCTGACCAACCTCGCATTTGTGCTGCAAAACCGCCACAGGCGCGGCAGGCAGGCAGACACGCTCGACGAGGCAATCCGCGCCGGGACGGAGGCAGTGCAGCTCCTCCCGCCAGGCCACCCTGAGACTGCGACGGGCCTGTCGAGCCTCGGTCTCGCCTTGCACGCACGGTTCCTGCAGACCCAAGACCGCGCCGACCGGGAAGCCGCACTCAACGCACTGGAACAGGCTGTGGTGCTGACCCCCGTAGAGCACCGTGACTACCCAGGCTTTCTCGCCAACCTGGCCACGACGCTGTTCCAGGGGCGGCACTCGCTGCTCGACGACCTCGGCGAACTCGACCAGGCCGTCTTGCTGTTCAGGCGGGCGATCGACCGGAGGACGGAGGACGACCCGCAGCGGGCGGCCTGGCTGAACAACCTGAGCCTGGCGCTAAAGACTCGCTATGACCTGGAACTCCAATCCGATGCCGCAGACCTGGACGCCGCGGTCGAGGCGGCCCAGGAGGCCGCCTTGACACGGGTGGCCGCTCCTACCGTACGAGCCCACGCCGCCTGGAACGCGGGCAAGTGGCTAGCCCAAAGCGGGGCCGTGGAACCGGCGGCCCAGGCGTACCGTCTCGCTGTCGAACTGCTGCCGCGTCTGGCCTCTCGGCGTCTGGCCCAGACCGATCAGGAGTACCAGCTGGGCTCTATGGCCGGACTGGCCGGGCAAGCAGCGGCCTGCGTCCTCAGCAGCGGGGATCCGCAAGCCGCCGCCCGTGCCTTCGAACTGCTGGAGTACGGCCGAGGGATTCTGCTCGGCCAGGCATTGGACCTCCGCGGCGACGTCACCGCGCTGCAGGCCGCTCACACGGAACTGGCCGAGCAGTTCGTGCGGCTGCGCCAGGCATTCGACGAGCCTCCCGCAGCCCCCGGCCCCGCTGGCCGAGGGAGCGTGGACTTGGACCGTCGGCAGCTGGCTGATGAGTGGGACCGGCTTACCGGGGAAATCCGCAACCAACCCGGATTCGAGGACTGGCTGAAACCGCCACGGATCGCTGAGCTGACAGCCTCCGCCGCCTCTGGCCCGGTGATCGCCATCAACGTCAGCGAACTGCGATGCGACGCGCTGGTCCTCACCAGGGACGGGGTAGACGTGATCCCGTTGCCCAAGCTGAGCCTGAGCACGGCAAACGAAACCGCCGCATCCTTCCTCGACGCCCTGGAAACGACACACGACCCGATGACCGACCCGCTCGATCGCCAGGCCGCAGAAAAGACCATCGTGGACCTCCTAGGCCGACTGTGGGACATGATCGCCCAGCCCGTCCTGAGTGCGCTGGGGCTAGACCACACTCCACAGGGTGACTGGCCCCGCGTGTGGTGGTGCCCTACCAGTGCGCTGAGCTTCCTTCCGCTGCACGCGGCCGGGCACCACGGCTCGCCAGCGAGCCCCAGGCAACCCGCCAACGCGGTCATCGACTGCGTCATCTCCTCCTACACCCCAACAGTGCGTGCGCTCCATCACGCCCGCGCCCGGAGCGCACAGAACAAGCCACTGGCCGCGAAGGCCCGGCGGCGGCTAGTAGTCACCTTGCCAGATACTCCCGGCCAGCAATCATTGCAGGCCGCCCGGCGCGAAGCCGAATACCTCGCTGCCCGCTACCCAGACGCGAAGGTGCTCACCGGCGAAGAGGCTACTTTCGAACGCGTCCAGGCCGAGCTACGACAGAGCGCCTGGGCCCACTTCGCCTGCCACGGCAGCAGCGACATGGATGTCCCGTCCTCCGGCCATCTCAGCCTCTATGACCGCGAACTGACCGTCCTCGATGTCTCGCGCCTGAACCTCGAGCACGCAGAATTCGCCTACCTGTCTGCGTGCACAACCGCTCGTAGCAGCCAGCGCCTGGCCGACGAACCGATCCACATCGCCGCCGCATTCCAACTCGCCGGTTACCCGCACGTGGTCGGTACGCTCTGGCCGATCGCCGACGAACTCGCCCCCCACATCGCCCGCCACCTCTACGAGACCGTTTCAGAGGATCTCAGCAACGCTGCAGCCCGCCTTCACTCCGCACTCCGCATGACCCGTGACCGCTACCACCTGGGCATGACACCATCCCTGTGGGCTGCCTTCATCCACGCAGGACCATGAATGGAGCAGCCGAGACCAGAAGCAGCCGCGGAAACATCAAGAGCTGTACCCCGACGCGCCCCCGCATGTGAGGTTCATCGGGCTGCCCACGCGGCGTGCCGAGCCTAGGAAGCACACCAGCCCCCCACAGGCTCGGCGCGTACGGAATGCCAGTTCTGTCCGACCACGGTGACCGACAAGCCCACCAGAACCCCCGTGCATAGCGGCGGGTACTTGCGCTGGGGGGCCTGGACATCCTGGTCGCCTGCGCTTGGGTCACGCCGGGCTGGGCCCGGCCGGACCACTCAGCCGAGGACACCCCCTCGCGGCCTGGCACGACCAGATGCGCCGCAACGCCGAAGGCACCGCCTTCACCGTCCAGGCCGTGCTGCCATACATGCGTGCCGCCGGGTGGGGCCGCGTCGTGCTGGTGTCGTCCGGGGCCGTCGACGGCGCACCCGGCCTGGAGCAGCACGCCGCAGCCAAGGCAGCCCTGCACGGCCTGGCGCGCAGCGCCGGGCCGGCCGGCATCCTGACCAACATCGTCATGCTGGGCCTGATCCCCAACGCCCAAGCACCGCCACCAGGCGTGCATCCAAGCTGGTCCTACAGGGCGCGCATCCTGTTGTTGCGGGCGTTGTGCTCGACCTCAGCCAGGCCCAGTACTTCCATGACCGGGGGGACGTAGTTGCCGAAGCGGCCACGCAGTTCTTTCTTCAGGCCGTACCAGCCGCCGGCCGGGTTGCCGGGAGCACGGCCCCATGCCTCGACGGTGCCTGAGCACAACTCGACGCGCCCGCCCAGGCCCGCAGCGACACCGGTGACCGCGTACTCTCCCGCAAGCCTGCGTGCTCGGGGTGGGGCTTGTCAGGCGGGTGCGTGCCGCAAGGTGAGGGGTGTGAAGGTTCCGTTGCGCTGCTGCCGTGCCCCGACGGCCCAGAAAGTGCCGCCGGGCAGTACGG
This sequence comes from Streptosporangiaceae bacterium, assembly GCA_035946955.1. Lineage (GTDB taxonomy): Bacteria > Actinomycetota > Actinomycetes > Streptosporangiales > Streptosporangiaceae > DASYYE01. The sequence goes on along the minus strand of DASYYE010000547.1, from coordinate 9,539 downwards.
CGATCCCGTTGAGCTCGCTTTCGCCGGGTCCGTTCACCGGGCTGGGCGACACGCTCCAGGTGGTTCCGTTCCAGTGTTCGAGCATGCTGGCAAAAGTGGTGTCCGGGCTGCCGCTATTGCCCACGATCCAGCCATCGCTGGCTGAGCCGGTGGCCACGCCGTAGAGAGTCTCGCCGGCTGGCGAGCTCACCTGAGTCCACGTGGTGCCGTTCCAGTGCCCGATGAAGGGATGCGGGGTGTAATTGGGCGCAGGGCTGTCCCATTCGCCGGCAAACCAGGCGTCGCTGGCGCTGCGGACGGCCAGGCCCCTGACGTAGTCGCTGGACCCGGGATGGGGCGCCGGGACCTGGGTCCAGCGCGAGCCGTCCCAGTGCAGCACCAGGGTCGCGTCGGTGGCGCTGTAGGCATCGCCGACCGCCCAGATGTCGCTGGGGCCCGACCCTGCCACCTTGTAGAGAGCGGCCGGGCTGCCCGGTGAGGGAGCTGCTACCTGCCGCCAGCTGGTTCCGTCAAAATGCACCACGAATGCGGCGGAGCCTGCCGACCCTACCGCCCAGACGTCGTTGGCGGCGAAGGCCGCCACCCCGTACAGCGGCCGGCCAGCTGCAAAAGCAGGGCTGGACATCTGCGTCCAGCTTGTGCCGTTCCAGTGCAGGACCAGGGTGGCATAGGACTTGGTGAAGCCAACCGCCCAGGCGTCGCTGGGGGTGACCGGGGCGACAGCCCGCAGCATGTTCCAGTTGCCCGCCCCCGGTGAGGGCACGACCTTCCAGGCCGTCCCGTCCCAGTGCTCGGTGAGCGTCTTGTATCCCTGCGAGGGCGTGAAGTGGTCTCCGACTGCCCACACGTCGGCCGGGCCGAGCCCGGCGACAGCGAGCAGTTCACCGCTGGGCACGGCGGGGCCCGGGACCACCTGCCACGCGGCTATGGCCGCGGCGGCCGGTACCGCAAGCACCGCGACGACCGCGGCGCCGGCCAACACCACCGGCCACGACCGCACCGGACCGCGCGCACCAGACGTGCCCGGGCGTGCTGGCTGAGACAGAGCCCAGGGGCCAGCGGAACCAGGGCTGGCGGAACCCCACACTGGCCGGTTCGGGTACAGCTGGTGACCACGCGCGAACATAGCACCCCTCCGGCTGGTGTGAGCAGAGCCCCGGCGTCAACTTCCTACACGCCCCCCGGCCTTCCCCAGTTCACGGCCACCCACACCTCCTGCGCCTGCCGCACCTGACAGCCAGCCCGCTGGGCCAGCAACCGCTCAAACCCCACCACTCACCGGCCGCTGCCAACCAACCCCGGGAAGCGGCGTACAGAACACCCCGTCCGGTGCCGCATGAACACCAACGCCGACACGCCGGGACTGACACCGTAAGGCGGCTCCGAGCGTGCCTCTATCGCGTGGCAGGCGCGTCCAGTCACGAAGTGGTAGTCGTCGTGTTTTTTCGCCGTGTGCTTCGCCGCCGTTGCTCGTAGGTGGCCCTGGTGGTGACCCCAACGTGGGCCGTCCGCTCCCGGCGCCCGGCTGGCGCGTCCACCTGGGGCTGGGTGGCTAGGTCGTCGCCCTCTCGATCATGGCATCCACCAGCGCCGCGTCGAAGGCCTCGGTTCACTGCCCGGCCCCCGGTCCCGGGCCAGGGACCGCAACCGGGCAGCGGGGACACAGATCCATCAGCCGGTTCCGTGTCTGCCGCGTGGACCGCGGCTGAGGCCTGCTTGGTGGCGTGGCTGGTGGATGGGAAGGTAAGGCAAGTCTGTCCTGCCCGGCACCGCCCTGTGCGCATCCAGCCGGGCCCCCGGCCCCTCCAAATCAGTAATGCGGCGCCGGTTTCGGGGTTTGCTGGCACATCACAGCGCTTCCTGCCTCCGCCCGCCCGCAGGGACAGGGAACCAGCAACGGGGAGGGAAACCAGCTCATGGACGCCATTGCACCGCGCGCCAGGACCAGCGGCAAGCTGCTCACCCTGGCATTGCCGCGCAAGGACAGGAAGCAGGATGCCGAGACAGTCAGGCTGCTGCGGCTAGGCATCGGGGCCATCGGGGTCTTCCTGCCGGCCGGGCTGATCACGGTGAACTGGGTCCGGCACTTCTGGCATCACGGACCGGCGTTCGTGATCATCCCGACGTCGATGAGCGGCTCATACTGGACCACAGCCCGGGATGTCTTCGTCGGCTCGCTGTGCGCGATCGGCGTGTTCCTGATCGGTTACCGGCACACCAGACTGCAAGACATCTGCAGCAGCGCGGCCGGCGTCTGCGCACTGTTGGTGGCCTTCAACCCAACCGCCCCCGGGCCCGGCACGCCGCGCGAGCCGCAGTGGGTGGACTACCTGCACCACACCGCGGCCGGGGCGCTGCTGCTCACCCTCGGCGCGTTCTGCTTCGTGTTCCTTGCCGGACGCCGCAGGGCCGCGACATCCGGCCGGCCCGCTGGCACCATCTACCTCACCAGCGGCTGCGCCGTCATCGCCGCGGTCACCGCCGCCCTCATCACCGGCCTGCTGGGCGTGGGCAGCAACTGGCCACTGCTCTACCTGCTGGAGGCCATCGCAGTGTTCTCCTTCGGCGCCGCCTGGATCACCGCCAGCCTGCAAGACCAGGCCGGCTCCCCCCCACCAGCGCATCCGGCAGACAGCCAGGCCAGCGCTCCCCTGCCCGCCGGCACTGCACCCGCCACATGAACACCACCCAGACCACCGCCCGGGGCAGAAGAACACACGCATGTAAACCTGATCGCAGATACGCCAAAAACCCGCCAGCCCGCTCCGATCACCCAGCTCTGCACCCATCCAGGCCGACAGCGACAGAGCTCAATACCCATGCAGAACGAACGAATTGGGCGGGACTGTGCGTCAAGCTATTGGTTGAGTGGGTCACCGGATTCGTGGGGGCGGTCCACACTGGTCGTGGCGTGGAGATCGTGACCCGTTGTGGCCGCGGTGCTGGAGGCGGCTGGCTCTCAGGAGAAGTCCTTCGGGCTGGTCTTCGTCACGTCACGGCTGACGGGGACGGCGCGGAGCTCGAGCAGGTCGGCGATCTCGGCCCACCGCGGAGTCCAGAACGCGACCGGCCGGCCAGGGCCGCGCAGCAGCAGACCTGACGTGCCGCGCACCTGGACCGTCTGGACCTGGCTGATCTCGAGGTAGCGGGCTTCCCAGCGGACGGCCGGGCGGAATGGCCCGTGGCTGCGGATGGTCACCCCGTCCTCACCTAGTTCCAGGCGTGCGGTGCCCCGTCTGCCAGCCAGGACCATGCCCGCCGTGGTCGCGCCTGCGTAGACCAGCGCGGAGCCCCTGACCCGGGCGGCGGGCCCAGGGAAGCGGAAGCGGGTGGCGAGGGTGAGCCCCGCGGCGAACCCGGCCAGGGCCAGCACCGTGGCGATGACTGCGAGGACATGGGCCAGATGCGACCAGACCGCCTGATTCCGGGTTCAGTCATAGATAGGTAGCAGGGACTCCCCACCGGCGGCAAGCCGGCCAGGCCGCCCGGACCGCCGGGCAAGGCGGGCCAGCGCAGGCCGTGGCGCCGGCGTCGCCCGCAGAACCGCCAGTCGGGCCACGCCGCTGCAGCACAAAGGCCACGAACCGCAACCACACCGGGCGGGACTGCGCGCGCTGGCTCCGCGATCATGTTGCGGACTGTGACCGGTGCGGGGTCGCCTCTGAACTTGCAGCCGACAGGCCGCTCCGCGGACCAATTGTTAGGACATGAACTTCCCGGGCAGCCTGCCCTGCGGAACTACTGCCGCCGGAGGTGGCGGACGGGGAGATCATCGCTACCGGACAGCGGTTCAGCCGATGTCCCGGCCGTTCACCGTCAGCGTCACGTCGATGTTGCCCCGGGTGGCATTGGAGTACGGGCACACCTGATGAGCGGCAGCGACGATCCGCGCCGCCTGCTCAAGGTCCTGAACCTGCGGCAGGGTTACGTCAAGCTCCACAGCGAGCTTGAAACCACGCTCCCCGGTGGGCAGCAGGCTCACACGGCTGTCGATCGAGACATCACCCACCTCGGCGCGTTCACGGCGGCCGACCACGCCCAGGGCACTCTCGAAGCAGGCCGCATAACCCACGGCGAACAGCTGTTCCGGGTTCGTGCCACCGCCCTCGCCGCCCATCTCCTTCGGCGAGCGGAGCTGCACGTCCAGGGCTCCGTCAGCGGTGCGCCTGTGGCCGCTTGCGCGGCCGCCGGTGACGGTTGCCTCCGCCGTGTAAAGAACTCGCGCCATCTCGGGCTCCATCTTCGGCATCTGCAGATTGCCCGGCTCACGGCCGGGGCCGGCCCAGTACCTGATCGTGACCCCAGGTGCCCAATCCGGCGGGTGACCGCTCTCATGTCACGGTACCCGGAGGCACGCCACAGGCCGGACACCCGAGGATCAAGATGCCGGTGCACCCGCCCGTCCCAGGGCGCGGATCCAGCTCAGCCGGGACATCTGGCCCGCACAGCCCCGTGCCGCGCGCGGCAGCACATTCGGGTGCACGCCTCCGGGTGGTCGCGGCGTGCCAGATCGACCTGATCGGTGCGCCGCAGCCGGTGAGCACTGAGAGGCCAATGGCCGCGCCGAACGGCGGCTCGCGGGCGGCGCGGTGATCACTATTGCCCATGGCTGATCCGCCTGGCCTAACCCAGCCAGGCGGATCAGTAGTGCTGTTGTGTTTACCTGGCTGCTCCGGCGATGTAGGCGGCGACGATATAGGTGGCATGCCGGTCCAGCGAGGTGCGGGCCCGGTCATAGCGCATGGTGGTCCGCGGGTCGGCGTGCGAGGCAGCTTCTTGCACATCCCGGAGCGGAACGCCTGCATCGAGCGCGGCGGTGATGAACGCGTGTCTCAGGGTGTGCGGCCCGACATGCTTGGTGATCCCGGCCCGGCGGGCCGCCCGGCGGACGACCCGGGCGGCGCCGTGCCGGTCCAGCCGTTTCCCGTCCGCGGCGAGGAAGATCGGGCCCTCGGTGCGCTCGCCCATGGCCAAGTCGATGGCCCGTGCGGTCCGCGGAGCGAGCGGGATCGTCACGACCTTGCCGCCCTTGCGGGTGATTACCAGGGTCCGGTGGCCGCGCTCGACGCCGAGGGCTTCGATGTCGGCGCCGGTGGCCTCCGACACGCGCAGCCCGTTGAGCGCTAGGAGGGAGATCAGTGCGTGCTCGGCGGGCGGGCCGAGCCCAGCCGCGACAAGCAGCGCGCCGAGCTCGTTGCGGTCCAGGCCGGTGGCATGGGACTCGTAGTCCAGGCGCGGCCGGCGGACATGCGCGGCGGGTGAGTGGTCGAGGAGCTCTTCCTCGACGGCGTAGCGGTAGAACCCGGCGATGGTGCATAGCCGGCGGGTGATGGTGGCGCGGGCGCGGCTGCGGGCTTCCAGGTCGCGGGCGAAGCACTCGATGTCGGCGCGGCGAGCGGCGAACAGGCGGGATCTGGTGCTGCTGGCACCAGGCCGCGTACTGGCGCAAGTCCAGTTCGTAAGCCTGGCGAGTCAGGCCGCTGTAGCCGGCCGGGAACCCGGCTAAGGCGAGCCGCTCAGTGTTCGCGAAGACAGGCGTGACGGGGACCAGCGCGGCGGACGGGGTCGTGGTAGCCATGGGTACCTCCGGGGCTCGGGCTGAGACCCCGATGCTGGGCCAGCCGAGGCCCCAGCAAGACAACGAGAACCTCACGCTAAACCGCTCGTGGCAGTTACACCAGGTCACAGCCCCAGCCTTCGCAGCATCCCAGCGCCTGCGCCAGACCGCCGAATCGGATCGGGTATCTGGTGGTCGGCTATGTTGTGGCGCGAACAGCCAGATCCACCAGTTCTGTGCGTTCCAGCGCTGCCAAATTGCAACGGTAAAACGACCGAACCTAATGTCCCCGTGGGGCGCGGAGTTGTTCAGGTCAGCCAGGGTATTGATGTCACGGAATGTGCTGGAGTCCTAGTCCAGGGCGTAGTCGATGAGATCGCTGCGGTCGCCGCTGCGTCCTTGGAATCGTGAAGCATGTCAAATTCGGCTCCGAGTTGGTGTTCGGCGTCGGCGAGTGATTTGCTCGCGTTAGGTTCGCTCGGGCGCGGGCCAGAACCCACCATAGTCCTCCAGGGTTCGGGCCAAGAGGTCAAAGCCCGAGGCCACGCGTAAGCTGCCCGGCCTGGTGGCAGCACCACTCCGGTGGCATTCTCTTCCGGTCAGCCGACGAACCGTGCAGCCATGATGGGTGTGGCTGTGCGATGGCACGGGTTGTTAGATGCTGGGGGCTTGGCTGCCCGAATGCCCGAGACGGCTCATGAGAGCTGGAAGTAGGCCGGGAAGACCTGGCCGCTGTCGAGTTTGAGGAACAGGGTGTAGCAGCCAGGACCGGGGGTCGCCCAGTTGTAGACGTATTGGTTGGCCGTGCTGTCGTAGCGCAGGCTGGTGCCTCCGGTTGTGGAGGTCCCCAGGGCGTCGGTTGGGTCGCCGGTGAAGTTTGCGCAGGAGGTTGGCTTGTACGTGATGCTGGTGACGGCGCTGAGCGCGCTGATGAACGCTCCGTTGGCGTCGGTGAGCTGCCATTTGACCGGGTAAGTTCGTCCGGCCTTGCCGGTGTTGATGGTGGGCGGGTTGTTCACCGGCGCCACGAAGCCGCTGAACATGTAGGTGACCTGGTATGGGCAGGTGACCGTGGCCGAGTTCCCAGCGTTGTCGTAGCCGGTGAGGGTGACCGTTTTCTGCCCGGCGGTCGTCACGTTAGCCAGGGCCGAGACAGTGGGGGTGGCGGGGCCAGAGGTGGCATCGGTGACCGCGGCAGAGATGGAGCTTCCAGGCCCGTTGAGCAGGAACGTGGGGGCCTGATTGCAGGTGAGGGTAGGCGGGGTTGTGTCGATGTTGACGGTCAGCGTGGTTGGCGCACTGGTGTTGCCGGCCACGTCGGTGGCGGTGCAGGCCAGGTGGTGGATGCCGTCACCGCTCACGGCAAGTGTGCGGCTTCCGCCACTGCCGGTCACGGTCAGGCCTCCGAGGTCATCGGTGCAGTCAATGCTTGCGACACCGGAGATGTCGTCTGTCGCGCTCACGGTGCCAACGGCGGGCACGTTGGTAAACCAGCCCTGCTGCCCGTTCGGGGTAAAGCCACTGATGGGCGAGATGGTTGGCGGGGTGAAGTCAATATTGAACGGGCCGGCGGTGATGCCGGGGTTGCTGGTGCCGGCGCCGTTTGTGGCCGGGCGGGAGGCAATGGTGACCGCGCTGCCCTCGGTCGCGGTCGATTGGGTGAACGAGCAGGTTTGGCCTGGCTCTGCCGTGCAGGGGCTCGCGACACCGGACGCCGGATCGCTCGCCGTGAAACCGGCGGTCTGTACGCCGCGGCACCAGCCGTTGGTGCCGGGCAGCGAGCAGCTGTCCTGGCTGGTATCCCGGCTGATGACCGGCGGGGGGGCATCGATGGTGTTTAGCCAGGCCGGAGTGTTGATGGGCGCGTTCTGGTCGAACACGACGGTCGCCTGGTTCTGGATCTGGGTCCCGTCCGCCAGGCCTGACCGTGGCGTGACCGTGAACAGCACGCTCCCCTCACCTTGCGGCGGTGAGGTGTCGGGCGGCAAGAACCCGGCCAGCGGGTTGGTGGTGGGCAGCATCGTCGCCGGGTCCAGTGACGTGAAGCGCCACGTGGCCAGGCCGGTGGTCCTGTCCAGGCCGGCGTTGATCCGCACGATGAGATTGGTGGCGGGACGCAAGTCGACGTCAGTGGAGTACTGCGAAAGGCCCGGCGGCGGCACCACCTGTATGTTGCCGAAGGAGATCGGGCCAAGGCCGAACGTCGCAAGATCGAGCTTGCTGGCGTCCAGTTGGTCGGTGACGACCACCTGCTGAGCTGGAGCGGTCGCGTTTGGCTTGTTCTCGAAGGCAACGGCATAGGGCATGGGGCTTGAGCCATCGACGTAGCGGGCCACGCCAACACCGGCTGGTCCGTACTTATCGTTGGGGTCGAGAGAGTTGACGGGGCATGGCGTCTGGGATGAATTCAGCGGTGCATGTTGCCGAGGCTGCGGCACGATATACGAAAGGATGAGCTTCTGCAGGTTTTGAAGGAATGTCACGATCTCGTTGATCGGATCAGTCAGGGGTACGAAGAGGAGGCCGAACCGGCTAGCAGGCACCTGTATCCCCGAAGGGGGCAAACCGTACTTCTTAAGACAGGCCTCCAAAGCATTGACTGCGTCGGCGTAGTCGTCTGCACTAGCATCCCACTCGTCCATTGAAATCTGAAGCTCGAGACCCAAGTGCCTGCACGGGTCAGCGAAGGCTTCATCAGTGAGGGCAAGTTGGCACACCAGGTAAGCGGTAACTGCCAGAACCGTGACCTTTGCCAAATTTTTGGACAACTGCAAATACGCCGACGTAACCGTCTGCCACTTGCCGACGCATGGGTCCCCTACCGCTGTGCAGTTGGTCGCCGACGGATTTAGTCTGAAGGGCAGCGTCACGAGTGAGGCGGCATGAACGAGGTTAATGTTCGTAGTAAAGCTGCCGCCGACTTGCAGCGGGAGTGACGGCACGGGGCTCGTGTTCGCCGTAGTGGCCGAGGCGGATACAGGCTGGGAGGCCGCCGGGCCTAGGGTCGCTGCGAGGTCGAGCCGCACGTTTTGAGCGTCGATGAGTCCGCTGTTGTGGACGACGATGTAGAAGGGAACGCCGTCGGCGGGGACGGCTCCGTCTACTGTTCTGAATGCCGCGGGGGCAACGATCTGCGCGGACAGGTCGGGTTCGCCGCCGCTAACGACCGTGAATGGCTGGGGTGCGGCTGCGGTTGTGCCGTTCGGGTTGGTGACCGTGAGTATCAGCGCTCCAGGGTTCTGGCTGGTCAGGTCGAATGTTGTCTGGACCCACTCGGGGGACTCGACGACGGTGTTCTGGCCGGTCAGGGGACCGAGCAGGACGGTCAGTCCCGGCGCGAAGCCGCCGCCCCGGATGTCGACGGTCACCTGGCCGGCGTTGCCGCCCTGCGTCGGAGAGATGGCGTCAACGGTCATCACGCCACCGGGCAGCGTGATCGACTGCGCCGCGTTCTGGGTGGCCGCGTTTGCCGACGAGGCGGTGGCCAGGTAGCTGAGCGTTGTCTGCCGGGCCTGGCCGACCGCGTGAACGCTCCACGTTGCCTGCTTCTGCTGGCCGGGGGCGAGGTCGCCGATGTTCTGGCTGAATGACCCGGTCGCCGGCGATAGTCCACCTGGCAGCGATAGTGTCACCACCACGTTTGTGGCCGTTGCCCCGCCGGTATTGGTGACCGTCGCGACGACGTCAAATGGGTTGGGCGAGTACTGACCGCCGGCGAGGGACAGCGCTGCCGGACCGGTGAGCTGGAGGGAGAGCGCGGGGGTGGTACCTACTGCCGCGGTCAGCCAGGGCACGGCGTTGACGTAGTAGATGCAGTTCTGCGGGCAGTCGCTGTAGTTGATGCCGTTACCGCTGCCGTAGGGCGATGGCCCACTCGGGTCGCCCCACCAGTTGTTCCGGGCGTCCACCACAACGCTGTGGTCGGCGTTGTAGACGCCGTAAGCGGTGTGGCCCACGATGTTGCTGTTGTTGATCGAGGCCG
>DASYYE010000546.1:0-10308 GCA_035946955.1 Streptosporangiaceae bacterium | reverse complement strand
CCAGGTAGACCGCCTGCGCGGCAGTCCCGGCGCTGTCCTGGTGCGTCTGGTTGTCTGCCGGGGCCTGTTCGCGGATGACCCCTTCGGCTGTGGCCAGGTCGTTCAGGCAGGACTCGGCGAGCTCAGGTGGCACGTCCAGGATCTTGGCGGCATCGCTGACCAGGCTGGTCTCGGGGAGGAAGCAGTGGCCGTCTTCGGTTGCCTGGGACAACGTGTACTGCAGGCCCGCCTTGACCCGCTGCGGGCTGTCGTGCGGGATCCCGACGCTGCGCGCGATCGTGTCGGCTGTCTTGAAGCCAATCCCCCAGACGTCCGAGGCGAGCCGGTACGGCTCGTTGCGCACCACCGAGACCGACGCGTCGCGGTATTCCTTGTAGATCCGCACAGCCAGTGAGGTGGAGACTCCCACGCCCTGCAGGAAGACCATCACTTCCTTGATGAGCTTCTGTTCCTCCCAGGCCACCGCGATCATGTTCGTCCGTTTGGGCCCCAGGCCGGGTACCTTGATCAGCCGCCCCGGTTCCTCCTCGATAACACGCAGGATGTCCGTGCCGAAATGGGTGACCATCCGCTCGGCCATCACTGGGCCGATCCCCTTGACCAAGCCCGACCCCAGGTAGCGCTGGATGCCCGCGATGGTGGCGGGCAGCACGGTGGTGTAGGAGAACACGTCGAACTGGCGTCCGTACTTGGGGTGTGACGTCCATCGCCCAGTCAGTCGCAGGCTCTCGCCGACCTGCGCGCCCAGCAGCGCCCCCGTGACCGTGATCAGGTCTGGGCCGCTGCGGTCGGCTGCCACACGCGCGATGGTGTACCCGGTCTCCTCGTTCGCGAAGGTGATCCGTTCGAGCACCGCTTCGAGTACCGAGCCTCCCGCCCCAGATACGGTCGCCACCCTCGGTTCCATACCGACATGATGCCGGTTCCTGCCGACACGTCATGGTCACGGACACGACCTCACATGAGGTCATGACACCGCCCAGGGTTCAGCTGCGCCCTGGTTGGTCGTGCCGTTCAGCGCGGGCGGTGTGGGCGATCAAGTCGGCGACCGCTTGGCGGGCGGCGGGGGAGAGTTCGGCTAGCGCGCGGACGTGGGCGGCGGTGATGCCGGAGTCGCGGATCAGTGCGAGGAGTTCGACTTGTTCTTGCAGGAGTCCGGTTTGTTGGGGGTCGTAGTCGTCGAAGAAGAATGCGGGTGGCACGCCGAAGGTGTGGGCTAGGGCCTGGACGAGGCGCATCTGGGGGTTGTTGGCCTGGCCGTTGCGGAGTTTCCAGATGGTGGTGTGGGAGAACTGCTCTCCGGTGACCTTCTCGATCAGCTCGGCTATCTCGACGTTGGAGTAGGGGCCGCGCCCGGCGGGGTGGGCGCGGTCGATGAGCCACTCGACCTTCTCGGCAAGCGTGCGCAACGGCTGGTCGTTGGCGTCGCCCGCGGTGGCTGCCTGCGCCATCGCGTCCTCCTCACCTCGCTCATCATCTTAGATCAACACCAGCGCATCATGTCAGCTTCCTGGGTTGACGGCGGCTGGGTGAGTCAGCGTACAGTTGTTGTCAACTTGAGTTGATATTCAATCCAAACTACAGAGAACTTAGTTAATGAGCGGGAGAGTAGCTCCGTCGGCCGCGACGCGCCTGAGTAGTGACGGCTGATAATGGGCATCGATATCGCGTCACGTGGCGGGTGGGTCGTGGCTGCGTCTGTCGTCGTGGTCGTGGGTGCCGGGGTGGTGCTGCGCCTGGCCATGACCGCTGACCCGGCGCAACGCGCTCGTGCCCGGGAGGTGGCTGGTTCTGCGGCGCAGTATGGGTTGCTGTTCGGGTTCGCTGCGGTCGCGGCGGCGGTCTCGGCGCATGGGCTGGTGGGGTTCGCCCGGACCAACATGGATCTGTCTGGGTCGTGGCCTTATCTGTTGTGGGCTGCGCTCGACGGCGCTGCTGGGCTGTGCGCGGTGTTGCTGGTGCGCCGTGCCGCCCGTGGCGAGTCGGCGCTGGCGCCGCGGCTGGCGGTGTGGGGCCTGGTTACGGCATCCAGCTTGTTCAACTGGACCCACGCCCCGGCGCACCCAGGTGCCCCCGAGGCGTTCGCGCTCATGCCGGTCATCGCCGCGATGCTGTTCGAGTTCTCCCTCCGCGAGACCCGCCACACCGCCCAGCACGCCGAACGCAGACTGCCCGCCCTGGCCTGGCTCCGCCCGGTCGAGCGCCTGCGGGCTCAGGCGCGACTTGCGGTCGCTCAGCACCTCACCGCTGAGGAAGCTACCCACCGGGTCCGGGTCGACCAGGCTGCCTGGCATCTATATGCGCTGCGTCTGGCTCTCACCGCCTGCACCAATGCTGGAAACCTGCGTGCCGTTACCGCGTACCAGGCCCGCCGTGCCGAACGCCGGGCGCAGGCCGCCCTGAGCCGGGCTTGCTTCGCCGACCCGGGTGTCGCGGTGGAGGTGCTCCGCCATGTCCAGGTGCTCACCCTGACCCGGACTCTCGCGCAACTCGACTACGCCACTCCCGATGGCCCGCAAGCCGCTATCGCCAGCCTCATCACGGCGGGACCGGCCACTGAACGGGTAGCCGGCACTGCCTCTGGTGCCTCTTCGCTGGGTCTCGCACGCCGTTCCACTGTCGCGGAGGTGATGCATAACGGGTGGCGCCATCCGAGCAGCCACAGCACTGCATCTGTGTCCACGGCGATGCCTGCCCATTCCAATGGGCACCTGGTCGGCGCTGCGCCGGGGTTGAGGTCTGAGATGTTCACGGCGGGCTTTCCGGGGCCTTCGCGGGATGGCCGGACCCGCGACCATGTTGAGCAGCCGTTGATCGAAGCAGCGACGCGCGCCGTCGACGAGGCGCGGTCGCGTGGTGACCGGCTTACCCAGGCTGCATTGGCACGGCAACTGCGTGCGCAGGGTTTCCACATCGCCAACGACCGCCTGCACTGGCTGGCCACGGTCAGCGGGCTCGACCCGGCCAGGGAGCCCAGACCATGACGCCACCACCTGGCCAGTCACAACACCGAAACACCAGCGCGGCCGGGCCGGGGCGACAGGCCGCCGGACCTCGCGACCGCTCTGCTGCACCTACTCCGGTCCCGGCCACAAGTGAGGAGTGGCAGGCGTGGCTGCGGCAGACCGCCCGGATGCTCACGCCGGATCCGACCGGGGTGCCGCCAGTCGCCACGCAACAGCCCTCGGCGAAAGCCGACATGACTGACCCCGCAGCTCACCTCGGGGAGAGTGGGCTGCCACCTGGAGTGTGGGACGCGCTTACCTGGCTGGCGAGGCGCGAGGGTTTCGCAGTCGGGCGAGCTGACTGTGGCACCGCGCAGAGTCAGACGACATGGCACTCCCGTCGCATTGTCGTGCAGCCTGGCCTTGACCCGCAGTTGGCAGTGCGGGCGCTGCTCCACGAGTTGGGCCACGTCTTGGCGCATGCCGACCTGGTTCAAGTGCCGGGTGCCACCAGTGCCGGATGCAGCGGCATCCGGAAGGTCGAGGCGGACTCCATCGCGTTCATCGTGGCCGCCCGCCTCCGCATGGACACCTTCTTCTTGTCCTGGCCCTACACCGCGAGCTGGGCAGGCACCGACCCTCGCGCCCAGCCAGAACTCGCCATCCAGGCCGCAATGGACCGCATTACACGTGCGGCTACGACGATCACCGCCCATCTTGACGTCGCCCTCTTCTGTGCGCCGCCACAACGTGCGGGAATCGTCCCGGTCCCAGCACCCCAGCCCACTCAGGATGCTGCTGCAACGGGGGAGCGGGCTGCTGCGCCACGGGAGCTGGTCTCGCGGAGCCGCCCGGGTGCGGCTGTGGTGCCTGCGGGTATCGAAACCAGCCGTCGTGCAGACCCAATAATGGTGCTTCGCGTCCTTACGGACGCTGAGACCTTCTACCTCGGCCATCTCAGCGACAGTTGGGCACCGGCCTATCTCGCTGACCGTGGTCTCGAACGCCATGTCATCAAGCAGTGGAGGGTCGGCTACGCCCCCGGAGCGTGGACCGCGCTGACCGGCCACCTGCGACGTCTCGGTTACGACGACGCGCTCATCCAGGCAGCAGGGCTCGCCCGCTTCTCCTCACGGGGCACTCTTATCGACCACTTTCGTGACCGGATCATGCTCGGCGTCCGCGACGAGCGCGGCATGATCGTCGGCTTCATCGGCCGCGCCTGCCCCGACGCTGGGTCGGCGGTGCCAAAGTACCTCAATAGCCCCGAGACCAGCACCTACCACAAGGGCAACCTCTTGTTCGGCCTCGCCGAGGCCCGCGACCAGTTCGCCCAAGGGGCTATCCCCGTCATCGTGGAGGGCCCGTTCGACGCCATCGCAGTCACCACCGCCGATCGCCATCGCTACGCCGGACTAGCACCGTGCGGCACTGCCCTCACCAGTCGGCAGCTTGACGCGCTGGCCAGCGTCACGGACCTCGCTCAAGCAGGTGTGCTCATGGCGCTAGATGGTGACCGTGCCGGCCACGATGGCATTGTCAGGGCCTACGAACTCTTGATCCCGTACACCGGCAAGACCATGGCCGCGATCTTGCCTACCGGACGCGACCCGGCAGACATCCTCCGAACCAGTGGCCCTACCGCGCTCCGCACTGTCTTGGACCGCAGCGAGCCGCTCGCTCAGGCTGTCATCGACGTCCACTTGGATCGCTGGGAAAGCCGCATCGACCATGCGGATGGTCGCCTTGTCGCGATGCGAAGCGCAGCCGAGCTCATCGCGCGCACGCTCCCTCCCGGCACCGCAGACGAAGTCAGGCAGCTGACAGGCGGTCGGCGACTGGAGATTCTCGACGAGAATCTTCATCACGTTTCCCACGCCGAGCTATCTGTGATCGCGCGTGTCCTCCCGCCGAACGCGGCCTGCCAGATCGTCCGTGTCGCCGACCGGACTGGCTGCGCCTCTTATGAGGTCACCGCTGAAGTAACCAACGCAGTCCTCCGGAGCCTTGGTCCCGAAGAACATGACGCTGCTCGTGCTCTCCGGGCGAGAGCGCGCAGCCTGGTTGCTCAGCCGGAGCGACTCGGCGTACCACGACTGGCTCGGGCAAGCTTCCCGGGCCCTTCAGTGCCGGGTTCACTACGGGGAGCGCGATCTCCTCCCGAACCCCGTCGGGCAGCTACTCGTTTTGAATCGGTGAAAAAAGCGCACACGCGAGGGCCGGTCTGAATCTGTCCTGTCTGAGGATGGCGCGCCCAGCCACCTCGGCATCCGCCATCTTACAAGGGCGAGTGGGTCAGGGTTCCTTACCGGGCTGCGAACAGTCACTGGCTGACACGGGCCGCCGTCATTCCGCGCCGGGTGATCAGAGCGTCACCAAGGGCCAGGGCCGGGAATGATCACCACCCGCGCCGTCGGATGGCCCAGGTCAACCGTTGCGCTCGCCAGCGTCGCCGGTCTCACCTAATTAGAGCGGGAGCTCACCCCAGGTTCCAGCCGCCACCGCATCGGCGACTGGGGCCGCTTCCTTCCGCTGTGCCCCCGTGGCGTCTATGGATTGCTGGCGCCGTAGTTGATGTTGGCGAGTTGGCCTTGGAAGTATTCGGGGGTGCTGGGCTGGTTCTGGCTGGGTTCGGCGGGCCAGGCGCCGCCGTTGTAGCCGGTGCCGAAGGTGAGGTTGGTGTAGCCGCTTGTGTCGCCTTGGAGCTTGATGGTGCCGGTGATGGTGGTGGGCTGGGGGGTGCCGTCGATGGTGAGGGTCTGGGTGGTGGTGCCGCCGGCGCTAGTGGTGGTGAGGATGGCGTGGTGCCATAGGCCGTCGTCGACGGGGTTTTGGGAGGTGATGGGTGTGACGTGGCCGGTGTACCACTCGGCGTAGAGGTGGCCGTCGGTGCCGACGTAGAGGACGGGGTCGTATTTGTCGGCGGTGGTGTTTGGGGGATTGTAGCCCGAGATGGGAAGGTCTTGGAGGGAGGCGATGACGCCGCCGGGGGCCGTGGTTTTGAACCAGGCGGAGATGGTGGGGTCAGCGTCGGTGACGGGGAGCGTGCCTTGGGGCGGGGCGAGGTAGCTGTTCTGGCCATCGAGGGTGATGTATTCGCCGAGGGTGTCGGGGTTGCTGAACCAGTCGGCGTTGCCGGTGAGCTTGGCGTTGTAGTTGGGGTTAGTGTTGGAGCGGGGGTTGGTGTTGATGGTTTCGGTGGCGGTGGTGGCCGATGTGTTGTTGTATCCGTCGTTGGTGGGCCAGTCGTCGGCTGGCTGGGCCAGTGTGGTGGTGGCTTCCTTGCTGAGAGCGGGCGATGTGACAGTGGTGTCGACGGTGTAGGCGGTGGCGGTCCTGGTGCCGTCGGTGTTTGTGGCGGTGGTCCATAGTTCGGTGTTGCCGCTGGCGTTGATGTCAGCGGCGACCAGGGCAGGTGGGGAG
Organism: Streptosporangiaceae bacterium; assembly: GCA_035946955.1. Lineage (GTDB taxonomy): Bacteria > Actinomycetota > Actinomycetes > Streptosporangiales > Streptosporangiaceae > DASYYE01. The sequence goes on along the minus strand of DASYYE010000546.1, from coordinate 3,940 downwards.
GCGCCCCAGGGGACGTTGTTGACGGGGGTCCAGGCCGGGGTGGTCTGAGTGAGGGCGGTGTAGGTGGCTTCCCGCAGCGTGCCGTTAGTGGTGTTGAGGGCGAATACGGTGGGCGTGCTCGGGTCACAGGTGCCAGGGTTTCCGGGGTAGCAGCCTGGCTGGACGGTGGCCAGGGTGTAGTTGGCCCAGCTCGTGTTCGTTTCGGGGGCGGTGGAGGTGAGGGTGCTGTCGTAGCTGTAGGTGCCCGGCTGGTCGGGGTTGGTGGTCCAGAGGTCGAGTTTGTAGCCGGCTTGCTGGTCGCCGATGATTCCGATGACATCGGCATCGCCGGTGTTCTGGTGGCTGAAGTTCCCGGCGGCCACGAGTTCGGTCGCGACGTCGGGTGGGGTGGTGCTGTCGGTGTCGGAGAGGTACGGGTCGGTGAAGTCGCTCGTGGGAGAGGTGCCGGTGGAGTTCTGTCCGAAGGCGTTCTGGGGCACCGACCAGAAGTCGTTATCGGGCTGGAGGACGCCAGTGTCGCCGTAGCCGCCGATGATCTGGGCGGTGCCGGAGGTGACGCCGGTGGTGGTGCCGTTTGGATAGTAGGCCATGACGTCTTGCACTAGGTGGCCGGTGAAGTCTCCGTGCAGGATCTGAGTGTCTGCCCAGTCCGCGGGGCCGTCGGGCTGGTTGGTGGGGTGGGTGACGTTGCCGAGGCTGCCGATGTCGGTGGGTGTGCCCAGAGTGCCGTCACCCGTGCCGGGGTAGAGCCACAGGCTGGGGGTGGTGGTGTTGGTACCGGGCAGCAGCAGGTCGGGGTGCTTGCCACCGGAGAAGTACCCATCGGAGTAGGGGTCGCTGGTGGGTTTGAGGCCGTCGACGATGGGGACGGCAGCTTCGCTGTTGTTGCCACCAGGTGCGGTGCCGACGACGGTGAGCTGGACGTTGTTGAGCTGGGTCATGGTGATGGGGCCGGACCAGGTCGAGCCGCTCCACGTGGCGTTACAGGAGTCACCTGGTGGCTGGGTACCGCAGGGGTTGGCCTGGGAAACGGTGATGGGGGCGGAGACTCCCAGCTGGTAGGTGTAGCTGACCGGGCAGGGGCTGGTCGCGCCGCTCGGGTTGCAGTTGGGGGTTGCGAAGCTGGCTTGGATGGTGGCGCCGAGGTTGGCGCTGGTGCTGCCGGAGAAGGTGACTTGGGGTGCGCTGGGGCCGTTGGGGTTGTAGGTGAAGTAGCAGTCAGCGGCTGGGTTAGGGCTCGTCAGTCCAGCGCTGTCGGTGACGATCGCGTACCAGTAGTAGGTGTGCTCGGTGCCGGGGTGCAAGCCTGCGATGGTGTCGGATGGGATGGTGACCTGGTCGGCGCCGTGGACGGTGTAGTCGGTGGTGGCGGGCTGGCCGGGGGCGGGGTTGGGGTCGGTGAGGTAGAAGTCGGTGGTCAGGCCGGTGTCGCTGTCGGGGTCGCTGGCGGTCGCATACAGGGTGACGTCGTCGTTGCCGATGACGGGGGTGTTGGTGTCGTTGTTGTAGTAGCAGCCTCCGTCGCCGGTCCCGGCCGGGCTCATCGTGCGGTCGGGCTTGGAGGGCGGCTGGTCATAACTGACGGACATGGTGACGTAGTTGGGGCCGGAGCTGAACTGCTTCCACTCTGCCTGGCTTTGGGCGGACCCGGACTCGTCGGGGGCGCGCAAGCCGAAGGTCTGGTAGTGGTTCCCGACGGCGGCGTTGTCGGCGATGACGTCTTTGACGTCCCATTTGACGTCGGGGACTGTCCAGCCGCAGGAGGAGCCGGCGCCGAAAGCGAAGGACTGCTCTTGCACCAGTGACCCCCACTTGGGCTGGTTGGCGTAGGTGGTGGTGCCTACCACCCCGGGGGGCCGGATCGGCCCCGTCGTGTACAGGTCGGCTGGTGTCTTGGTACAGGAGGGCGCCCATTTGTCGGTCATATAAATGTCGGCGGAGTAGATAGTGGCGCCGTAGATCTGCTGGGGGATGACCATCCGGAAGAACGACCGGGCATGTCCCATGAACTGGTTGGGGTCGTTGTTGTTGTCGCAGACGGTGTTGTTTGGCCCGCCGTAGCAGTAGCCGACCTGGAGGTGGCTGGACTCGTCCCAGTAGGAGGTACCGGGGAAGCCGGAGTCGACCTGGGTCCAGTGGGTCTCGGCGGAGTTGACGCCGAAGGGCGTGAATGACGGGTCGATGTAGAGGGGGTAGGTCAGCGACGGGCTGGACAGCACCGACGCCGGGGGGGTCAGGGTGATGGTGTCCCCGGACACGGTGGTCGGCACGGTGGCGGCGGTGGCGGCGGCGCCGGGTTCGGTGGCCGTAGAGGTGGCGGGGGCGCCGCTGCCGGCGGCGACGATGCTGCCGTCGGGTTCGGTGACGGTGGCGGCCCCGGCGGGCAGGGAGGTGGAGTCCCAAATCATCGCTGGGGAGCTGGTGAACACGGGGTCGCCGTTATGGCTGGCCGAGGCGTAGATGTCCCCGCCGCGGGTCTGGCCCAGCGTCAGGCCGGGCGCGGATACGCCGTACTGGATGCTGGCGAGTGCGGGGTTGGCTGCGGCTGTGGCGTTGTGGATGACCAGGGTGGGGGTGATGCCGCCCTGGTCGTTGTCGGTGACGACGAGGTCTACGCCGGGCAGCACCTCCGCGTAGGTGGCTGCGTCGCCTGAGAGGGTCGGCGTGGGCAGAGGTGTCGGCCATGACAGGGACAGCGTGTATCCGGCTTCGTCCATCTGGGCCAGCAGGCTGCTGCCCCCGTCGGAGAGCAGCAGCGGCGCTGCAGTCGCCACGGGGGAGACCTTGTGGCCGGGGACGCGGTGGAGGATGGCGTTCAGCGGCACCCATTTTCCGTGGTGCAGTACCCGGGTGGGCTGGCTTGTCTGGGTGAGGGTGAGCCGCCCGTCCGGTTCGGCGGTGGTGGTCGAGTCAGGGGTGGTCAGCGCGGCGACCACGACCGGCCGGTGGGTGGCGCGGGCACGTGCCTGCGCCTGCTCCACTGGTGTCAGCGGGGTGCTGGCATGCCCGGTGCGTACCTTGGCGCGGTGGGAGGCACCCGGTGGTGTGTGGGCGGTGGGTGCCGTGGCTGCGGCGAGTGCCCCGACGGCCAGCAGCGGGGAGATCAGCGCAGTCAGTGCCCGGCGGGCGCGCGGGTGGTGACGGGCGGCAGGCAGCATGACAGATCCCCGCTTCCGAGCAAGTCGTGGTGCCCCCGTATCGGCGGGCCCGGCGCGGATGAGTATCACCATGTATGCCCGGCAGAGTCAATAAAAACACGTAAAAATGCCAGTATACGAAAATGTGACCCATATTGGCGTGTACGAGGCGGCTGGGCGGGGTTATGGTTCCGGGTGCCCGGCTTCCTCATCGCCGGGGGAAACCTACCCGGCGATATGGGGTGAGTGATGTCTGGCCGCGTGCGTGCATGGCAGGGGGCGGTACGGCGCATGGGTGTGGTGGTGACCGCCGCTGGTTTGCTGGCAGCCACTGCGACCACGGGATTAGCGCAGGCCGCCTCCCACGGCGGGCACCGTGGCACACCGCCGCGGCCGCTGTTCCACCAGGCCGATGTCAAGACGGCGCACCAGCACCGGGCTGTCCGTTACCCCCGGGTGCCGACATGGCAGCCCACCGCCACCCACTGGCCAGCCCCGGCGACCGGCACGGCGGTACTGGCCAGCTCACCGGCCCCGCTGGCCCCGGGAGCACGCTGGGCTGTGGTGAAGGCGCCGTGGTCGCTGGGCGCGCAGGCCCGGGCGGGTGCCACGCCGGTGTGGGCGCAGCCCCTCGCGTCTGGAGTGGCGGCGGTGCGGGTGCGTGTGCTGCCGCACTCGGTAGCGGTAGCTGCTGGGGTGCGTGGGGTGGTATTCACCGCGCAGGCCAGTGTCGGCGGCCAAGGTGGGGAGGTGCGGGTTGGCCTGGACTATGCGGGGTTCGCGCAGGCCTACGGTGGGGACTA
>DASYYE010000545.1:0-13647 GCA_035946955.1 Streptosporangiaceae bacterium | reverse complement strand
TCGCGTTGCCGGCGTTTGTAGCCTGGCGGCGGGCTCGATCGACCGATCCGGATGAGCCCGCCCAGCACTTCCACCGGTACGCGCTTTATTCGCTTGTCCCGGTCGCCATGTTCAGCCTGGTACGCATCCCGGCATTGTCGTTGACCAGGTTCGTGTTCTGGATGCCATGGTACGGATTCGGGGTGGGCGCGACCGGCCAGCCCCCTGGCACAATCGGTTCGTTGCTGCCGGGGGCCCTGCTTTACGCGCTGCAGGGCTGGTCGCTCGGCATGGTCTACTACGTCCTGTTCAAGCGGCAGACTCTCCTCAACGCGATGCTGTTGTACACAGGGTTCATCTCGTCGCTGTACTCGTTCATCTTCCCCGTTTTCATCATGGTCGGGTTGCCCGCCACACCCATATTCCATCTCACCAATTACTGGGCGCACACGTGGATGGGTCTTGCCGCTTGGTTCATGCCACGATTCTGGCGGCGCACCTGGCCACGGCTGGCTCGACCGGCGCGCGCCTGCGCGATAGCCGGGCTGGCGCTGGTGTTCGCGGCGCCGTTCACGTACGTGGTGGCCACGGCAAATCTGTGGCAGTTCGGTACGCAAGCGCACATCGAGCAAACCGCGTTTGACCGGGTACAGGCTTCATTGAGCGGCGGCCCGGCGGTGTCGGTCCAGCGGGGGCAGGCGGAGTACGCCTACGTGCTGGTGCTCGGCCCGCGCGCGTACCGCAACTACGGCGGGGCCTACCGGGCGATAGACGCGACCGGAGTGCAGGTGCGAGGCCAGCTCAGCAGTGGCCAGCAGGTGATCGCCTGGTGCGCGGGTAATGAGGATGCCCTGCCGTCGGTACGCACCGTAAGGGATCCGGAGCGGTTCTTTGCGGCACTGCGGTCAGTCAACTACACGCGAGTCCCGGTCCGCTGTGCCGGCCCGGCAGCCGGTATCGGGCCTGGCCAGGTCATCAACGTGAGCTGGACCATGCAGCTGCTCCTGCACGGCGAGCGGAGCACCGATCAGCGCACGCTCACCGGAGAGCAGCCAGCCCGGCTGAGCGCAGGTACGCCCGCCAGCCTGGCAGCGGTTCACCTCAACACGGACCAGTAGGAGGGCCCATGTCAACGATCACGCTGCCCACCACGACCAGCCCGACGCCCAGCCCGGCCCCTCCCAGCCGGGTGGCGGCGCTACGTACCTGGGTTGTCCAGCGGGGCGTGCTGTTCATGCTGTTGACGACGCCGATGTACGCGCTGTTCGCAGGTTTCCTGCTGCGGTACACCACGCTGCCGGTGTCGACGCTCCTCGTGTTCGGGTCGTTCGCCCTGCTGCCGCTGTGGATCAGCTACCGTCGCTCGGTCTCGCGCGACCCGGATGAGCCAGTACACCACATTCACCTGTACCTGAAGTGGGCCGTCTTGCCGTACGTCACCTTCAGCGTTGTCCGCATCCTGCCCTTCTACCTGTTCGGCATCAACTACTGGGGGGTGTGGTACAACTTCGGGGCCCAGCTCACCGGAGAACCTCCGGGCACGCTCCCCGCGCTCCTCGCCGGCATGGCGATGTACACCGTCCAGGGCATCGCCCTGAACACCAGCTTCTTCGTGCTGTTCCGGCGGCGCTCGCTGGTCAACGCGCTGCTGTACATCGGCGTCTGGTTCTCGTCGCTCTTTAACTTCGTCTTCCCCGTGTATTCGCTGGCCGGTGACCGACTCACCCCCACCTGGTACGCCATAGACATTCTGGCCCACTTCGCGATGGCCCTGACCGCGTGGTCGATGCCCGGCCTGTGGGAAGGAATCCTGCCGCGGCTGCGGTTCCCCGCCCGTGCGAGTGTGCTGGTGGGCGCCGCCGTGCTGGTGATACTGCCGTACGGGTTCGGGATCGATCGCGCGGTGCAATGGCAGTTCACCGCCCAAGCCGCGGTCGAGCGCGCCGCGATGGCCCAGATCACGATCGGCACCGGGCCCGGCCCGGTTCGGGTCACCGCGGGCGGCAACCAGGCCCGGTACGAGTTCGGCCTGCAGGCTGCCCACCGCAACTACCTGAACACCAACGGCGTGGAACGAGACGTGGTGGTCGGGCCGGTGCAGGTGACAGGACGAATAGTGTCGTCTGGTCAGGCCATCGCCTGGTGCTTCGGGCACGGGTGGCTGCCCTCGCCCAACAAGGTCTTCGACCCTCGCCGCTTCGCCACGGCCCTCGCCGAGGACGCACGTGCCACCGTGCCCGTGGTCTGCTATGGACCGGCACACGCCTCCCAGAGCGCCCACCAGGTCGTTGTGGAGTGGACGGCCCGGGCCACTCTGGCGGGCGACCGGACCCACCAGGTCCGCGACTTCCACGGCCAGGAACTGGTGGCGCTGGACCGGGCTGGCCCGGGCCGGTGACGGCCCCCCACCGGCCGTGATGCTTCCGGACGGAGCCACTGACATGACAGGATCCACCCTTGCTGCCATCCTCATCCCGCCGACTGGGACGATCTTCCTCGTCGCGTGGGTAGTGATGGTGTTCTACGCCGGCCGCGACCACCCCCCGCGGGACGGCCGCCAGAACTGCGGGACGGCCGCGCCGGCCAGTCGGCGCCAGGCAGACGCCCGCCCACCGGATCGGGGGCGCGTGGCTGTGCCAGCGCCCAGGTCCGGCAACGCCGCCGGCTGGCCAGTCCCGGACCAGGAACGACGATCGCCGGCGCCACGCCCACCGGAACCGTCGGCAAGCCGCCCGCAACGGGCGCCGCAGGCCCCACTCGCCGATGCCGGTCCACGATGAATCCGGTACGCCCGGCTCTCACGAGTGATGACATTCAGCACTGCAGGGGTCCAAACCCGTTCTGTCTCAGGGGTCACGTAACCGTACTAAAAACTTCTCTGTCACATAAGGCGTGACCAGGGCGATCCCGCCGTAGACGCCTTTCTCCCAATTGAACGTAGTTAGCTGCCGCACCCCCAAGCGAAGACCAGGGTGGATTAATAGACCTAAGGTGATTGGGGCGCCGGGATGGGTACGTGTCCAGCCGAGAACTGGAGGGAGAGGTATGCGCCACGTTCACGGCCGGGCCACAGTCACACTCACTGCTGGCTGCGCTGTCCTCAGCCTGCTCGCCGCCGCCTGCCAGAGCACAGCCGGCGGCCCCGGGCACGGGCGGGGGACCGGTGGTTCTGAGGCGGCGACCTCCACACTGATATCCATCACTCCCCGCAATGGCACTTCCGGCGCCACGCCCAGTCAGGGGGTCACCGTCACCGTGGCCCGCGGCAAGCTGAGCAGTGTGAGTGTCCAGGCTGGCAGCAGGAGGATGGCCGGTTCGCCCAGCAACGGCGGGACGGTATGGCACAGCAGATGGGCACTGTACACCGGCACTCATTACACGGTGACCGCCGTGGCGGTCGGCCCCAGCCACAAGACGGTGACCGCAACCAGTTCGTTCCGCACCCTCACACCGGCCGCCACGGACACCGCCTCGACCCCGATGTACCCACAGACCTACGGCGTCGGCATGCCGATCATGATCTGCTTCAGTTCCCCGGTCAGCGTGGCACACCGGGCGCAGGTGGAGCGGTCCATCGAGATCAAGAGCTCCAAACCGGTAGTAGGGGCCTGGATGTGGGAGAGCGCCGTAGGGACATGCTCAGCGGGCACCCAGGCTCTGGAGTTCCGCACCCGCAACTACTGGCCGCAGCACACACAGGTGAGCTTCGATGCCCACCTCAATGGACTGGCGGCCTCCCGCCGCGCGTACTTCACCGCGAACCTGAGCGAGTCGTTCACGATCGGCAACTCACTGGTCGCTGAGGTCAGCTACACAGGCCACCATGCACGCATCTACTACAAGGACAAGCTCCACGGGGTCTGGCTGGACAGTGCCGGAACATCGGCTCGCGGCGCCGAAACCGAGACCGCCAACGGGACCTACCTGAGCATCGAGAAGGGCAACCCGGTCCTGATGACGGGGCAGGGGTACACCAACGTGCCGGTCTACGACTCGGTCCGGTTCACCTGGAGCGGCGACTACATGCACTCCGCGCCCTGGTCAGTGGGTGAACAGGGGTTCACCAACGTCAGCCACGGCTGTGTGAACCTGTCCCCGGCCGACGCCACGTGGTATTACGACCATTCAGTCCCCGGCGACCCGGTCACTATCACCCACAGCCCGCTGGCAGGAACGTTCGGCGATGGCTGGACCGAATGGTTCCTTACCTGGAATCAGGCGCTGCGCGCCAGTGCCACCCACATGGCCGTGCAGGCCGGGCCATCCGGCAGCACGTTCGTCAGCCCCGGCACGCTGCCAGCCCCAGCATCCACCTCGGTGCTGGACGACTCCAGGCCACGCAACTACCTGGCGGGGTAAATGCTGCGGCTCGGCTGCCACGGCCCGCTGCCCAACCTGGACCGCCAACTCGATCACTGGCTGTTCGACGTCGCGGCGCTGGCCAGCGCGGGAACCGTCGGCCGTATCCGGTAGACCTGGACTTACCGGGTTGGCGCCTGCCACCGTGCCTGGAGTGACACTGACCTGCGCGGCGGGCGCGCGAACTTGACCATGACCGATCCGCCTTGCGTATACTCAAGCATACGCTTAACCAATCGGCTTCACCGTACGGGTCCGCGGCCTCCGAAAGGGGCGTCTGATGGGAACGGGAAAGCCTGCGCGGGCCCACGCCAGAGTCGCCGTGTTCGTCACCGTCGGTGTGCTGGCGGCCGCTTGCAGCAGCTCGTCAACGGGGACCACGGTGAGGAACCCCAGGTCGGCGGCACCTGCGGGGTCGTGGCTGTACCCGAATGGCGATCTTGCGAACACGCGGGACGCCGTGGGCTCGATGATCTCCTCGGCCAATGTGTCCAGGCTGCAGCAGGCCTGGACGTTCACCCTGCCTGCAGCGGCGGTCGCGGCTGCTCCGGGGTATGGCTCGCTGTCCGCGGTGCCGATCGTGGCGAACGGTGTTGTCTACCTCCAGGACCTCGACGAGAACGTGTATGCGCTGGCTCTGGCCACCGGGAAGCTGAAGTGGGAGTACCAGGTCAATACGCCGGAGAAGAGCGGCGGCCCCGACGGCGTCGCGGTCGCGGACGGTGTCGTCTATGGAGCCACCTCGACCGCCGCGTTCGCGCTCAACGCCAAGACCGGCAAGGCCATCTGGTTCAACGGGCACCTCCTCAGCAGTGGCCAGGGCGCGTTCGACATCCAGCCGCAGGTGACCGGCGGGCGGGTCTACCTGGCCAGTGCCTACGGGCTTGGACCAGGCGGTGGTGTGCTCCTCGCACTCAGCGCCGCGACCGGCGCCCCGCTCTGGAAGTTCAACACGGTCCTGCGGTCCAACCCAGGGGTGCGCGCTGTCAAGGCCGGTTCGGGTGGTGCGTGGGAGACGCCGCTGGTGGGCAGCGATGGGTCGGTGACCTTCGGTATCGGCAACCCGTACCAGAACGCCGCGTCGGCGATCGCTGGCCCGTCGCCGCAGCTGTACACCGACAGTGATGTGAACCTGGACGCCGCGACCGGCCGGCTGCACTGGTACTACCAGGGGGTACCGAACGACTTCCTGGACCACGACATGCAGGCCTCCCCGATCACGGCCACCATCAACGGGGCCCCCGCGGTCATCGGCGGCGGCAAGATGGGCGTCGTCTACGCGATGGACGCCCACACCGGCCACCTCATCTGGCAGACGCCCGTCGGCCAGCACAGCAGCTCCGACAACTACCCCCGCCGGGCACTGCAGCACAGACTCACCCTGAAAGCGCCGTACACGATCTTGCCTGGCGACCTTGGCGGTGTGCTGACCAACATGGCCGTGGCCGGTGGCAGCGTGTACGTGGCCACGATCGACATGCCGTTCACCCTCCCCAAGATGACCCTTCCGCTCGGAATACCGGACGGCCATGGCACCGGCGAGGTGGTAGCACTCAGCCTGGCCACGGGCCAGGTTGAGTGGGACACCCGGGTGCCGGCCATGCCGCTGGGCGGCACGACCGTCTCGGGCAACCTCGTCTTCACCACCTTGTACACCGGTGTGCTGATCGCCCTGGACCGCGCCACCGGCAAGGTCGTCTACCGTCACCCGCTGCCGACCTCGGCCAACTCACCGATCGCCATCACCACCAACACGGTGCTCGTCCCCGTGGGCGGCCCCAGCGCCCTCGGGCTAACCGGTGGCTCGCCCCAGCTGGTCGCCTACACCGTGCCCTAGTGCCCAGACCGTAGGGCGGGGCTCATCTTCCAGGTCAGGAACTCAATCGGGCCGTTGAACCCGTGCCCACGAGGGCACCGGATCTTGGCGCTCTCCAGCGGCCCGGCCGTTGACATCCTCGTGTACCGGTACTGGACCTCGGCCGGAAGCCCGCACCGGGCTCCGCCGATCTCATCCATGTACGCCGGGCAGTCCAGAAACATGACGCTGACACCCATTGACCCCCCCGGTCCCTTACCAGCCCCGTCAGCAGCCACCACCCAGCCCACAGGCCCCGTCCTGCGTGCCCCTACCCGGCGACTGCTCTCTCTTACGAGACTTGGAGCACCGGCCAGCACACCAGATACAACCGGGTCCCCAGCCATCCAGCCCTCGGATCCCCAGCCATCCAGGAGACTGATAACAGCAAGAGGCGCGTGGGTGTGTGGCGTGTGGGTGGGCGGGGTCGGCGGGGCTAGCGGTAGTCGCGGAGGCCGTCGTCGAGGTTGTGCGGGTCGCCGGTGAGGGCGGCGGGCAGGGCCTGCTGGAGGGCGAACGTGGCGGCGATGGTCCTTGCGTCGTGCAGCATGGGGCGGGTGCTGTCGCGGCGGCGGATGTCGATGCGCTCGGCGAGCGGCCAGCCGATGGTGACGCCGATCGAGGCGAGGTCGCTGGCCTGGTCGGCGATGCAGGCTCCGTCCCAGTCCAACACCCCGGCCAGTTTCGGCTCGCCGGCTTCGGTGGTCCAGAGCAGGTTTGCGCCGCCCAGGTCGGTGTGCACGAGCGCGTCGCCAACTGGCGTCAATGTGGTGACGTCGGCGAGTTCGGCATCGGCTCGCATCCGGCCTGGGCCTGACATCAGCGGGAACAGGACCTCGCGGACCTGGTCGGCAAAGGCTGCCCAGTAGTCCGCGCCGGCCCGGGGGACCAGTTTGCGGATCACCTGGTCCGAGCCGAGTTCGGCCAGCCGGTCCAGCAGCCCTGCCAGCTCGGTGACCAGCGTCTCCTTGGCACCCGGGCCACTGACCTGGCCCAGTTGCTCGCCTGGTAGCCGGGTCAGTGGCACGTAGCACTGGCCGAGCGGGCTTCGGACATGGCCGGAGGCCAGCGGCACCGGCACCGGCAAGTCGGCCCGGCCGAGCGCGGTCAGCAGCGCCACTGCGGCCGGCAGCCCGTGCCGGGACTCCTCGTCACGTGGGAACCGGTAGGCCACCTCGCCGATCAGGACGACGTCGTGGAACTGGCCGGCCACCAGCCGGGCATCGTCTCCGGCCCCGTTGAGGCCCAAGACCGTTAGGTATCCTGCCAGCCGCTCGCGCATCCAGACGAGCGTAGCGAAACCTCCGGCAGTCCTAGTCCCAGTCGAGCAGGGGACCGTCCGGCACGATCCGGCTCGGGTTGAGGTGCGGGTGGGTCATGTAATAGTGCCGCTTGATGTGGTCGAAATTGGTCGTACCGCAAAACGCCGGCAATGAATAGAGGTCTCGTGCGTACGCCCAGAGGCGCGGGTAGTCGGTCAGCCGCCGCAGGTTGCATTTGAAGTGTGAGTAGTACACGGAGTCGAACCTGGCCAGCGTCACCCACAGCCGCACATCTGCTTCGGTCAGCGTCTCACCCAGCAGGTAACGCTGGTCGGCCAGCCGTTCCTCGAGCTGGTCGAGCGTGGCGAACAGGCTCGTCACGGCGTCGTGGTAAGCCTGCTGCGTGGTGGCGAACCCGGCCCGGTAGACGCCATTGTTCACATCGGCATAGACCGCGGTATTGACCTCATCGATCTGCGGCCGCAGCGCCTGCGGATAGAGGTCGTAAGCGCCATTGGACCATGCGGTGAACTGGGTGCCGAGGTCAATCGTGATGTCGGGGAAGTTGTTACTGACGATGCGGCTGGTCTGCCGGTCCCAGAGCACCGGCACCGAGATATGGCCCTCGTAGCCTGGTTCGCTCGCCTCGTAGGCCTCACGCAGCAGCGTGAACCCGTTGACTGGGTCCAGTGTGTGACCCGGGCCCGCCCGGAACGCCCAGCCGCGGCCGTCCCGGATCGGGTCCACCACGGACAGTGAGACGACCTGTTCCAGGCCCAGCAGGGCGCGCACGATCGCGGACCGGTGCGCCCATGGGCAGGCCCACGAGATGTACAGGTGGTATCTGCCGGGCTCGGCCGGGTACCCGCTGGAGCCGTCAGCGGTGATCCGGCCCTGGAAGGGGTACGGGGCCCGGACGAACGCCCCTGCGGTGGTTGCCCCGGACTGCGGCCGGGCACGCCGCGCCAGGTAGTCGCCGTAGTCGCCAAATGCCTCGAAGTCGACCGGGCTGGCGCCTTCGGCCGCCTGCGTCGTGGTCATATCCGCAGCTTATGCCCGCATGGCGGATTCCTGACCGGCTCGGGTCGCGGCATTGGCGGAGCTGTTCCTGGCCCCCGTCATAGACCAGCAAGCCATCCGCCCGGAGCCGGACCCCCGGCGAGCGCTGGTTCACAACGCGATCAGCCCTGCGTTGGTCGGCTCGAAACCGCAACTCCCGAAGTAGAAGGGGCGCAGGTGGTCCTCGAAGTCCACGTGGAGCCACTCGCACCCCGCGGCCCGTGCGTGCTCGGTGGCGACAGCCACCAGCCTGGTCCCGATGTCCTGCCGCCGCGTCCGCGCGGCGACGACAGTGTCCAGGATGAACGCGTGGACACCGCCGTCCCAGGCGACATTGACAAAACCAACCAGGTCATGGCCGTTCCAGGCGCAGACCCACCCCAGGCTGTGCTGGTTCACCTGAGACCACCAGTCCTCATCCAGTACCTGGTGGCCGAAGCCCGCTGCGTGCAGGGCATTGAGCGCGGAGTTGGTGAACTGCCCGCGCCACTCATACCTGCGCATCCGCCTACCTTACGGAGCCGGGGCAGGGGCCACACGCCCGGCGCCCCGAGCCGCCGGTGGCTCGGGGCGCCGGGCGCGGAGGCGCCTGTTGTCAGCAGACGATGGCGGTGTGGAACGACTGGTCGGTCAGGTTGCCGCCGAAGAACAGCAGTTGGCGGACCTGGATGCCGACGGTGTTGGTGGCGGGGCCAGGGGTGATCTCCACGGTCGCCGGGGTGAACGGCACTGCAGTGTTGACCGAGCCGCGGGTGGCCACAGTGGCGCAGGCGGACACGACTTCGTTGGTGACCAGCGTGTAGTTCCCGGTGGATGCGGTGAACGCACTGGTCAGGCTCGATCCGCGGGCGATCAGGCCGGTGGCGTTGACGACCCCGATCCGGGTGTTGGCCGCGGGCGGGCAGATCACGGCCAGGTGGAATGGGATCCCGTCACTCAGCCCGCCGCCCTGGTTCTTGGTCTCGATGTAGACCGTGTCGGCGTTGTTCCCCGTGCCGGTGTAGACGCCGTTCGGGTTGACATCGGTGCCGTTGCCCGGGTCGCCGACTGTGGCCAGGTAGGCACACTTGCTGACGCTGACGGGGAACTGCACGTCGTAACGGCCGGCGCTCAGGTGGGTGAGGGTCGTCCCTGGTGTCGAACGCACCAGGTTGGCGGTGTAGCCGACGACCGCGTAGTCCCAGCCGGGCTGGCCGCAGTCAACCACGAGGTTGAACGGGCCGTCGGTGAGCCCGCCGCCCTGGTTCTTGGTCTCCACGTACACGCCGTCGGCGCTGAGGTGCCCGCTGGCGGTGAAGATCTGCAGAGCCTGGGAGTAGGCGTTGATGGTGGTGGCGACGTAGGCGCAGCTGGCCACGTTGGATGAGAACGTGACCTCGTACTGCCCGGTGCCGATATGGGTCACGCTGCTGACCCCGTTGCCGGCGACCAGCGTGCCGGAGATACTGACGCTGGCGAACAGGTTGGTGCTGGCCGCCTGCGCCGGTACTGCGCCGCTGACCGCCGCGATCGTGACGGCGGCCCCTGCAGCCCCCACGGCAGCCGCGAGCCTGGCAAGCCAAGGCTTCATAGGGATTCCTCCCATCGAATGAGCCAGGCCCCCGTGGCCTGGCGAGATCTTGCATGTCACGATGTGGGCATCCGCTGTGCTGGCACTGTGCTGGCGGTGTTGCGGCAGGTCATAGCCTTGCCCGAACCCTGCGGCCCCCGCTGCCGGGCGGTAGAGGGGGCCAGGCGCGCTTGCCTGGCGCCTCTAGGGACATCACACCTCCGCCTGGCCGGGCGGCGCATCGGGCGTGTTCCCTATATTGGGGCGAGAATCCCTTGGCGGCGGGCGGCGGCGACGGCCCGCGACCGGGTTGGCTCACCGAGCTTGCGCAACACCGCCGAGACGTGGTGACCCACGGTCTTCTCCGACAAGACCAGCCGCTCGGCGACCTCGGCATTGGACAGCCCGTCGGCGAGCAGGACCAGCACCTCGGCCTCCCGGGCCGTCAGCCCGCACGGGTTGACGCGGCTGGCCGGGCGGGGGCCACGGGGCACCGGCAGGCCGCGGGCGCGCCGCTCGCGGAGCACCGCACGGCGTACCCCCGCGGCGCCGAGCCCGCTGAGAATATCCAGGCACTCCTGTGCGTCCCGCGTCTGCAGCGACCGGGACAGTGCGTACGCCGACCACAGCGGGCAGCCCAGGGCCTGCCATTCATTGGCGGCGGCCCGGTGATCACCCGCCAGCATCAGCACAAACGGCTGAGCGAGCCGGACAGGAACCTGCCGGTGCTCCCCAGCGACCAGCAGCCACCAGCTCAGTTGACCGAGCGCCCATGGGTGCCCGTGGCCCACGGCGTCGTCCCAGGCTCGGTCGATCTCGGTAACGATGGCGGAAAGGCGCCCGGCGATCCACGCCGATTCGGCGCGCGCCGTGGCCACCGGTGCCAGGTGTTGGGTATCGCGGATCTCGATTGCGGTCTGAAGGGCTTCGTCGAGCTCGGGGACGTTGTCACCGCCGCGCCGCGCGGCGAGCGTACCGGCGACCACGAGGGCTTCGACCCGCGTGGGCGGTGAGGTGTCCGGGTACCGCATCACCTCGGCCACTGACTGGTCCGCTGCGGCGTACTGGCCTTGCTCCGCCTGCGAGTGCGCGAGCGTGGCGGTCATGATCAGGCGCCAGTGGTCGAGGTCGCGGTCGGCGCAGTAGGCGATGCCAGCGCGAAGGTACCGGTCACCATCACTGAACGTCCGGTTCTCGCAGCCCAGGCTGCCCAGGTTGTTGTAGGCGCGGGCAGCGTGCTCGTGCGCGTCGCTGGCCAGCGCAAGGCTCAGGCTCTGCGTCAGCCGTTCCTGGCCCTCCGTGGTGTGGCCGGACATCACCAATGCGGTGCCGACGTTGTTCAGCGCATGCATTTCTGTCTCGCGGTCGCCGAGCTCATGGGCCAGTTCGATCGCCTTGGTCCCCCAGCGCACCGCCTCGGATTCGTCCTGGGCGAGCATCCGCAGCTGCGCCAGGTTGCTGTAGGCCATAGCCAGCTCCCGGGCTTCTGCCAGGGTTTCCAGCGTGGCGATGGCGGCGGCGGCGTAGCGCTCGCTGTCGGCGGTGCGCCCGAGCATCCACGACACCCGCGACAGCCAGCGCTGGGACGAGCCGATGTCGAGCGCGTCGTGCAACCGCTGGTGGATCTCCAGCGCGGCCAGCCGGCTGGCCCGTGCCCGCTCGAGCTGATCGGTCAGGTAGCACTCATACGACAGTTGCTCCAGCAGGGTCGCCCGCTGCCGGTCGGGGAGGTCGTGGTGATGCAGTGCCAGCTGGAACTGGTCGGCGGCCTCGCGGTGGGCGCCCAGGCGTGCCGCCCGGGCGGCAGCCAGCGGCGCGTGGTGCACCACGGCGGCGCGGTCGCCGCAACCGACGGCATGGTAGGCCAGCCGCCGGTCATCACCCGATCCGCGGGCCGTCAACCGCGCCAGTGCGCGGGCATGGACACCGGCGCGCTCCGCGTGGGGGAGTGACCGCTCGACAGCCAGCCGCGCCATTTCATGCCGGAAACTCACGCCGTCGCCCTCGGGCACCAGCACGGCGCGGTGCAGGCACTCGTCAATGGCGGTGAGTGGCTGCCCAGCCACCTCGGCGAGCACGCCCACCTCGGTGCGCGGGCCAAGCACAGCAGCAGCAGCAACCACGTCCCGGCCCGCCTGCGAAAGCCGCGACACCCGCGCCAGCACCGCGTCCCGCACCGTGGCCGGCACGTCCTCCAGTCCCGCTGCGAGCACCTCGGTGACGTAGAAGGGGTTTCCGCCAGTGCGCTCGTACACCTCACTGACGTCCAGGGCCGAGCCTGCCTTCTCCACCAGTTGCCGCACCCCGGCTGCGGTGAGCGGAGGGAGTTGCATCCGGACCACGCCCGGCAGAGTGGCGAGGTCTCCCAGGACAACGGTGAGGAGATGGTCGCGATTGACCTCCTCGGAGCGGAACGTCGCCAGGATCATCAGCCGGGTACCGCCCAGGCGGCGGCCGACGAAGCGCAGCGCCTCCAGTGTTGCTTCGTCAGCCCAGTGGACGTCCTCGACCACCAGCAGCATCGGTGAGCCCGCCAGCAGCTCGCGCACATGCTGGAACAGCCGGAGCTTGCTCAAGCCCGCCTCTTCGTCCAGCACCCGCGCGAGTTCCGGCAGGGCATCCACGAGTGGGCCGAGCGCTTCGGCGGTGGTGACGTTGTCGCAGCAGCCGCGCCGGACCACCGGCACGGCGGCCGTATCGCCCAAAGCCGCCGCGAGCGCCGTCTTGCCGACGCCGGCCTCTCCGGACAGGAACACCAGCCGGCCGCTGCCGCCCAGCGCCTCGTCGAGCAGCCTTTTCAGCGACGCCAGGTAGTCCTCGCGCTCGACCAGCCACTTCGGCACCCCGGTGGTTCCGGCAGAGGCCACGACAGAAGCTGCCGGGGCCAGGGCCAGGTCATCAGCCAGCACCTTGGCCTGCAGCCCAGCCAGTTCGGGCCCCGGGTCCAGGCCCAGTTCCTCCGCGAGCACCCGCCGCGTGGCGTCGAACACCGTCAGTGCCTCCCCGCGGCGCCCGCCCCGGTACAGGGCGGTGATCAGCAGGGCCGCCAGCCGTTCCCGCAGCGGGAACTGCGCCACCAGCGCGGCCAGTTCCCCGGCGGCTTCGCCGTGCCGCCCAAGTGCCAGGTCGCACCCGATCCGCTCCTCGAGCACGGCCAGCCGTTCCTCTTCCAGCCGGGCCGCCTCGCCGGCGAGCCGCTCGCACAGCGGCGCCGCATCCGACAGCGGCTGCCCCCGCCAGACCCCCAGGGCCTGTGCGAGCAACTCCCGCGCCGTGGCGGTGTCGCCGGCCCGCGCCGCTTCCCGCCCCCGCCGTGCCAGGTCCGCGAACACCGCGACATCCAGCTCACCGGCCCCCAGGACCAGCCGGTACCCGCCACCTACCCGGGCCACCCGCGCCCCGCCCCTGCCCGGTCCCGGCCCCGGTTCCAGCGCGGCCAGCCGCAGCCGCAGCTGGTACACCAGCGCATGCAGGTTCCGCTCGCGCCGGGGCGACCATTCCTCCCCCCACACCCCGTCCACCAACGCCTCAGCGGTCAGCGTCCGGCCCGCGGCCATCGCCAGCAGGCCCAGCAGCACTCGCAG
>DASYYE010000544.1:0-3627 GCA_035946955.1 Streptosporangiaceae bacterium | reverse complement strand
ACGGATCTTCCTGCTCTCGCCGTCATCCACTGGCGGGCGCGCCCGTAAAAACTTCGGCACGGAACTCGCCTCCCCGTACCTGGCCTACGCCTCGCTACCTACACCCTTAAATTACTACTTAAAGAGGAACGTAGCACTAGGCAGCGTTGGGGGCTATCGGTTGGCGCGTGTGGGTCAGGCGGTGCTCACGGTAGTCAAGCACCAGGACGTGGCGGCAGGTGATCGCCTCCTGGATCGCCAGCGGAACCGCCGGCCTCGCCTGCACGTCCGCAGGTCTTGCCCGAACATCCCCTTCAGTGGGAGGCGTGCCGCCCGCGGCGTCCCGACTGGCTGCGCCATCCGGCCGCAGCCCACTCTCGGCGGGCCGGTCAGCCCTGATCAGCCTGACCCGGTCCATCAATTCCGCGGCCTCTGCCGTTTGCCTGGCTGGGGCGGCAGCCAGCACCTTCCGCAGCGCGCTCCGGGCAGCGAAGGCGAACGGCGTCCGCTCCGTCCCGGCCAAAGACACATCTATCGCGACCATCTCAGCCGCTGTGAAATTGACCGGCGGGAGCGTGAGCGTCTTGTCAATGACATAACCGCCGCGCCGCCCAGTCTCGGCGTAGACCGGGACGCCAGCGTCCTGCAGCGCCAAGACGTCCCGTTCGATCGTGCGCGTGCTGACCTCATATTTCCGCGCCGATTCGCGTGCCGGCCGCGGACGCGGCGCAACGGCCCGCAACTCTTCTACCAGCGCGTACAGCCGATCAGTCCGGTTCACGGCCGGAAAACTACCGCCGGCCACCGACACTCCATGCCAGCCATGTATCCAGGTGGGTGTACGTCAATTTTGTAGATAGTCAAGATCATCTTCGGGGTGTCCCTGGTCAGGCGGTGCGTCTGAATGCGGGCGCATTGCAGGTGGCTTCCGGGTGCTGCTGGCTTCGGCGCTCTGGCGTCGCAGGCTCGGCGCGGCGTTGCGCGCCGTCTTGGCCCTGGTAGGTGTGCGAGCGGAGGGTATCCCCCACTGCCGGGCTGCGCCGGGGGCCGCCTGGCAGGCGGCCCCCGGCGTCATGCTGCGAAACGGTCAGGCCCGGCGCTGGGCGGCTATGCTGACAAAGGTCAGGCTGACGGTGGCTGCCTTCACCGTCGGGCTGCCCGGAGCTGGCAGGAACAGCATCTGGGCCGAGCCGGAACATGGCACCGTGATGGTCGTCGGGATGGGCATGGTCCCGTAACTGGTGAAGGTGGCGATGTAGGCCGGGGGCGAGGGCGGCACGGTGGGCGGCCAGGTCAGCCACACACCGATGCTGGTGGCAGCGGTGCCGGTAAAACCGGTATTGGGGGGAAGTGGTGGCAGCACCAGCGCTGTCCCGACAGTCTGGCCTGACAGCGGGTGGCCGGTATTCGACACCCCAGGGCACAGCACATGGATGACCGCGTTGCTGGTCTTCGCATTGACCAGCCCTGCGAATGGCTGGTTTGGCCCGACCTTGACCTTGGGGCCATGGCTGACGGCAGCCGAAACCACCGCAGGGGCGGCGGCCATTGCAAGGGCCGCCACGGCCGCGATGAACAGCGGACGGGTGAGCGTGCGACGCATGTTTACCTCCCAATTGCGCGAGGGCGGCGGATTCCTCCTACCCGTCATACTCCCCCCCGCATGTGTCCTTCAGGGATATGGCCGCTGTAACTCTGGAGTCCGTATACCGGCAGGCCATCCGCGAGTCCGGGGGGGATGTTTCGGATAGGTGTTCTTGGGCCCACCTCAGCAAGCTGGACTGGCCCCACCGAGCCGACAGCAACTTCTTCTGGCCCCGCCACGCAGGGGCCGGACAGCCTCACGACTTCCCTGGCAGGTCCCGGCCATGTCTCGGCCGCTGCGCGAATTGTGGCCACCCCCGCGTCTGCCGCAGTCCATGCTGCCGGGCACCGAGCGCTGACCCCGCCCGGCTGTTGCCTGGCAGCATCGGGCGACTGCGGGCAGAAGGAGAACGGTCATGGCGGCTCCGCCCGAGGGGCAGCAGGTGACGTCGGCTCCCCGGCCGGACCGGGCTCAGCCGGTGATCAGTGTGTTGTGGAAGGCGGTGATCTCGTACTCGTCGCCGTGGCTGAGCAGGACGACGGTCGCGGTTGAGGAATGCAGGCCGGCCAGTGGCCCACCGGGTGCGTTCAGTGTCGCCCGGCCGTGCGCGAGGATGACCTGGTCGTCGAGTTGCCGCGCCTGCAGGAGCTGGTAGCGGATCGTGCTCCCGGCATAGATCGTGTCGAAGATCTGCTGATGGCCGGCGGCGATGGCGTCCCGGCCGACGTGGTGGTGGCCCTGGATGGTGACGAAGTCCGCGTTGGCGCTGAATGGGGCGCCGAACGCGGCGCCGTCCGCCCGGTTCCAGGCGAGCTCGAGTTGCTGCATGATCGTTTCCGCGACCTCGGCCACATCTGAGGATGCTTGGTGGCCGCGGGTTTCCGCTACGGACACGACGGTCCCCTTTTCCGCATACTTGACACCTGTCAAGCGGACACGGTAGGGGATAGCCTTGACAGGTGTCAACCGCACGCACGAGAGAGCGGATCCTCGACACCGCGCGCACACTGATCGAGGCTGGTGACGGGGGCGTGCCCAACATGTCGGAGCTCGCCCGCACGGTTGGTATCTCGCGTCAGGCGCTCTACCTGCATTTCCCCGACCGCGCTGCGCTGCTGCTGGCGCTCGTAACCCACGTCGACGAGCGTGAAGACCTCCAGGCCTGGGTAGACAAGATCCAGGCCGCCCCCGGCGCCGCCGCCCAGATCCACGTCTGGGCGCAGATGCAGTCGCGGCGCAATCCGAAGATCGCGCCTCTCGCCCGTGCGCTGGATCAGGCACGGCACACCGACCAGGCCGCTGCGCAGGCTTGGCGGGACCGCGTCGGCAACCGGATGCGCGGCGCGGCCGGGATCATCACGCGGCTGCGCAGCGAAGGTTGCCTCCACCCCAGCTGGACACCTGAAGAGGCTGCCACGCTGCTATCGGAGCTCACCTCATTCCACGTCTGGGACAACCTCGTCAATGACTCCGGGCTGGACCCTGACCGCTACGCCGCCATCATCACCACGACTGCCCTTGCCGCCTTCGCCAGCCCGATCAGCGATCAGCACCTAACGGGGGCGCCGCGACACAACCGACACCACGACACGCAGGAGTTAGCGGCCCGGCAGCCGATCACCTGGGCCGGGCAGGCTGAGCCCCACCGAGGGCCAGTCCCCCCAGACTCCGCCACGTCGGGAAGGACCCCACAACATCAACGGCTCATCCAGCCCCACGCCACCCACCCCTGCTCGCGGCGCCCCGCACCGGCGGCCACCTGCGACCCGGTTGCGCGCAGGGAGTGGCCCCGCTCCTATGGCCTGCGGTATCTGGTGAACACGAGGCTGCCCCGAGTCCCGCCGGGCAGTGTCACACCGGTGTAGGCGTCGGCGAGCGCACAGCCCACGGCTGTACAGGCGGTGAGCACGTCTGGTGGCATGTTGGCGAGGACGACGCCGAAGCCGGTGCCGGGCGTGGTGGCGAGTCCCAAGTCGCCGTGGGAGCCGCCGCCGTTCGCGTCGGTGACCATGATGTCCCCGCACCACAGCGGCGCGGGGGTCAGGCCACACAGCAAACGGTAG
>DASYYE010000543.1:0-4851 GCA_035946955.1 Streptosporangiaceae bacterium | reverse complement strand
AAACGGTAGGCCCACGCGTGGTC
This sequence comes from Streptosporangiaceae bacterium, assembly GCA_035946955.1. Lineage (GTDB taxonomy): Bacteria > Actinomycetota > Actinomycetes > Streptosporangiales > Streptosporangiaceae > DASYYE01. The sequence goes on along the minus strand of DASYYE010000543.1, from coordinate 4,828 downwards.
GCCGGGCTGGTCGAAGCCATACCAGTACACGAGCCCAGTCCCGCCCGTGGCTAGATGGGCAGCGAACTCCAGGGCGGAGAGCCCGCCCGGGGCGCGGGCCCATGGGTCGAACGGGTCGATGTGCACCACCGTGGTGCCCGGGGTCGGCTGTGGGCTGTCGGGCCCGGTGGCGTCCAGCCAGGTCCGGACGGTCACCATGCCGTCAGCTTCGGCCACCTGCCAGTGGCGGAGGCCCAGACCGGCGGCGTGGCGGCGGATGTCGGCAGCGCTTTGCGGGTCGAGGTCGCAGAACAGGTATGAGCAGCCGTTGCCGAGCGTGGTCATCGCCTGCAGCGCTGACCCCGGGTATGTCTCAGTGTCCGCTCGCGCAGGGCCGGTCTGCCCGGGCCGGAGGCATGGCGCTACGGCTGCCAGGTACTGCGACCCGGCGAGGGCTGGGTGCTGCGGGGCGACCTCGAGGAACCGCAGGATGCCGAATGCGCGCTCGGAGTCCCGCACCATTGGGTAGGCGGCTGACCCGGCGTGCGTCTCTGCGTAACGGCCCGGTGCCACCCTGCCAACGACCTCCATGAGCGCGGCGTGTTTCCAGACGTCCGCGATCTTCCCGAAGTGCCGGTTGGCCATAGTGCCCCAGGCTTGCAGCGCTGCGGCCGCCACCGCCACCTGGTTACCCGAGGCAGACGTGCCGGCCCCGGCCGGGGTGCCTGCTAGGCGGTTTCGAGGATGGCCCGGAGGTTGCGGAGGTCTTTGCGGTTGGCGCGCCTGATGGCGATGGTCATGAAGGGGGCTGCGAACTTGGAGAATCCGGCCGGTTCCCCGCGGTTGCGCAGCGTCATCCGGGTTGAGCGGTCGTCAAGGGCCTGCCAGGTGTAGGTGGTTTCCATGGGGAACGGCCCCTGGGCTGTGCGCATCACCAGCCGCTCGGCTGGGCTGAACTCGGTGATCTCGTAGGTGTAGGCGAGCTGCCTGCCGAGGAAGCTGGCTGTGAACGCCACTTTGGACCCGGGTCGCAGTGGCGGATCGGTTTCCCATCTGGTGGACGTGATGTTCTCATACCAGGCCGGGGCGTTTGACGGGTCGGCGGCATAGGCCGCGACAGCCTCGGCGGGCCGGGTGATCACGATCTCGGTCTGTACGTCAACGGCCACAGTGCCCCTCCGGCTCGTTCAGTTGTCTTCGCGTGCGCGCTGGCGCAAGGTGGTGAGCCGCTGCTCCGGCTGCTCTGCCGGGTAGGCGGGCAGTGCTTCGCCGGTGGCAGCCGCAGTCAGGCGGGCCAGGAATCGTGACCATCCGTCGTCGTGCAGCAGGCCGAGGTCTCCGGCCAGGCCGGTGTGGACAAGGCGCAGCCGGCACTGGCGGCCATCATCACCGGCGCTGGTGAGCGTCACTTCCACCTGTGAGGTGCCCGGTGGCAGCCCGAAGCCCGGGTCGGTCCAGCCCCATGTGAAGACCAAGCGGCCGGGCCGCTCGACAATGACGTACTGCCCCTCGCAGAACTGCCCCGGCGCGACCTCGAAACGGAAGCGGCCGTCAGGCTGTGGCTGCAGGTCGGCCGAGATGCCGAGCCAGCGGACCAGCAGCCGGGGGTCGGTGAACATGTCGAACACCTGCTCCGCTGGCGCCGGCAGGACGAGCTCATGGACGACCGCATCGCCGTCGATCAATGCTGGGTCTCCCCACCGGAAGCGGTGAGCTCGGTGTGCAGACTGGCGAGCCGGCTGCCCCAGAACTCATCCAGCATCGCCCGCAGTTCTTTGAGCCGGTCGGCCCGAACCCGGTAGAGACGGCGGTTCCCCTCCAGCCGGACACTGACCAGACCAGCCTCTCGCAGCACCTTGAGGTGTTGTGAGGTCGCCGGCCGCGAAAGCCGACAGTTGCTGGCCAGCTCACTGGAGCTGCGCTCATGGTCCCAGGCCAGCTCCAGCATCCGTCGGCGCCGCGGGTCGGCAAGAGCCCGCAAAGCGGCCCCGCCATCGAAATGGGCCATCCCCAGGACTCTAGTTGCATATTAAGGAAACATGCAACTAGCTTCGCGGGCGCCTGCTCCGGTGAGACCCCAGCCGGCTAGAGATGATCTCGGGCGAGTTGTGGGGTTACTTCTTGCCGGGGGTGACGAGGCCGGTTTCGTAGGCGAGGACTACGGCCTGGGCGCGGTCGCGGAGGTCGAGTTTGGCCAGGATGCGGCCGACGTGGGTTTTGGTGGTCTGCTCGGCGATGACGAGGGTTTCGCTTATCTCGGTGTTGGACAGGCCGTGGGCGATCAACCTCAGTACCTCGGTCTCGCGGGGGGTGAGCGTGCCGAGGGCACGTGAGAACGGGGGGTCTTGGCGTGCCTGGCGGGCGAAGTCGGCGATCAGGCGCCGTGTCACCGACGGGGAGAGCAGCGCGTCGCCCGCGGCGACGACCCGGACGGCGTGGACGAGTTCGGCTGCGGTGGCGTCCTTGAGGAGGAAGCCGCTGGCGCCGGCGCGCAGTGCCGCGTAGACGTAGTCGTCGAGGTCGAAGGTGGTGAGGACCAGCACTCTCGGCCTGGCCGGGTCGGCGGCGCTGAGGATCTGGCGGGTCGCCTCCAGGCCGTCCATGACGGGCATCCGGACGTCCATCAGGATGACGTCGGGTTGTACCTGCTGGGCTTGGCGGACGGCTTCGGAGCCGTCAGCGGCCTGGCCCACCACGAGCACGCCCGGCTGGGCGTTGAGCACCGCGGCGAAACCCTCCCGGACCATTGCCTGGTCGTCGGCGATCAGGCACCTGGTGGTGACCTCGCCGTCGGGTGAGGCGCCACCGGTCATGGGGTGTCACCGAGGGGGAGGACCGCGGCGACGACGAAGCCGCCGTCGGGCGCCGGGCCGGCCGTCAGCGACCCGCCGAGCAGCGCGACCCGTTCGCGCATGCCAGTGAGTCCGTGGCCGTGCCGGGGTTCGTTACCGGGTGGGCCGGGGGTGCTGGCAGGGCCGTTGGCGACACGGAGCCGGACGGCACCTGAGTCGTGCGCTACCGACACTGTGATGGGTGCTCCGGGTGCGTGCTGGCTGGCATTGGACAGTGATTCCTGCACGATCCGGTAGGCGCACACGCCGACGCCGGATGGCACCTGGCCCAGTGCGGGGGGAGGCGAGAACTCCACTGACACCCCGGCGCGCCGGGTGGCGTCGACGAGTGCGGGGATGTCGGCCAGCTGGGGTTGTGGCGCGAGGTCGGCGGGCTGGTCCTGGCGGAACACGCCGAGGAGCCGCCGCATGTCGGCGAGTGCTTCGCGTGCCACCTGGCTGAGTGAGCTGAACTCGGCCCGCACCGGTTCGGGCAGGCCGGTGAGCCGGTAGGGAGCGGTCTCGGCCTGGACGGCCACCAGCGACATGTGGTGGGCGACTACGTCGTGAAGTTCCCGGGCGATCCGGGCGCGTTCTTCCAGGACGGCCCGGCGTGCCTGTTCGGTCTCGGCCCGCTGGGTCTGGGCGGCGAGGGCACGTTGGGTCCGCAGCCGGGATCCGAGGCTGTCGGCCGCGACCGCGACGGTGGTGAAGACGAGGGTGGCGCTGGCCGGGCCCTTCAGGTCAGGTATGTCGGCGGTGAGCCATGCCAGCCAGGGGATGAGGCTGAGTGTCCACATCCACCACAGGGCTGGCCGCTGGTGGCGGACCCCGGCAAGGGCGAACGCGGCGAGCAGCGCGAGTATCTGCGGCGGGCCCCACGGCCAGCCGCCCCACCAGTGGGCGGGCACCAGTGGGGAGAGGAGCAGCGCGAGCCATCCGGCCCGCCAGGCCAGTGTCGGGTACCAGGCGGCCAGCGGCAGTGGCACCACCACCACCGCAGCCAGCAACCGCTGCTTCAGCACGGGCGGCAGCTGGATGGTGTCCGCACTCGGGGACAGTGTGGCGTGCAGTGCGGCCACCCCGTGCACGGTGCCGGCGTTGACGACGCACAACGCCAGCGTGGCCAGGCCCAGCGCGACGTAGGCGGCCCGGCGCTCCTGCGGTGACCGCCAGTGCCACGCGGGGGGTGGCTCGAGGCCGGCCAGCACCTGGACCAGCCCATGCCATGCCCGCCCGGCCGTGGTCCGTACCGCTCCACCTGGGCCGCTGGCCGCCCATGTGACGCCGGGCACCCCATTCACGGTCCAAGGTTAGGCCGCCACAGCGGCTCTGCCCATCACGCTGACGTCGTCATACCCAGGTACGAGTCCGGCTGCGGGCCGGTGCCGGGATACCTGCGCGGTATGAGGCCGGATCCGGCTCCCTGGTGCGATGACCCGGCCCCGGTGCGCCGGGCAGCCTGGGCGCTGGTGCGGGTTTCCCCCAAGGCCCAGTGGCCGGCCCGCATCCGGAGGCGATGATGAACGTTGAGATCACCGGCCTGACCAGGCGGTTTGGCCGGACTACAGCGGTAGCGGGGGTTGACCTGCGCGCTGGCCCAGGGGTGTACGGGCTGCTGGGCCCCAATGGTGCGGGCAAGACTTCGCTGCTGCGGGTCATGGCGACGGCGATCCCGCCGACCTCGGGGACGGTGCGGCTGCTGGGCCGCGACCCTGGCAGCTCCCGCCAGCGGCGGGAGCTCCGGCGACGGCTCGGTTACCTGCCGCAGAACCTCGGCTACTACCCGGGGTTCACGGTGGCGGAGTTCGTGACGTACTGCGCGTTGCTGAAGGAAGTGCCGTCGGCGCAGGTCACGGGAGCGGTGGCGGCGGCTGTCGAACGGGTCGGGCTCAGCGGCAAGTCAAGGGCGAGGCTCCGCACCCTGTCGGGCGGGATGCTGCGCCGCGTGGGGATCGCACACGCGATCGTCAACAACCCCGGCCTGCTCCTGCTGGACGAGCCAACGGCCGGGCTCG
>DASYYE010000542.1:0-20548 GCA_035946955.1 Streptosporangiaceae bacterium | reverse complement strand
GGCCATATCGCGGCGGCCGGTTTTCCGGGCAGGCTGAGGCCCGGCTACCGCGCCATCTCCGATGCGGGCTCGCGCAGGCCTTCACGCATGTCGATCTGCTGGTTGAGGGTGATCGCCGCGTTGATCAGGGACAGGTGGGTGAACGCCTGTGGGAAGTTGCCCAGCTGCTGGCCGGTCGCCCCGATCTCCTCTGAGTACAGGCCGAGATGGTTTCCGTAGGTCTGCATCTTCTCGAACGTCAGCACCGCCTCGTCGAGCCGGCCGGCTCGCGCCAGGGCGTCGACGTAGAGGAACGTGCACAGGGAGAACGTGCCCTCGTCGCCATGCAGTCCGTCGGGTGAGGCGGCGGGGTTGTACCGGTAGACCAGGCTGTCGGACACCAGTTCGCGGTCCATGGCATCCAGCGTGGACAGCCACATCGGGTCGCGGGCGGCGATGAACCCTTCCAGCGGCATGAGCAGGAGCGAGGAGTCCAGCACGTCGGTGGCGTAGTGCTGGGTGAACGCCTTAGCCTTGTTGTTCCAGCCACGCTCCATGATCTGGTTGTAGATACGGTCCCGCTCGGCAATCCACTTGGCGGCGTTGGCGGGGCGCCCGTGCCGCTCAGCGAGTCTGATTGCGCGGTCAAGGGCGGCCCAGCACTGGAACCGGCCGAAGGTGAAGTCCTTACGGCCGCCGCGGGTCTCCCAGACCCCCTCGTCGGGCTGGTCCCAGTTGTCGGCGACCCAGTCGATCATTTTGGTCAAGGCCAGCCAGCCGCTGTGGGCGACCTCGAGGCCGTAGTCGTCGCCGGTCATGATGGCGTCCATGGCCTCGCCGTAGATGTCGAGCTGGAGTTGGTCGGCAGCGCCGTTGCCGATACGCACCGGTTTGGAGCCGCGCCAGCCCTCGAAGTGGTCGAGAATTTCCTCGCTCAGGTCCGACGACCCGTCGACCCGGTACATGATCTTGATCGGGCCTGAGCCGTTGCCGCCGATTTTGCTTTGGGCGGCCCGGTCCCGCAGCCAGGCGCCGAATCTGGCCGCTTCATCCAGGTAGCCCAGGCCGGTCAGTGCGTGCATGGTCAGCGACCCGTCCCGGACCCAGGTGAACCGGTAGTCCCAGTTCCGTTCGCCGCCTTCCTGCTCGGGCAGCCCGAACGTGGCCGCTGCGACTGGGGCACCAGTTGGCTCGTAGGTCATCAGCTTGAGGGTCATCGCCGAGCGAGTGACCGTCTCGCGCCACCGTCCGGTGTAGGTGGAGCGGCGCAGCCACCCCTTCCAGAACGCCGCGGTCTCATCAGCCAACCGGTCCAGTTCGCCGCGCGGCAGAGCCCGCGCTTTCTCGGCGCCCGACTCCAGCACGACGCCGCCGGTCTGACCCTCGCGTATCGTGAACGTCGCGCGCAGCCCATCGCCGCTACGTTCCACGGTCGCGCCGCCTTCGTCCGCGGAACGTCTGCCCTCGGTGTGCAGCGCCAGGGTCATGCCGTCGGATCGGAATACCGCCCCGGCCTCGGAGACCTCCACCGTGTGCTCGGCGCGGCCGTAGTCGAACCGGGGTTGCAGGTCCATGACGAACTGCATCTGGCCGCGTGCTACCCGCAGCTGACGTACCAGCCGGTGCCGGTTGGCCGGGCCGCCCTCGATGACCGGCATGAAGTCCTGCACTTCGCCCACGCCGTCAGGGGTCAGGAACCGTGTGATCAGCATCGCCGTACCTGGGAGATACAGCTGCCTAGTCACGTAGCTGTCACTGGCAGGCGAGATCCGGAAGTACCCGCCGCGGCCGGCGTCCAGTAGCGATGCGAACACGCTGGGCGAGTCGAACCGCGGGCAGCAGAAGAAGTCCACCGTGCCATCGGTGGTCACCAGCGCTGCCGTCTGCAGGTCACCGATCAGCCCGTGGTCACTGATGTTTGGATAGCGCTCCACCGTGATCTCCCTCGCCCTCGAGAGCTTCATCTACGGGACCACCGTGACACCCGGCAGCAGCAGTCGCATCGCCCCGCCTGGGTGATGCCGAGCCCGCATGATCCATACCGGGTAGTTAGGTCCTGGCGTGGTCAGCGGGGACTTCCGCACCCTGCGGGGCTCCGGTCTCAACAGCGAAAAGCCTCCCGGTGCTCCTGGCCGCCCGTATGACCGGGTCGACCAGCCTGGAGATCAGCCCGAAATGCTCGAGCAGCGTGCCGAACGTCACCGCGCCGATGATCAGCCAGACGGTCAGCAGCATGCTGTGCATGCCGCCGCGTGACAGGAGCCGGTCGACCTCACCGATCCCGGACCTGATCGAGAACCCGGTCGCCATCGCGAGCCAGATGCCTTGATGGAGCCCAGTGCGCGCGCCAGTGTCCTTGCCGACGAAATCCGCCACCACCTGCGGCTGCAAAAGCACCAGCACTCCCGCAAACAGCGCTGCGGCTGTCAGCGCCAGTGGGGCCGCGACCTTGCGGAACGACAGCACGCCGAGCAGCAGCAGCGGCAGCAGATTCCAGCCGGTCACCAGCGGGATGATGGCATCCGCCAGCGACGGATCACGGACCCGTCCCGGCTCCTCAGGCGCGTCTGCGGTGACCATCGTCGCCTACTCCCGAGACGCCCGCCTTCCGGGGCCATCGCCTGTAGCGGTCACCGCAAAGAGGATCCTAGGCAGGCCAGCTAATTGCAGGTGAGACCTCTTTGTTTGGGTTAAGCGCGCAGGCCCCGGCAACGCCAGAGCTGGAAGATCCAGACTCCATCGCGCTCATCTGGGCGGTCTTCGCGGCTGCGAAGGTTCGTAGGCATCAGCCAGCACCTGGTACAGCGGGACACGGTAGTCAGCTGGGTCGGTGATGTCGCCATGGCCGCGGGGATAGCCGGCGTACCAGATCATCGCGGCAGGTGGTTTCCCTGCGGCGGCGCGGTCGTCGAAGTAGGTCTTGATGTAGTTCAGGTAGGCAGTGGCATCGGCACGGCTGGCGGTCTGCTGGTTGAACTCCGTCAGCCCAAAAGGAATGCCGTGGGCGTCGGCCCTGCTCGCGACTCGGTCGGGAGTGTGGGCTGGCCAGCCGTTGCCGTTCGCGTAGTAGTCCAGGCCCATGATGTCGGGAACAATGCTTGTCTCAGAAAAGAGCGCATCCAGCGCCATGGCGGCGGAGGGATAACTCGCGTGTCCAGGGCCGGAACGGGACAGAGAGGCGCCTAGCGCAAAGCCACGCGCTTTGACCGTGGGCCCGTAATAGGCCATCACAGCCGCCCACTGGCTGGGCGGCATGGTGTTCATCGGCTCTTGCCAAAGCACGACGATTACATTTTCGGTGTACCCAGCGGCCGCCCACATCGCCAGGGTGCTGTCCAGTGCGGCCCGGCTGGGTCGGGTCGGCGGATCCCAGGCTGGGGTCATGCACGCCCAGACTGTGACACCACGGATGTAGTACCTGTCCATGTTCTGCCTGGACAGGCTGGTCGGCATCACTCCGCCCGTAAAGAACTTCTTGGTTGCCGCCATGCGGCGGCCGGTGACCTGCTCCCAGCCGTTACCTGACGCGTTGAACGTGTCGGCCTCGTCCTGGGTCATTCCGGCCCAGGGCGTGTTGGTGAACGGTGGCGCTATCGTGCAGCCGGTGACGTGGTAGCTCATTTCGATCTCACGAACCCGCGGACGCTCAGTCGCTGGCCGGGTGTCGCGGGTCAGCGCGTAGGGGAACTCCGCCGGGCGAATGTAAAGCCAGGGCCGGGGTCTCCTGCTGACCGAAGGTGATCACGATTTCCCTGCCGTTGGCATAGCTGACCACAGGCCGCTGGAGCACGTCGCTCACCCTGCGGGCGACCCCCTGAAATAGCTCCACCTGGTCTGGTGTGTCAGCACTCACCCTGAACCGTCCCCTCGCGGCAAGCATCTGGGCCACGAAGGGAGCCAGGTTCGCCTCCCCCCGCGCCTTCTCTTCCGAGCTGAGAGGGGCGCGCCGGTACTGGGACTGTGTACCGGGAGCATGGGTCACCGCGGGTCTCCTTGTGATCGCCAGTCTCCCAGCATGTCATCCGCGCCGCCCGCTCCGTGAACCACAAGCGGCATCCGGTGGCAACGTGGCAGCCCGCCGTAAGTCGGGCAAGGGTGCCGAAGGAGGCTTTAGATCGTGCGGCCGGATGTCGGCGCGCCTGGTGGTATTCATCACAGGAGGCAGGTGATCAGCCATGTTTGCCCGGGAATCGCAGTTGGTGGAACTCGTCGACGCGGAAGGTGCCGCCACCGGCTCCTGCGCGGTCGCTGAGGCGCACAGCGCACCCGGTCGGCTGCACCGGGCGTTCTCGGTGATCCTGCTGGACGACATGGGCCGCGCCCTGATCCAGCAGCGGGCCGCGGCGAAGACCCGGTTCGCGCTGCGCTGGGCCAATGCCTGCTGCGGTCACCCGGCCCCCGGGCAGAGCGTGTCCGATGCCGCTGCACAGCGGCTGAGCGAGGAGATCGGGGTGTGCGGAGTGACGCTGCACCAGGCCGGTGTGTACCTGTACCGGGCCGAGGATCCGCAGACGGCCCGGGTCGAGCACGAGTACGACCACGTCTTGGTTGGCCAGGTGCCATCGGGTTCGCCCCTGCACCTGGACCCGGCTGAGGTGGTCGACGTCCGCTGGTCGGTTCCGGACCGGCTGCGCATGGACCTGGCCGACCACCCGGACTGGTACGCGCCGTGGCTGAGTGGCGTGCTCGCGGTGGCGACCGGTCACTAGCCCCAGTGAACGGGCCGGGTCAGGGAAGGCGGGATCTTGGTCAGCGTGTCGCCGACCGTGCCGTTCAGTTGGGTCTGGGTGAGATGGAGACTGTGACGCAGGTCTGCACCGCTCACGTTGGCCCGGTCGAGGCATGTGCCGGTCATGCTGGCGTCGCTGACATTTGCGCCGCTGAGGTTGGCGCGGCTGAGGTTGGCGCCGCTGAGGTCAGCGCCGGCGAGGTTGGCGCGGCTGAGGTTGGCACCGGCGAGGTCTGCTCCGTGCAGATCAATGGTGGTGAGGTCGGTCCCGCTGAGGTCGGCATTCCTGCGCTCGATCTTCCGCGCAACCCCGGCCCCGATGAGTTCGCTCCCCACCTTCAGTAAGAGGGCATTGACGCGCCGCCGGTAGCCCGCCACGTCCACCGTCACTATGGTGTCAGCGTCGCCCTGGGTGACTTGTTCGATCTCGTCTCGGGTGGCACGCACTTCTTGGTCGAGCACACCGTTCGGTAGCAGTCTCAGCGCCTCGGTCGTGTACCAGACCAATTCATGGAGTTGGCGCATGACGCGAAACGCCTCGAACATCTGCTCGGCAATCTGGGGATGGAGCCGCCAGTCGCGTCCGCTGAATGTGACCTGGGCGACCTTCTGTCCCGCCCCGTGGCAGTTGTACACGACGCACCCGGGAAAGCCGCGCTGGGTCAGTTCAGCATGAATGTCGCAACGGAAGTCTCCCCTGAGGTGACGGCACGGCTCACCGGGCTCCTTGAAGAAAGCGAAGTCCTGGGACGCCGTGAACCCCGGCGCGACACAACACAATCCGAAGCAGCGTCCACAATCGGGTGTGAGGTCCAGTTCCTCCGGTCCTGACCCTGAAGAGCGAGTTTCGCGCTCGTTAGGCAATGGTGTCCTCCTCGCGCCCCTCCGCTGCAGCCTATCCGAGGGTGTGAGGGCACCCATTAGGCCACGACGGTTGCTTCACGAGGCGAGCGCTCCGCAGCCTGGACGAAGAACGCGGAGGAATTGATCGTGCACTCAGTGGGCCCGTAGAGGTTCACGAGCTGACACCACGGCAACGTCTCGGCCACGCGCGAAGCAAGCCCGCTGGCAAGGGCCTCGCCGCCGCTGAAGAGACGCCTGAGGGAGGAGCACCGCCCCAGTTCCTCGCTGTCCAGCAGGGCACGGAGGAGGCTCGGCACACACTGGAGCGTGGTGACGTCGTGCCGGACGACCGTGTCGATCAGTTGCCTCGGGTCGCGGTACGTCCCTGGGGGGGCCACCATGACGGTTGCTCCACATGCCGACGCCAACGCCTCCCACTGCGCGGCGTCGAAGCTGAGCGGGGTCTTGAACAGCACGGTCTCGTGGTGGCTGACCCCGCCGTAGTCGCGTAGCCACGCCAACTGGCTGACGATGCCCCGATGCTCGATCATCGTGCCTTTCGGCCGGCCGCTGCTGCCCGAGGTGTATACGAGGTATGCGAGGTTCTCGGGCCGGAGGCCCAGGCTGATAGGTGCGGAATGGGCGGCCAGCGCGGTGGGGCCGGGGGGACCGCCGACTCCCGGGACGACCGTCACCTGCGGCGCGAGGCTTGCCAGCCGGGCCACGAGCGACTTCTCGGTGAGGACGATCGGGGTGCGGGAGTCTGCCAGCATGAAGCGCAGCCGGTCGTCAGGGTAGTCAGGTGCCAGTGGCAGGTAGGCGGCCCCCGCGCAAACGATGCCCCACACGTTGGCCACCAGGTCGGCCGAGGGCTCGGCGAACAGCCCGACCACGGTGTCCGGCCTCGCGCCCAGGGACCACAAGAGCCGTGCCACGCCAGCGCTGCGGTCGCGGAGGCCGGCGAAGCTGAGTTGCTCCTCTCGCCACCGGACGGCGACATCCCGCGGGCGTGTCTCCGCCTGATGTCGCAGCAGGTCCGGTAGGCATTGGCCGGGCCGGTCGATCATGTGTGCTCCGAGGGTGTGTGGGCTCTCGCCCTGCCGAGCCTAGAGGGTCGTGCCGCTATTGCCCGGCAACTCCTTGATCCTTTTTGTCCCTTGTTTGTGTGACGGGTCGAGGGACACTCTGGCTGAAACTAGCCAGGTAGGGTTCTTCCCATTCGCCAGATTTAATTTGCTTGCACGGGGAACTAGCTGTTGGTACGTGACGGGGGTCGGGCCTTGACAGTGAGCCGCGCGATCAGCGCTGCAGAGAAGCTGCTCAGCGAACTGTCGACCTGGGAAAAGTACGAGGACGCGCAGACATTCCCCTATGCGGCGGTGATCGGCTGCTACCGCTCGTGTGGCAAACACTTTGTTCCATTCTCAGTCTGTGTGGCCCTCGCCTCAGCCCGTAAGCGCGTGGCCGATCTTGGCGAGCACCTGCCTGGCCAGACGAAGCTTGCGACGTTCCTCGATGTGGCCCTCGACAAGTGGGATGACCGCTACAACTACCTGACCTATCTAGGCATCGACCTGCTCGACCTCCAGCCTGAGGCGGACGGGACGACCGGGCGGGCCCAACGCGACGAGTGGGTCGCGCTGCTCCTGTGCGACCTCTGGTCGTTCGAGCGCGGCGCGCTCGCGGGCACGCATGACTGGCTCACCGAGATGCGGCCCGGTGCCGCTTTAGCCCGTAAGCGGATGAAACTCCTGACCGACGTGCTGGTGCCGTTACTACCCGCAGCTGGGACGCACACGGACTGTGCTGGCCTCGACGAACTCACCCGGGAACGGGTGGCCCAGACGACCGCGGACCAGCGATGCCGGCTCGCGCTCAGCATGCAGCCGGTCTACCTGGTCCACGACGAGTACATGTTCATCCGCGTCCTGCAGTCGTTCGAGGTGACGTTCGCCGCGATGGCCGGTCATGTCCGCGATGCGATCGGCGCCGTCAGGGAGGGACGCGCGCACGACGCGGCAGCGAGCCTGGCCTGGTGCGCCACTGTCCTCCAAGAGGCGCGTCTGCTGTTCTCGCTCCTGGCGACCATGCAGGTCGAGTCCTTCCGTACGTTCCGCGTGTACACCGTCGGTGCGAGCGCCATCCAATCAGGGAACTACAAGACCTTCGAGGCGCTCTGCTCCATGCCACTGCCCGAACGAGCCGAGTCGCTGGCATACGAGGCGGTACCGCAGGTCCGTCACCGGCTGGACAGCGGATGGCAGGATCTCACCTCCACCGTGGGGCAAGCGGTCGCACGTGGGGTGATCGATGCGGACGGCCTGCGACTGCTCTGTGCCGCCGCCCTGGAGCTGGAGGACGTGCACCAGCGGTGGAAGCAGACACACTGGAAACTCGCGGTCCGGATGATCGGTGAGGAGGTCGGCACCGGCTACACCGTCGGGGCGCCCTACCTGCAGTCGGTCCTCGACAACCGGCTGTTCGCGCGGCTGGCGGGTGTGGGTGCCCGTGCTTAACCGTCTCGAGCACCGTGACCTGTACCTCCTCCTGCTCATCCGGAGGTTTGAGCAGGAACTCCTCCGTCTCTTCTCCAATGGCCTGATCGACGGGACCACGCATACCTGCCTGGGGCAGGAGTACGTCCCTGTCGCCCTGTCGGCGTTGCTGGGGCCGGACGACTACGTCTTCAGCAACCACCGCGGCCACGGCCACTACCTGGCCCGCTTCGACGATCCCGCGTCTCTGCTTGCGGAGATCATGGGCCGGGCCGGTGCGGTGTGCGGCGGCGTCGGCGGGAGCCAGCACATCCACCGGGGGACTTACTTCTCCAGTGGGGTCCAGGGTGAGAGCCTGCCCGTCGCGCTCGGGGCGGCCCTGCACCTCAAGCGGCACGGCGGCGGGTCGCTCGCACTGGCCTATATCGGTGACGGGACGTTCGGCCAGGGCACGGTGTACGAGGCCCTCAACATGGCAGCCCTGTGGGGCGCCCCGCTCGTGGTGGTCGTCGAGAACAACCACATCGCGCAGACGACACCCATCGACCGCCACCTGTCGGGGACGATCGCCGGGCGGGCTGCCGCATTCGGGCTGGCGTTCCACCGCATCACCACCTGCGATGTCCCTGCCATCCGGGCCGGCCTGGAGCCGCTGGTCCGCCGGGTACGCGGGCGGGAGGAACCGCTGGTCGTCGAGTTCGACACGGTGAGGCTCGGGCCACATAGCAAAGGTGACGACCCCCGCGGCGACGACGAGCTGGCCCGGCTGCGGTCGCGTGACTGGTGCACCCGGTATGAGGAGGACTACCCCGACCAGTTCGGTGAGGCTGACGCCGAAGCATGCGCGGCGGTCGACGCCGTGGTCGCCGATGTCCTGACACGCTCACCCGCACCAGGAGGTGCTGTGTGAGTGCGGGGGAACGGGTCGCGGACAACCTCAACTCTGCGCTGCACGCCCTGTTCGCGGAGGATCCGGACCTGATCCTGCTGGGCGAGGATGTGGTGGACCCCTATGGCGGCGCGTTCAAGGTCACGGCCGGACTGTCCACGAAGTACCCCGACCGGGTACTCGCCACTCCGATCAGCGAGAACGCGATCGTGGGCGTGGCCAACGGCCTCGCCCTATGCGGTCACCGAGTCGTCGCCGAGGTCATGTTCGGCGACTTCGCGACGTTGTGCTTCGACCAGTTCGTCAACGTATCCGCGAAGTCGGTGTCGATGTATGGCCATCCCATTGCGGTGCCGCTGGTCCTGCGCTGCCCGATGGGGGGCAACCGCGGGTACGGCCCAACCCACAGTCAGAGCCTGCAGAAGCACTTCATCGGCGTGCCTGACCTCCACATCTACGAACTCTCCGCACTGCACGACAACCACCAGGTGATGCGCCGGATGCTCGCCGCTGGGCGGCCCTGCCTGTTCGTCGAGTACAAGTCGGTCTATGCGGAGCGGGCGCGCCAGCCCGGGCCGATCGACGACGTGTTGGCATTCGACTTCGCCGACCCTGACCAGGTCTGGGCCCGCAGTGCGGCGGAAGGTGGCCGTGGCGAGTGCCTCGTGGTCGCGGGCGGTGGCATGGTGTCGCGCGCTCTGGGGGCGGCACGGACACTGCTCCTGGAACACGAGATCGACGTCACCGTGCTCACTCCCTCTCAGACCTATCCGCTCATGGCAGGACCGGTCCTGGCCGATGTCGCCCGTGCCCGGCACGTCTTCGTCGTGGAGGAGAGCACGCCCGGTGGGACGTGGGGCAGTGAGGTGGCGCACTGCCTGTACCAGCGCTGCTGGGGCACGTTGAGGCACCCGATCGAGGTGATCAGCTCCGCCGACAGCGTCATCCCCGCCGCGCGCCACCTGGAGCGGGCCGTGGTGGTGCAGGAGTCCGACATCGTGCAGCGGATCAGGGAGCAGGTGACGCAATGCGAGGCATAACGGTCCCGAGACTGAACGCCAACGACGATGCCTGCACGCTGGTGGACTGGATGTGCCAGGACGGTGCCGATGTCGACGGCGGGACCGCCGTCGCCGTGGTGGAGACAGCGAAGGCGGCGGCCGACGTCTGCGCCGAGAGTGCTGGAGTCATCCACCAGACGGTCGGCACCGGGGCCGAGTGCCGGGTCGGCGACGTGATCGGCTACGTGTTCGCTGACGAAGCGGCCCGCCAGGCGTATCTGCTGTCACGGGCGGATGGCACCCCCGACGCCGGCAGCCCTGACGGCCCGATCGCGTCCCCCAGCGGCCACCTGGGGACGGGCGTGCCAGGGCTGGTTCTGACCGAGGCGGCAAGCCGGCTCGCCGGGGGGGCTGGCGTCTCCAGCGAGCAACTGCGCTCCCTGGGCAAGCGGATCGTCCGGGCCGCCGACGTCGAAGCACTGCTGGAGAAGGGCGGCCAGACCCAGCCGAGCATCTTGTCACCGCGTCAGGAAGCGATCGCCCGGGTCGTTGCACGGTCACATGCCTCCATCCCCGACGCGTTCGCTGCCGTGGCCGTGTACTGCGACGAGGTGCTGGCCCGGCTGCAGGAACTGAACACCGCCGACGGTCCACAGATCGGCCTGCCGGAGGTCGCGGTCGCAACGCTCGGGCGGCTGCGGCCGCACTTCCCAGTGTTCTTTGCCTCGTTCGGTGACACCGGACAGCTCGTGGTACCCGAGGGAGACACCCACATCGGCGTCACCATCGATGTCGGCACCGGCCTGTTCGTCCCGGTCATCCGCAATGCGGGCGGCCGCTCCGCGGCCGATGTCGCCGACGACCTGATGGACTTCCGGGTCAAAGCGATGCGTACTGCGTTCCGCACCGAGGACCTGCGGGATGGCCAGCTCACGCTGTCGCTCCACATGGAGCCCGACGTCCTCGTCGCGGTCCCGCTCGTGCTACCGCCCCAGGTCTGCATCGTGTCGCTGGGGTCCGTGCGGACCGAGGTCGTGCTCGACGAGGCGGGCCTGCCCCGGCAGCGCTCGTACCTCACTGTCGGGCTGACCTACGACCACCGGGTGATCAACGGCCGGGACGCCATGCGTTTCCTCGCCGCCTTCAAGTCAGCGGTCGAGCAGGTCCAGGAGGTGGGGCTGTGAACGAGGCGCCGGCCAGGCCGGAGCACCAAGCCATGGCTGCGGACCGGCTGCGGAAGCGGATCCGCTGGCAGCGCTCCTCGCCCCGGCCGCCGGGCCTGAAGGTCGCACTGCTGGCAACGTTCACCGCCGACCCTGTCGTGCCCTTTCTCGGTGTCGCCCTTGACGACGCCGGTATCGCCGCCGACGTGTGGGTGGCACCCTACGGCCAGATCGCCCAGCAGCTCCTGGACGGCGGGTCCGCGATGGCCAGCTACCGGCCGGATGTGGTCGTGGTTGCGCCCCGCCTCGAGGAGCTATGGGCCGCAACCCCGCTGCCGGTGGCTGGCCCCGCCCACCCGTACGAGACCGACCTGCGCTATCTGGCGGAGGCGAGCATCCGTGCCGTGCGGCAAAGCACGGCTCACCTCGTCTTCGTGCTACCTGCCATACCGGACGTCCGGCCGGCCGGAGTTGGCGACGACGGCAACCCGGCAGGCGTCACCGCAGTGGCCACCCAGGCCCGGGAAGGTGCCCGGCAGGCGCTGGCGAGCGAGCCGGGTCTGAGCGTGGTGGACGCGGACATGCTGGTGCGTTCGCTCGGCAGCCCCCAGGCCTACCGGCCCGCGCTGCAGATGACAGCACAGATCCCGTTCTCCGAGGAGTATTTCGACCATCTCGGGCAGCGGATAGCGCGGGCCATCGTCCTGTGGCGTCAGCCCGCGCCGCCACTGCTGCTGATCGACGGGGCCGCCCTGGTGCACAGCCGTGCCGAGCATGCGGTCGAGGGCCGCGGGACCGCCAGTGCTTTCACTCACCTCGGGCATTACCTCGCCGAGACGCACCGCCTTGGCGCGACCGTCGCGGTCTGTGGCGCCACCGAGGACGTCCGGGCCGGGCTCGCTGACATGGCGCCGTTTGCGGTGTGGCGGCCGGAGGGTACGGACCGCGCGGTGGATGTGGGCAAGGCTGTCGCCGACCTGGCTGGGCCGGACCGCCGGGTGACCTTCCTCTCCACCGACGCACCAGCTATCGAGGCGGTGCGCCGCGAGTGCCCTGCGGTGACACTGCTCCTGCTCCCACCAGCGCCAGAGCAGTGGGTGGCGTCGCTCAACCGCACCGGGGCCGTGGACCAGGCTCCGCCAGGCATGGGACGCGCATCCCATGCCGAGGCGGTGGCAGCCGGGCAGCCCTCGCTCACTCTGGACAGCTTTCTCGAGCACCTGGGCTTGGAGGTGGTGTGCGAACCGCTCCGGGCCGGTGACACGCAGGTTGCGTCAGACCTCACGCGGACCGTGAGCGAGTTCCACATGGACGGCGAGGTGTGGGAGCCCGAGCGGCTTGCCGGGTGCATCGCCTCAGACCCCGGCCTGTGCCGTGGCATCAGCGTCCGGGACCGGTTTGGTGACTATGGGCTGGCAGGCCTCGCCGTGATGCATCCTTCCGGCCAGGCGCTCGCCGTTGACCTGTGGGTGCTGACGTGCCCGGTGCTCGGCAAGGGCGTCGAGGCCCAGGTGCTGGCGGCCCTGCGCGAGTTGGCGCGGGCCCGTGGCTGCACGGCGCTGACGTTCACGTACCGGCCCACGCCGCGCAACGGCGCGTTCCGTGAGTTCCTCACGCGCCTGCACCCAGCCGCGCTTGCCCAGGACGGTCCCCCGGTGGTGGAGGTGGGCCTGGCCAGCCTGGACCAGCGCCCGTCAGCGACGCCGCCCAGTCAGCAGCTGCGCGCCGCCGCGGCGCCGCCGTGGCGCCCCCCGACTGCGCTCGCCACCACGACCGGGCAGTTCACCAGCGCCGCCCAGATCCTCCACGCAGTGAACTCACGGCTGCGTCCGGTGGCGGGCGCCGACAGGCCTGAGGCCAGGGCCGGGCAACCCGGAGACGGGAGACCACCCCGCACCGATGCCGAACGGCTGCTCGCCCGGCTGTTCGCCGAGCGGTTGCAGCGCCCGGTCGCCGACGTGGACACCAACTTCTTCAACGTCGGCGGCGACTCGATGATGGCCGTGGCACTGATCGCCGACGCGAGCCAGGCAGGGCTGCGGTTCACCCTGCCCCAGGTGTTCCGGCACCAGACAGTCGCTGAGCTGGCCGCTGTGGCAACGTCCGCCGTCACCGTCGACACCAGGACTGAGGTGGTGCGGTCAGCTCCGCTGCTGCCGGGCCACGCCTGGTTCTTCGGGCTCAACCTGCCGCGACCCAGCCACTTCAACCAGTCGCTGCGCTTCCAGGTGCCGCCTGATGTCGATGCAGACGCGCTGGAGCAGGCAGCCGCCGCGGTCGTGGCCCGTCACCCGGCACTGCGGATGCACTTCGCAGCCAGTGACGACGGCTGGTGCCAGGTCGACGCGGGACCGCCGGAGACGGCCCCATTCACCCACGTAGACCTGCGTGGGCTCAGCGCTGAGGAACGGGCCGCGAGGACGGCCAGGCACGAAGCGGAGCTGCAGCGGGGCATGAGCCTCCCGGACGGCGTGCTGGCCAGGTTCGCGCTCTTCACCGTGGACCCTCCGGGCCCGTCGGTGCTGTTCGTGGTCTTTCACCACCTGGCCATCGACGGTGTCTCATGGCGGATCGTCCTCGACGACCTCCAGGCGGCGTACCAGGCGGCACGCAGCGGCTCCGCGGTCGTCTCTGACGGCTCGGGCGCCTCCATCCTGGCCTGGTCCCGGCGGCTGTACGAGTACGCGCAGACCCCGGCGGTCAGCGAGGAGCTGGGTGAGTGGCTGTCGCAGCGGCGTCAGCACGTCGAGCCGCTCCCAGTTGACAACGAGACCGCCATCAGCAGCCGGACCGCGTTCACCCATCACGATGGCACTTACCTCGACGCGGCGCAGACCCAGGCACTGACACGGCAGGCGGTCAACGTCCACCATGTGTCCCTCGACATCCTCCTGCTGACCGGGGTGCTGCTCACGCTCGGCAGGTGGACAGGGCAGGCGCGTCACCTCATCGATGTGGTCAACCACGGCCGCGACGCCCTGCTGGACAGCGACGTGTCCGGCACCGTCGGCTGGCTGAGCATGAACGTGCCTGCCGTGTTCGAGGTGGACGGGTCCTTGCCCGCCCACGCAGCCGTCGCCGATGTGGACCGCCAACTGCGCCACTCCTCCGGTCCCCACGGTGCGGGCGACAACCTGCTGCGGTACCTGAGCCAGGACGCCGAGGTGCGGCGGCGCCTGCGCACGTTGCCAGCGGCCGACGCCCTGTTCTCATACGCCGGGCGGTTCGGTCGCAGCGGCACCCACGGTGCCTTGCTAGGGCCGGTGGTCGAAGGCCCCGGCGACGACATGGACAGCGGTGCTGCCACGCCGTACGTCCTGCAGTTCGACACGATCGTGCTGGGCGACCAGGTAAGGCTCGACATCTACTACCGCACGACGCAGTACGACCCCGCGACGGTCGGCGATCTCCTCGATGGCTGGGTCCGCGCACTGCGCGAGCTGGCCGCTGGCGGGAGCGCGTCCGGCATGGACCGCGGGGCCCCCAACAGCGAAGGACAGCAACCATGAGGCACCTGCGGGTGAGCAATCCGAAGAAGGTGTTCCTGACCCTCTGGCTGGGCCAGCTCGTATCCGCCGTCGGCACCGACCTCAGCGGGTTCGCGCTTGGCGTCTTCGTCTACAGACACACCGGGTCGATCACCGAGTTCGCCTTGGTGGCGGTCTTCACCCGGATACCCGCCATCTTGCTGTCCCCGTTCGCCGGAGCGCTCGCCGACCGGTGGGACAGGCGCCACGTCATGCTGTCATGCAATGCGCTGTCCGGGCTGGTGGTGGTGGCGCTGGCCGTCCTCCAGCACACCGGGCAACTGCAGCTGTGGCACATCTACGCTGGGGTCACGGTCATCGCGGTGTCCGGCGCATTCCGTGACCCGGCCTACTACGCCTCGGTCGGCCAACTCGTCCCCAAGGACCAGATGGGCCGAGCCAGTGGCCTGGTGCAGGTGGGCGAGAACTTCTCCATGGTCGCGCCGCCGCTTGTCGCCGGTGTGCTGGTCGTGACCATCGGGCTGGCCGGCGTGCTGACCGTCGACTTCGCGACGTACGCCTTCGGCTTCCTCACCGTGCTCACTGTCGTGACACCTCCGGTGAGGCAAGTCGCCGACGACGCTGGCGCCCGCTCCCTGTGGCAGGACACGGTGGCCGGCTGGCGCTACGTCCTGGAGTACCGGGGGCTGCTGTACCTGTTCCTGGTCGGCGCGGCCACCAGCTTCGGGGTCGGGATGACACAGATCGCGATCACGCCACTGGTACTCGGCTTCGGGTCAGCCGCCGTGCTCGGTGCCATCTTCTCGGTCGGCGGTCTCGCGATGCTGCTGGGCGGGGCCGTCATGGCGGCATGGGGTGGCCCGCAGCGCAAGGTGACCGGAGTCGTGGTGTTCGGTGTCGCCCAGTCGATCGGGCTGCTCGTCATCAGCTTGCGCCCGAACGCCTATGTGGTCGGGGCCGGCATCTTCATGCTGCTCTTCAGCATCCAGTTCGTCCGTGGGTGCACGAACGCGATCATCCTGACCCACGTGCCAGCAGCCATGCAGGCGCGGGTGGTGGCACTCAACCGCTTCGTCGCCTGGTCCACGCTGCCGCTGTCGTACCTGCTGGCCGGGCCGCTGGTGAAGGCACTCAGTCCATTGCTCACGCCGTCGGGTGCGCTCGCTGGCAGTGTCGGCCGGCTGATCGGCACCGGGCACAACCGGGGCATCGCACTGCTGCTGCTGGCGCTTGGTGCCTGGTACCTCGTGATCGTGCTGACGAGCTACGCGAACCCGCGGCTGCGCAACGTGGAGGCGGAGATGAGCACACAGGAGCAGGAGCAGGTCACGGTGTGAGCGGTTGCCAGGCCGCCTGGCCGAAGGCTTAGGACGGAGGACAAGGGATGAGGGAGTACTGCAAGGCATACCAGCTCGCTGAGCTACGCCGGTTTCCGGGCTGGGTGGAGAGCACAGCACCGGGCGCGCCAGCGCTCAGCGACGACACCGTCGTCTACGTATGGGACGACCTGACCGTCGTCACCAACCCCGTCGCAGCGGACCAGGGCGTCCTCTTCGACGCCGTGGACGAGGAATGGGTGCGTTTCTGCCACGCGGAGCTGAGTTTCGCGATTCCGGAGGGACTTCATGACTAAGCGAGTCGTCATTGCCGGTGGCGGGACCGCGGGCTGGATGACAGCGGCGTACCTGCAGGCGAGCCTCGGCACTCAGGTGGACGTCACCCTGGTCGAGTCGGACGCCATCGCCACGATCGGTGTCGGCGAGGCGACCTTCAGCACGATCAGGCACTTCTTCCGCTATATCGGTCTGCGTGAGCACGAGTGGATGCCCGCCTGCAACGCGACCTACAAGCTGGGCATCCGGTTCCGTGACTGGCGTGCCCCCGGTCACGACTTCTACCACCCCTTCGAGCGGCCCAGCCTGGTCGGGGGATTCCCGCTGGCGGAGTGGTGGCTGAAGTGCCAGCCGTCCCAGCGGTTCGACCGGGACTGCTTCGTGCTGGCCCAGATGTGCGACGCGATGCGCTCACCGCACACTCTCGACGGCGAACTGTTCGACCCACGCGGTGACTCGCTGAAGCCCACCCAGCGGACCACGCTCACCGACGACCACCACACGCAGTACCCGTACGCGTACCACTTCGACGCCAGCCTGCTCGCCACCTACCTCATGATGCTGGCAACGGGGCGCGGTGTACGGCGCGTGGTCGACAAGGTCGTGCACGTCGAGCGCGACGAGAGCGGCATCACGGGTCTGGTGACGCAGGAGCACGGGACACTCGAAGGCGACCTGTACGTCGACTGCACTGGGTTCCGTGGGCTGCTGCTCAACCAGGCGCTCGAGGAGCCCTTCATCTCCTATCGCGACTTCCTCCCGAACGACCGTGCCGTCGCCCTGCGCGTCCCGGTGGACATCGAGAAGCAGGGGATCGCGCCCTACACCACTGCCCGCGCGATGGACGCCGGCTGGATGTGGACCATCCCGCTCTATGGCCGCAACGGCATGGGATACGTGTACGCCAGTGACTTCACCACGCCGGAGGAGGCGGAGCGGGCACTGCGCACCGCAGCCGGGCCCGGGGCCGAGGACCTGGAGGCCAACCACATCCGGATGCGTATCGGCCGCAGCCGCCGCTCCTGGGTCGGCAACTGCGTGGCGATTGGGCTCGCCAGCGGTTTCGTCGAACCGCTGGAGTCCACCGGCATCTTCTTCATCCAGCACGGCATCGAGCAGTTGGTGAAGCACTTCCCCGCCCGCGACCTCGACCCCCGTCTCATCGACCACTACAACCACGTCGTGGGACGGTGCATCGACGGCATCTGCGAGTTCCTCGCATTCCACTACTACACGGCGGCACGCACCGACAACGCGTACTGGAAGGCGACCAAGCAGCGCGACCTGCCCGGCGAACTGTCCGACAGGCTGCGCCTGTGGCAGGTGAAGCTCCCCGACGCGGAGAGCATCAACGCGGACTACCACGGCTTCGAGCCGTACTCGTACGTGGCTCTGCTGCTGGGCATGGGCGGTGTCCCTGTCCGGCACCGGCCAGTCCTCGACCTGCTGGATGCCACCGCGGCGAACCAGGAGTTCGCCAGGATCAGCAGGGCCGCCCGCCAGTTCATCGAGAAGCTGCCAAGCCAGTACTCCTATATCGCGCACCTGCAACAGGGCAACGGTGACCGGGGAGCCGTTGCCATACCGGCCGGGTGACCACATGGACCACGCGGAGACCGTTCGCGCGGTGAGCGCCGCCGAGTACCGGGCACTCATGGCCGGTCACCCCAGTGGCGTGGCGATCGTGACCTCGGTCGGCGTGGACGGCCAGCCCGTGGGCCTGACCTGCTCGTCACTGTGTGCGGTGTCCCTCGACCCGCCCCTGCTGCTCGTGTGCATCACCAACCTGAGCCGCACGCTCGGCGCGCTGCAGGCGGCTGGCATGTTCGCGGTCAACATGATCCACCGTGACGGCCGCCTCGCGGCCCAGGCGTTCGCCGGTGAGTTCGACAGCCGCTTCGCGTCGGTGCGCTGGTCCACGACGCCGCTGGCGCGATTGCCCTACCTGCCCGATGACGCGCACTCGGTCGCGGAGTGCCGGGTGCGCAGCACCGTCGTGGCCGGGGACCACACGATCGTCATCGGTGATGTCCTCACGGTCGACCTGCGCTCCCCCCTTCCCCCGCTGATCTATGGACGGCGCCGGTACGTGGCCTGGCCCCAGCGCCGGAGCCGCCCGAGACTGAGGAGCCTGCCCCGTGTCCCACACCGTCGCTATGAATAACCGCCGTGGCTGTATCCCCGACCTCGTCGCCGCGCAGGCGAGGCGCACGCCGGACGCGCTGGCCGTCGTAGCCGGGCACGAACAGGTGACCTACCGGGAGCTCGACGAGCGGGCCAACCAGTTGGCGTGGCACCTGCGGGCGCACGGGGTGGGAACGGATGTCGTGGTGGCGTTGCGGGTCGCCCGGTCACTGGACATGGTCGTCGGCCTGCTCGGCATCCTCAAAGCGGGCGGCGCCTACCTGCCAGTCGAAGAGAAACTGCCCGAGGAACGCGCCCAGCTGATCCTGCACAGTGCACGCCCAGGGGCCGTCCTCACCCAGCACGCACTGGCCCGTTCACTGCCGTCCACCGGTGCACCGGTCGTCTGCCTGGACGACCGTGCCGTCGCGTCCTGCCCGCGCGACCCCATCGGTGTCAGGGCCGATCCGTCCAGTCTGGCCTATGTCATCTACACATCGGGGTCCACCGGTGTCCCCAAGGGCATCATGGTCGACCACCGGGCCCTGCGAGACCGGATGCTGGCCAAGGCCGAGATCTTCCGGTTCGCCCCGCACGACCGCGTCCTCCAGTTCACCGCCCTCGGGTTCGACGCCGCGGCAGCCGAGATATATCCGGCGCTCCTGTCCGGCGCGGCCCTGGTCGTCCACACCGATCCGAGCTGGGCATCGCCACCGGAGCTGATCGCCGAGTGCGTCAGGCAGGGTGTCACCAGCGTCATGCTCCCGCCTGTCTACCTTCAGCTACTGCTCGACACGCTGGTGCCGGACGGTGACACGCTGCCGTGGCTGCGGTTCTTGCTCACCGGAGGTGAGACCATCCCGGTCGACCGCCTCGCATCCTGGGCCCGGCTCGTATCGCACCGCCCACGGTTCGTCTACGCCTACGGCCCCACAGAGACCACGGTCACCGCGACACTCTACGAGTCGTCCATGGACCCGGCGGAGATCGCAGCGCTGGCGAAGATCCCGATAGGGCGCCCGATGCCAGGGACTGCGGTGCACATCCTCGGCGACGACCTGATGCCGGTGACTCCCGGTGGGGTGGGGGAGTTGTGCATCAGCGGCGCGGGCCTGGCCCGTGGTTACCTGGGCGACGCCGCGCTCACCGCAGAGCGGTTCGTGCCATGCCCGTTCGCTGAGCAGCCGGGTGGGCGCATGTACCTCACCGGTGACCTCGGGCGCCTGACACCAGCAGGCGACCTGGAGTTCATGGGCCGCAGGGATTCGCAAGTCAAGGTCAGGGGGTTCCGGGTCGACCTCGGTGACGTGGAGAACGCCCTCCTCGGCCACCCAGGACTCGGCGGTGCCGTGGTCACCACCCACGGCGCGAGCCTGGTGGCCTACTGCGCACCGCGGCCCCAATCCGCGCCGCGACCCGCCGAGATAAGGACGTACCTGCGAAGCAAGCTCCCCGATTACATGGTCCCGTCGACCATCATGATCGTGGCTGCCTTGCCGCTGACCCCAGGCGGCAAGATCGACCGCGCGGCGCTCCCTGAGCCCAGTGAAGCCGCGCCGCCGCCGGGTTCTTGCGACGGCGACCCATCCTCGCCCATCGAGGTCATGATCGCCGAGATCTGGTGCGACGTGCTGGGACGCGAACGGGTGGGAACCGGGGAGGACTTCTTCGAGGTCGGCGGCGACTCGCTGCTCGCGAACCGGGTACTTGCCCGCGTCAACGAGGCACTCGGCCTCGATCTGGCACTCCGGACGGTCTTCAGCAACCCTACGGTCGCGGGCCTCGCCACGGTCGCCACCGCCCATGCGGTGTCCGCGTCGGCTGACCCAGCAGTCCTCGGCCTGCTCGACACACTCGAAAGCGCGCCGCAGGACGGGACGGCCCTGCTCGTAGACAGCCAGGACCTGGCGTGACCAGCGCCCAGTACCGGACGGACGGCCTAGCCGAGCGGCTGGCCAGGTTGCCGGCGGAACGCCGGGCCATGGTCGAGCAGGCACTGCTCGCGGCCCGCAGGCCAGCAGAACCCGGCATCGCGCGCCGCGCGTCCGGCGGGCCTGCCCAGCTGTCCTATGCCCAGCAGCGCCTGTGGTTCCTTGACCGCTGGCAGGCCGGAGGAGCCCTGCATGGCCTGCACGCGGCAACCCGTCTCACCGGCGCGTTCGACATCCGGGCGCTGCGGCACGCGCTCGACGCCGTGGTAGCGCGCCACGAGGTTCTCCGGACG
>DASYYE010000541.1:0-51718 GCA_035946955.1 Streptosporangiaceae bacterium | reverse complement strand
AGCAGGACCAGCCTGGTGCGCGGGGTGATGGCTGCGCGCACCGCTGCCAGGTCGGGCCGGAAGCCGGGCGGCCGCAGTGTGATGGGCACCCGCCTCCCGCCAGCCATGGCGACGCATGCCGCGTAGGAGTCGTAGTACGGCTCGAACGCGATGACCTCGTCACCTGGCTCGAGCAGCGCAAGCAGGGACGCCGCGATGGCCTCGGTGGCGCCGACGGTGATCAGGACCTCGGTGTCGGGGTCCACGTCAAGGCCGTAGAAGCGCTTCTGGTGGGCGGCCACGGCCTGGCGAAGCTCGGGGATGCCCGCACCGGGCGGGTACTGGTTGCCCCGGCCCTCCAGGACGGCCGCCGCGGCCGCGGCCGCCACCTCGGCCGGGCCGTCGGTGTCAGGGAACCCCTGGCCGAGGTTGACCGACCCGGTCGCCACGGCAAGCGCCGACATCTCCGCGAAGATCGTGTTTCTCATGTCGGCCAGTGCCGCGTTGAGCAACGGTCGTTTCACCCCGCCATGACACCACGCCGCCCCAGCCGGTGTCGCCTCGAGACGGCTACAACGAAGCCGGCGCGGTACCGGCTCGGCGTAGCCTCCGGTGCTGGACCCGGCCGGTACGGTGGACGCCATGAGCGCCGAACCAACATCCGACCTTGGATCTGGAGAGGACTACGAGGTCATCCATCTCGGTGGCGAAGCCGCCGCAGTCGTGCCGATCTTCGATTTGCGGAGACTGCAGGCTCTGGAGCGGCACGCTTCCGCCGAGGCACTCGAGGAGGCCGAGATCGAGGCGGCCCTCAAGGAACACGACGAATGGGTGGCTGCGGGCAGCCCAGGGGCAATGTCGCATGAAGAGGTCATGGCGATCCTGCTCGGCGGCAACCGGTGAAAATCCGGTGGACACCTGCGGCCGCGACGTCAGCCCACCGTTACTTACGAGACCAGGCAGGCATGCGCGCAGTCGGCGATGCCGTGGCAGCCCTGGTAGATGATCCCTTCCCACCAGAGGCGTTTCATCGGGGCAGGTACCACCGGTTACGAGTCGGCGCATACCGGGTGATGTACATAGTCGACAACGGCCTCATCACCATCGAGCGGGTCGATCGCGTGACTCGCCCCTGACCGCGAATGCCTGCCTGGTCCGGCCGGTACTTGCTAGGGGAACCCAACGGGGCCGACGGTCAGGTAGACCGGGCCCTTGGCCGAGCAGGCGGGGAAGGGGTACGGGACCAGCTTGGACTGGGTCTGGTTCGGCGGGTACACCCGCAGCCCAGCCGCGGTGACCGGGTGGCACTGGGAGGGCGGGATGATGCCCGGGTTGACGACTCCCACGAGTGCGTGGGTGGTGGCGCCGTTCGCGAGTGTCACGGGGTTCGGGGTGACGCCGTTGCGGCCAGCCGCGCTGCCGACCTGGGCGCCGGTGAGCGTGACTCCGGAGACACCGGGGTACCCGGACAGGACACACGTGCTCCCCGACAGGTTGGTGAAGTTCAGGAAGTAGTACGTGTGGCCAGCGGCACCGCTCCCCTGGGTGTCCAGCCAGACATCCAGGCCCGATGTGGTGCACGACGGTATGGCCCGGGTCCCGTCGGCGTGCTGTGCCGAGGAGGCCAGGGCCGTGGCCGGGGCAACAGCGGCGGCGCAGGTCACCGCGGCGGCGACCAGGGCCCGCCGGGTGGCCACGGATGCGTGCAGTTTCATGATCTGTCCTTCCCCCTGAAAGGCTGATCGGCTGTGACGCGGGTGTACACCAGGCACACCCATCTGCTCGGAGGCCTCTGGCCAGCCAGAGATACATCGACCCGGCGGCTGGCTTAGTCTGCGGACATGCGGATCGCACTGTGCCAGCTGCCCATCAGTCCAGACCCACAGGTCAACCTGGGCCGGGTGCGGGAGGCGGTGGCTGACGCCGCTGGGCAGGGGGCCGGCCTGGCGGTGTTCCCCGAGGCCACGATGGTCCGGTTCGGCAGCGACCTGCGTGCCGCCGCGCAGCCGCTGGACGGCAGCTTCGCCCGCGGGCTCTCCGAGGCCGCCCGCAACGCCCGGCTGGCCCTGGTGGCGGGAGTGTTCGAGCCTGCTGACGGGGACCGGGTCTACAACACCGCCGTGGCTTATGACGCAGACGGTGAGCTCGTCGCCGCGTACCGCAAGATCCACCTGTTCGACTCACTCGGCGAGCAGGAGTCGAAGGTGGTCGCCCCCGGCGGCCGGCCGGTGGTGGCGGACCTGGCCGGGCTGCGGGTGGGGTTCATGACGTGCTACGACATCCGGTTCCCGGAACTTGCCCGGTCGCTGGTGGACCGTGGCGCCGAGCTGATCGTGGTGCCGGCCGCGTGGAAGGCAGGGTTGTTCAAGGAGGAGCACTGGGTCACGCTCGTGCGGGCCCGGGCCATCGAGAACACGGTCTGGGTGGCCGCGGCCGGCCAGGTGCCGGACCCCGCGTCACCTCCTACCAGCGCGCCCACGGGCATCGGGCGGAGCATGCTGGTGGACCCGTGGGGTGCGGTTCGGGCTGAGCTGGGGCCGACCGCGGGAGTCTGTGTCGCGGAGTTCGACCGGTCACTCACGGCGCAGGTCCGGGCGGCACTGCCCTGCCTGACGCACCACCGCAACGACGTGTTCGCGGCAGACGGCCTAGCGAACAGCCAGCCGGCGTGAGCTGACCTCCATCACGACGCTGCGCAGCCGCTGCACTTCAGCGTCGTCGACGTGCTCCAGGCACCGTCGCATCTTCTCGTCACTGACCTGCTGGAGCAGGCGCCCAACCTCCTCGTTGCTGACGCGCTGGAAGAACCACTGCATCGTGAGCACCCGGTCACCACCAGAGCCCAAGACCTCGTCCATGAGCCGTGCGCCGTGTTCCTCCCGGCCTTCAACGGGCCAGTACTTCCAGGCGCGCCCCTGCTTCGTCCGCCGCAGAACCCCCTTGCGGTAGAGGATGTTCATCACGGTCATCACGGTGGTATAGGCCAGGGGCTTGGAGTAGTCCAGTCGCTCAAGGACCTCGCGGACCAAAAACGGGCGGTCTGAGGCCCACATCACGTCCATGATCGCCATTTCGAGTTCGCCGAACTCGCGCACTGTCTGCCACCTCCGACCGCTCATGTAAGCACCTCCCGTCGGCCGAGGACATACCCCTGACACTGCCGCGGAGGAGGAAAATGTCACTGCGGCGCAGAATGTTCACCCGGGCGGCAGGTCTTGCCCCCGGGTGTCCGCGGCAGCCGAACTCAGTACCGGTGTGGTGGGGGTTGGTCGCATTCTCGATCCAGGCCGCTGCGGTGCCGAGGTAGCCTAAGGAACCGGGCAATTGGCAGATACTCCAAGGTCGGAAGAGGGCGATCCCGCCGTGCCTCCACAGCCGCCGCGGGCGTCCGCGGACTTCAGCGATCAGGCGGCCGAACATGCCGCGCCAGAGCACCACGTTGGCGCCGCTGAGGCAGCCGCCGACAAGGACTTCGGGCCGAACGAGTGGCTCGTGGACGAGCTCTATCAACGCTACCTGGCCGACCCGGGGTCGGTGGACATGGCCTGGTGGAGCTTTTTCGCGGACTACAAGCCCTCTCCTGAGGAGCCCGGCTCTCCGTCCAGGGCAGCGGCACGCCCAGCCGCGCCCCCAGCGGCAACACCAGCGACCGCCGCACCACAGCCCGGCACGGCCGCACCGCATGCCCCGGCGCAGACCACGCCCACACCCAGTGCCAGCGTGACCCGCCTGCGCGGCGCGGCCGCCCGCACCGCGGTGAACATGACCGCCAGCCTCACCGTCCCGACGGCGACGAGCGTGCGGACCATCCCCGCCAAGCTGGCGACCGACAACCGCATCGTCATCAACAACCACCTGGCACGCGGCCGGGGCGGGAAGGTCTCCTTCACCCACCTCATCGGCTATGCGCTGGTCCGGGCACTGCCGACCGTGCGGGAGATGAACAACTCCTATGCCGAGGAAGACGGCAAGCCCGTCGTAGTCACCCCGGAGCACGTCAACCTCGGCCTGGCCATTGACGTGACCGGCCGCGACGGGACGAGGCAGCTGCTGGTCCCCAGCATCAAGGCGGCCGAGACCCTCGACTTCCGCCAGTTCTGGACCGCGTATGAGGACATCGTCCGCCGGGCCAGGACCGGCAAGCTGACTGTCGAGGACTACGCGGGCACCACGATCACACTGACGAACCCCGGGACCATCGGGACACAGCACTCGGTGCCACGGCTGATGGCTGGGCAGGGCTGCATCGTCGGTGTGGGCGCGCTGGAGTACCCGGCTGCCTACCAGGGTGCCTCCGACGAGACCATCGCCCGGCTGGCGATCAGCAAGACGATCACGCTGACGTCCACCTATGACCACCGGATCATCCAGGGCGCTCAGTCCGGGGACTTCCTGCGCCGGATCCACCAGTTGCTGCTGGGCGAGGACGCTTTCTACGACGACGTGTTCTCATCCCTGCACATCCCCTACGAGCCGGTCCGCTGGGTGCGGGACATCGCGGCCCTGCACGAGAACGACATCACCAAGGCCGCCCGGGTGCACGAACTGATCCACGCCTACCGGGTGCGCGGCCACCTGATGGCTGACACCGACCCGCTCGAGTACAAGCAGCGCAAGCACCCCGACCTCGACATCAACTCCCATGGGCTCACGCTGTGGGACCTGGAACGCGAGTTCGCCACCGGGGGATTCGGCGGGCGGCCGCTGATGAAGCTGCGCGACATCCTGGGCGTGCTGCGCGACTCCTACTGCCGCACCGTCGGCATCGAGTACATGCACATCCAGAACCCCGACGAACGCGCCTGGCTGCAGGCCAGGATCGAGCGGCCGCACGGCAGGACCACCCACGCCGAGCAGATGCAGATCCTGTCGCGCCTGAACGTGGCCGAGGCGTTCGAGATGTTCCTGCAGACCAAGTATGTGGGCCAGCGCAGGTTCTCGCTGGAGGGCGCCGAGTCCCTCATCCCCCTGCTCGACGAGGTGCTCACCGAGGCGGCAACCCACCACCTGGACGAGGCCGTGATCGGCATGGCCCACCGCGGCAGGCTGAACGTCCTGGCCAACATCGTGGGCAAGTCCTACGCGCAGATCTTCGGCGAGTTCGAGGGGAACCTGGACCCGCGCACCACCCACGGATCCGGTGACGTCAAGTACCACCTGGGCGCCGGTGGCGTGTTCACCACCAGCGACGGCGCCCAGATCCCCACCTCGCTGGTAGCCAACCCGAGCCACCTGGAGGCCGTGGACCCGGTCCTGGAGGGCGTGGTCAGGGCCAAGCAGGACATGCTCGACATGGGCGAGCCGGGGTTCACGGTGCTGCCCATACTCATCCACGGCGACGCCGCGTTCGCGGGCCAGGGAGTCGTGGCCGAGACCCTGAACCTGTCCCAGCTCCGCGGCTACCGGACCGGTGGCACGGTGCACATCGTGGTCAACAACCAGGTCGGGTTCACCACCGCGCCAGAGGCCTCCCGGTCCAGCGTGTACGCCACGGACGTGGCCCGCATGATCCAGGCACCCATCTTCCACGTCAACGGCGACGACCCGGAGGCGGTGGTCCGCGTCGGGCGGCTCTCCTTCGCCTACCGTCAGGCATTTGGCAAGGACGTGGTGATCGACCTGATCTGCTACCGCCGGCGTGGGCACAACGAGGCCGACAACCCCTCGTTCACCCAGCCGCTCATGTACGACCTCATCGACGCCAAGCGCTCCACCCGCAAGCTCTACACCGAAGCGCTGATCGGCCGCGGCGACATCTCCATGGAAGAGGCTGAGCAGGCACTGCGCCACTACCAGCAGCAGTTGGAGCGGGCGTTCACCGAGACCAGGGAAGCCTCCCAGCGGCCTCCGGCACCAGGCTCGGTGACCAGGCCCCAGCCCGCCATAGCCGGCCCGATCGACCACCACAAGCCACCCACGGCCATCAGCGACGAGGCCATCAAGCAGATCATCGACACCCAGCTCAGCATGCCGGAAGGCTTCACCCCGCACCCCCGGCTGCAGCCGCTGCTGGCCCGCCGGGCGGCCATGGTCGCCTCCGACGACATCGACTGGGCCACCGGTGAACTGCTGGCCTTCGGCTCGGTGCTGATGGACGGCCACTCGGTGCGGCTGGTGGGCCAGGACACCAGGCGCGGCACTTTCGGCCAGCGCCACGCGGTGCTGGTGGACCGGCACACGGGCGAGGAGTACACCCCGCTGCGGCGGTTCAACTCCGCCAGCGCCCGCTTCCACGTCTATGACTCGCTGCTGTCGGAGTTCGCGGCAGTGGGCTTCGAATACGGCTACTCGGTGGCCCGGCCCGAGGCACTGGTCTGCTGGGAGGCACAGTTCGGCGACTTCGTCAACGGCGCGCAGACGATCCTGGACGAGTTCATCAGCTCCGGGGAGCAGAAGTGGGGGCAGCGCTCCAGCGTGGTGCTGCTGCTGCCACACGGCTACGAGGGCCAGGGCCCCGACCACTCCTCCGCGCGGGTCGAGCGCTTCCTCAGCCTGTGCGCCCAGGACAACATGGCCGTCGCCATGCCCAGCACCCCCGCGAACTACTACCACCTGCTGCGCTGGCAGGCGCTGTCGCACCGCCGCAAGCCGCTGGTGGTATTCACGCCCAAGTCCATGCTGCGGCTGAAGTCCGCCACCTCGCGGGTGGCGGACTTCACGCAGGGCTGGTTCCAGGCGGTCATCGCCGATGCGGGTGAGACCGACCCGGCGGCAGTGCGCAAGGTCGTGCTGTGCGCCGGGAAGGTCTACTACGACCTGGCCGACCGGCGAGCGGCCACGGGCAAGGCCGACACCGCGATCATCAGGGTCGAGCGGCTCTACCCCTTGGCCGAGGACGAGCTGCGCACCGAACTGGCCAAGTACCCGGCCGCGACAGACGTGGTCTGGGCGCAGGAGGAGCCCGCCAACATGGGCGCCTGGCCCACGATGGCGATGCTGCTTCCGGACTTCCTCGGCAGGCCAGTGCGGGTCGCCTCGCTCCCGGCGAGCTCAGCGCCAGCGGCTGGCTCGGTCACCGCGCACACCGCCGGGCACGAGCAGGCCATCGACCTCGCGCTGGGCGCGCGTTAGGGGTCACGACCGCACTAAGTCCTGGTGGCTCTCGGGCTTCCTGGGCGAGCGGAGGTCGATGCCAAGCTCGGCCCATGCATACCTGGCGGAGGCGTCCAGGTTTTCCCGGGTCGTACGGGTGAGTGGGTGGTCATGCCCGAGTACCCGCTCACAGTCGGCGAGCGCATACTCGTACTCGCGGACCGCGTTGCCCAGCTTCTTGGTGGCGAGGTAGGAAAGCGCCAGGTCGCCACGGGCAGCGATGGTGTCCTGGTGGTCGGGGCCCTGGACCCGCTCCCGGTCGGCCCTCACCCGCTCGTACAGCCGTAGCGCGTCCTTGTGCTTGTCTGCCTGGCGGTAGGCGGCGGCAAGGCTGGCACGGGCGGCGATGGTGTCCAGGTGGTCAGGGCCCTGGACCCGCTCCCGGTCAGCCAGCGTGCGCTTGCTCAAGGCGATGGCCTCCTTGGACCGGCCTGCCTCCCGGTACACCTCCGCGAGGCTGCCGCGGGCCGCGATGGTCTCCAGGTGCTGGTTCCCGAGTGTCTGTTCGTTGTTCGCCACGACGTGCTGGAAGGTGTCGGCGGCTTCGCTGAGCTGGCCGGCGTCGCGGTAGGAACGGGCCAGGGTCTCCTCGGCTGCCAGGCTGTCCGGGTGCTGGGGTCCATGCGCCTGCTCGGAGTCCACCCGGGCACGCCGGGCCAGCCGGACGGCGTCGTCCGGGCGGCCGGCCGCCACGTAGGTGCGGGCCAGCACTTCCCGGGCGGCGACCGCGGCCGGGGCGTCGGCGCCGAGCGACTGTTCCCGCTCCGCCAGTCTGGCCTCATAGACGGCGATGGCCTCGGTGAGGTCTCCGGATGCCTCGCATGCGGCGGAGAGGAGGTCGAGTGCGCGGATGGTCTGGGCGTGGTCTGGCCCCAGCACCCCATGGCTGATGCCGAAGAGTTCCTGCCAGTAACTGACGGCCAGGCTGGCCAGCCCGGACCTGCCCAGGCTCAGCCCGGCCTGCATCAGCACCGGGTGGAACTGAGGGCGCCACAGGATCGCCCCGGCCCGCTCGTGCAATTTTGTGGTGCAGTCCCGCAGCGCCTGGGCAGCCGGGGGCAGCGCCGACAGGGCGGTCCATGCCTGGACGAGGGCGTCCGCCGCGGCCCTGGCAGCGCGCTCACGCTCGGCCGCCGCCAGGTTTTCGTAGGCGAGAGCCTGGACCACCTCGTGGATCACGACCGT
Organism: Streptosporangiaceae bacterium; assembly: GCA_035946955.1. Lineage (GTDB taxonomy): Bacteria > Actinomycetota > Actinomycetes > Streptosporangiales > Streptosporangiaceae > DASYYE01. The sequence goes on along the minus strand of DASYYE010000541.1, from coordinate 43,462 downwards.
ACGGGCGTAGCTGCTGCGGTCGATGGCGAGGAGGCCGACCCGGTCGAGGTTGAACAAGGCGGCGCGCACGGCGGCCTCCGCGTCAGTGGAGGCATCAGGCTCCTCGGTGATATAAGTGCACGCGGCCTGGCTCGCGAACACCGCGGCGGGGATTCCCGCGGGGCTCAGCAGGCAGGCCAGTGCGAGTGCCCGGCCCGCCAGCCCGCGTGGGGGCAGTTGGTCGGCCAGTTCGGCAGACAGCGACCAGGTGGCCGTCTCGATGGAGGCGAAGGCACCGGCTGGCGCGGCCACGGCTGACCTCCGCTCGGCGAAGCGGGTGCCGTACTCGCGGCAGTCCAGCCCGGTCGCGGCCATGAACGCCCCGGCGTGGCCGATCGCGACAGGCAGGAAGCCCAGGCTGCTGGCGAGGTCTAGCGCGCCGGTCCGCTGGCTGGGGTCCTCGCGGAGCCGGGCAGCCAGGTACGCCAGCGCTTCCCGCGGGCTGAACGCCCCCACTCCGGCAAGCCGCGCGAAGGGGGCCTGCGCAGCAGACCCCGGGTTCCGCGTGGTGACCACCACCCGGCCCGCAGGGCCATAGGGCCACAGGCCGTCCATCACGCCCGGGTCGGCCAGGTCGTCCAGTACGACCAGCCACGGCCGGTCGGTCCTGGCCAGCCAGGCCAGGAAGCGGGACGCGGTCTTTTCCGGGCCCTCACCGTGGTCCGGCTCGCCCATGTCGCGCACTGCCTGCTCGTAACCGTTCAGCACGGCGTCGCGCCCGGTCGCTGCGATCCACACGGTCAGGTCGGCGGTGTGACTGTGGTGCGCGTGCGCCAGGGCCGCAGCGGCATGGGTCTTGCCCGTGCCCCCCATCTCTCCGAGAGCCGCCGAGGCGGCGTCATTACCAGGGACGAGCACCAGCGTGCCACTGGCTGACATGGAGGCGAGGCTGGGGCCGCTCTCTGGGCGTGGGACATAGGAGTCCGCCATTATGGGGATATGTCCTGACAAGAGAGGCCAATCACCTGGCGGCTTTCGTGCTGCGCCCGTCTCCCCCGGACTGCTCATTTCTCAGGCTCCCCAAACAGCAAATTCCGATTTCGGAGTCTGGTGGCGATAGTACCGGCAAGCGGCCTGTTCAGATCACGATCAGACAGACTCTGGAATCTGCTAAAGACGTACGGTGCCTGGCGGCCGCCAGGCGTTGCGATGCATCTTGACATCCTGCTAACACGATATATCGTGTTAGCAGCTGGGCAGTGCCGCCCGGCACCGGGACCGAGAGGATGTCCATGAGCCAGGTGTTCCGCCACGGCAGACTTCGTCTGTACCTGCTCAAGTTGCTCGACGAGGCGCCCAGGCACGGCTATGAGGTCATCCGCCTGTTGCAGGACCGTTTCATGGGGGTGTATGCCCCCTCCCCCGGCACGATCTACCCGCGGCTGGCCCGGCTGGAAGAAGAGGGACTGGTCGCTCACGAGGAAGCAAACGGCCGGAAGATCTACCGCATCACTGACAAAGGACGCGAGGAATTGCGGAGACGACTGGATGACCTCACCGAGCTAGAGGAAGAAATCGCCGCCTCGGTGCACGATATTGCACGCGAGGTGACCGAAGACGTTCGCGAGACCCTGCGGAGCCTGCGCGAGGAACTCACCTCGGCGGCACGCGACATCCGTGAGCGGACCCAGTCCGGTGGCCGCGCGTGGGACGAGGGCGGGCCTGGCTGGGGCGGCCCTCGCGAGCAGATGCGGCGCGCCCGGGAGGAAGCGCGCAGGCGCAGCGGGGAGGACCGGCCCGACCCCGGCAGGGCATGGCGCGAGGAGGAGACCCGCGAGCGCGGCCGGGACCGGCGGGACCGTGAGGGCGGCCGTGGCGAGCGCCATGAGCACAGCCGGGACGAGCACAGCCGGGACGAGCACAGCCGGGGTGAGCACAGCCATGGGCACAGCCGGGGTGAGCGCGGCGGCGCGTGGGACGAGGGCTGGGGCGCGTGGGCCCGGTGGCCCGGCTGGCGGGGGTGGCCCGCGATGGGGCCGCAGGGCTGTGCCGACCCTCAGGCTTACCGCGACCTGGAGGGGCTGGCGAAAGGGTTCACCCGCAACCTGTGGCAGGCGGTCACTCAGGCCCAGGCGATCAGCGAAGACGCGGTGCAGGAGCTGCGCGTCATCCTGGACGAGACGATCGAGCGGGTCAGGACCGAGGTCTTCGGCGGTATGACCGCCCACCACCAGCCGGACCAGCCCTCCGACGCCGACAGCAAGCCAGCGCCCGGTGACGAGCGGACGGAAGGCCACGACGCGACGGCCTGACGTGCTCAGAGCGTGAAGACCACCTTGCCGAAGACCTCACCGGAGACCATCGCGGCAAAGCCCTCCCTGGCCTGCGTCAACGGGAGCGTCCGGTCGATCAGCGGCCGGACGCCTGCCTGCTCGCAGAAGCGCACCAGCCTGCGGAGCTCACCGAGGGTGCCCATGGTGGACCCGATGACCGACAACTGCAGGAAGAACACCCGGTTGAGCTCGGCCGGAGGCACCGCGCCACTGGTGGCACCGCAGACCACGATCCGCCCGCCCGGGCGCAGGGAGCGCAGCGAGTGTGCCCATGTGGCCTCGCCGACCGTCTCCATCACCGCGTCCACGCGCTCCGGCAGCCTCGCACCCGTCGGGAACACCTGGTCAGCGCCGAGTTGCAGGGCCCGCGCGAGCTTGGCCTCGGTGCGGCCGGTCACCCACACCCGGATGCCCGCGGCCCGGCCGAGCAGGACGAGTGCGGTGGCCACCCCGCCACCCGCGCCCTGGACGAGCACGGTGGCCCCGGGGTCCAGGCCGGCCCGCGAGAACAGCATCCGGTAGGCGGTCAGGTACGCGGTCGGCAGACATGCCGCTTCCTCGAACGACAGGGCGGCCGGCTTGGGAACGAGGTTGCGCACTGGCACGGCGACCTGCTCGGCGAATGTCCCGTCGTACCGCTCTGACAGCAGCGACCTGTGCGGGTCAAGGGTCTCATCCCCCTCTTCCCCGGCGCCGGGGTCAGCCACGACCGCATGCACGACCACCTCGTTGCCCGCCGCATCGAGCCCGGCCGCATCGCAGCCGAGCACGATAGGCAGGCGGTCTGCGCTGATGCCAACTCCCCGCAGCGTCCACACGTCGTGGTGGTTCAGCGAGACGGCCTTGACCCTGACGGTGGTCCAGCCGTCCGGTGGTGTGGGCTCGGGGCGGCCGCCTAGCTCCAAGCCGGCGAGTGGGTCATTGGGGTCGGTGCGCGCGGCGGTGACTGCGAACATGTCCGCACCCTAATGGGTATGGTCAGGCAGGCAGCGGGCCAGCCCACCCTCATTAGGATGTCCCAGCCGGTTGCGCACAGCAGGAGTTCCTGCTCAACGACCAGCCGGGCATAGGCAGTCTGTGCCATACTAACCACAGGGCGTGTCCCGTACCTTTCTGCGTCTGTTGCGTGGCAATGCGCCTGGTGCCTGATTACCTGAACCCAAATCCCGCGCCTAAGGATCCGAGTGGATCTCGCCTTTTACGCCGAGTTGGCTGTCCGGCTCGTCAACACCCCCGACGACCTCGCCAACGGCAGTGGCGGGCACGCCAGCACAGGGGGGCTGCGCACCCTCGTGGCCGACTATCCCTCGCTCGCGGGCGGTCTCACCGCAGGTGACCTCGACGCGCTCCGCCAGCTCAGAGACGAACTCCGGCTGGTCTTCTCCGCGGCAACGCGCGATGACGACATCGTGGCCGTGGCGCACCTGAACGCGCTGCTGGCCCGGCACCCCATCCACCAGCAGCTCACCCGCCACGACGGCCAGCCCTGGCACATGCACCTGGCCGAGAGCGGGTCGGCGGCTGACCGGTATGCGGCGGCAGCGGTCGCCGGGGTGACCGGAGTGGTCAACGAGTTTGGTATCTCCCGGCTCAAGGTCTGCGCCCGGGCCGACTGCGACCGGGTGTTCATCGACACAGGCCAGGTGGGTGAGCGGCGCCACTGCTCGGAGCAGTGCATACCGCAGGCAAGCGTCCGGCCGCTGCGCGCCAGCCGGCCACGCCGCCAGAGGCCGGCCTCCACCGCGGTTGGCTTACACCGTTAGCTGACATCAATGTCAGCCAACACTGCGGTTAGCTGACATGCCAGTCAGCTAAGGGGTGGTGAGCCGACGTCGGCGCAGAGTGTCCATTCAGCGTCCAGACCCCTTGGCGTACCGCTGTGATTCACCCCCAAACCACTCAAAGATTATCGAATCACCACGATGTTGTACGAGGTAGGGGGCTTGCAGGGACCACCCGCGTTACCGAAATGAAGCAAAGCGCCTTCTTCCCATGCCCCATGATGATCAATACCATGAGCCCTACCCCCGCGCTTGGGTCCACTATGTGAACTTCGCAGCAAGTGCCCCGCACGCGAACCCTGGAAGAAGGTCCAACATGGCAACTGAGTCAGTAGCGGCCAGTACGAGACCAGCAGACGTCGGCCTACGGCGAGAAATGGGACTCATCGGCGCCATGTGGTCGTCCGAGACGTCCATCATCGGCTCCGGCTGGCTGTTCGGTTCGTTCTTCGCCGCGCAGGCCGTCGGTGGAGCAGCCCTAGTCGCCTGGGCACTGGGCGGCGTCGCCGTCATCATCCTGGCCCTGGTATTCGCGGAGCTTGGCGCGATGTACCCGCTGGCCGGGGGGACGGCCAGGTTCCCGCACTTCGCCTTCGGCAGCGTCGCCGGCACGTCGTTCGGCTTCTTTTCCTGGCTCCAAGCCGTCACGGTGGCGCCGATCGAGTGCTACGCGGTCATGAAGTACGGCTACTACTTCTGGCACAGCATCTACAACCCGACAACGGGCAACGTCACCGGAGTCGGCTTCGCGATGACGATCGTCCTGCTGGCGTTGTTCACGGCGCTCAACTTCTTCGCCATGCGCCTGTTCAACAAGATCAACGCCGGCATCGCCTGGTGGAAGGTCGCTGTCCCGATACTCGCGATCATCGTGCTGGCCTTCAAGTTCCACGGAGCCAACCTCACCGCTGGCGGTGGCTTCTTCCCGAAGGGCGTGGGACTCAAGGCTCTGTTCGCGGCCATACCAGGGGCGTCCATCGTGTTCGCCTACCTCGGCTTCGAGCAGGCCGACCAGCTCGCGGGCGAGGTCAAGAACCCGCAGCGGAACCTGCCGCGTGCGATCATCGGCGCGATCCTGATCGGCACAGCTATTTACATGCTGCTGCAGCTCGTGTTCCTCGGTGCGACACCAGCGAGCCTGCTGCACCACGGCTTCGCCGGCATCCCCGGCACCAGCGAGGTCGCCATCGCGCCGTTCGCCGGCCTGGCCAGCGTGGTCGGGTTCGGCTGGCTCTCGCTCATCCTGCGGCTGGACGGTTTCATCTCCCCCGCCGGCACCGGCCTGATCTACATGACGTCGACATCGCGCGTCGGCTACGGCCTGGGCAGGAACCGGTACTACCCGCAGATCTTCACAAGGGTCGACAGCCGCGGCGTTCCCTGGGTCAGCCTGATCCTCGCGTTCGTGCTCGGGCTGGCGTTCCTGCTGCCGTTCCCGAGCTGGCATTCGCTGGTCAGCCTGGTCACAGCCGCCTCGGTGCTGATGTACGCGGGAGCACCGCTCTCCATGGGTGCCTTCCGGAGGCAGGTGCCAGAAGCGGATCGCCCTTACCGCATGCCCGCTGCCCGTGTCCTAGCCCCCATCGCGTTCATCATCGCCAACCTGATCATCTACTGGTCGGGTTTCGAGACCCTCTGGAAGCTCGGCATCGCGATGGTGGTCGGCTATGTGCTCATCGGCCTATCAATGGCGTTCGACAAGGACCGGCCACCGCTGGACTGGAAAGCGGCGCAGTGGCTACCGGTCTACCTGATCGTCATGGGCCTCATCTCCTGGCAGGGCCAGTACGGGCCGGACAACACAGGCCGGATCGGCTTCGGCTGGGACATCCTGGTTGTCACCTTGTTCAGCCTGGGCATTTACTACTGGGCACAGTTCGCCCGGCTGCCGAGGGAAGAGATGCTCGAACTCGTCTCGCGCCAGGCCGCCACCCCGGCCACGGATGCCCCGCCAGCCCCCGCCGCCTAACCCAGGTCCACGCGAGGACCGGCATACGATCGGTCCAGTACCCGCAGTGATGTGAGGCCCCACCTAGGCGGTGGGGCCTCACCCCTGTGTGGCCCCCTCCGGTGGCGGCAGCGGGCGGCCAGGCCCACGCCGGTAGCGCCCGAGCACGCTGCCCTCGACCAGCTCCGGGGGGACCGGGCCGAAGGTGGCGCTGTCGGCGGCCCCGGCAGACAGGTTTTCCGCTTCGAGCCACCAGCCACCCGGGACACGGCCCGCTACGCGCTTGACGACCAGCATGTCCGGCTGGCCCGGGTGCCGCGCCACCACGAGCCGGCCCGGCCGCACCCGGACTGTGCGGCCCGGGCGGACCGTCCGGCGGACCAAGAGCCAGTCACCTGGGCGCAGCGTCGGCTCCATGGACCGGTCGACCACCGCCACCGGCCACAACGGCCAGCGCACGCGCCCCGGCCAGCGGAGGCTGCCGGGCGCACGGACTCGGCCCAGCCAGCTCACGCATTACCCCTGGGAGTAGTGTCGGACAGCGAGTCACCCAAGGACAGATACGAGAGAAGGAGATCGATGAGGCTGCTCGCACGTCTCCTGGAGCCGAAGTCCACCGTCCACGCGCACTGCGACCTGCCGTGTGGCGTGTACGACCCGGCGCAGGCACGGATTGAGGCCGAGTCCGTCAAGGCCATCTGCCAGAAGTACCATGACAGCAGCGACCAGGCGTTCCAGACCCGTGCGCTGATCATCAAGGAGCAGCGGTCCGAGCTCGTCAAGCACCACCTGTGGGTGCTGTGGACCGACTACTTCAAGCCTCCGCACTTCGAGAAGTACCCACAGCTCCACGAGCTGTTCAATGAGGCGACCAAGCTCGCGGGTGCGGCTGGGACCAAGGGCAGCGCTGACGTGGCCACCGCCGACGCCCTCCTCGGCAAGATCGAGGAGATCTCCAAGATCTTCTGGGAGACCAAGCAGGGCTGACGCGGTACGAGCACCAGCGATACCTGGAGGCCGCGCGGTACCGCGCGGCCTCCAGCCATATGCCACCCTGGGCCGCGAGCAACCGGGGTGGGCGCCGCATTTCATGATCATGAAGGATTGTCAGTTGCTATGCCTGAAAAGTCTTCATGATCATGGATGGGTGTGGTGAGCGGGACTAACACGAGTGAGCCGGAGGGGGGCGCGGTGCTGTGTGGACTGAGGAGCGAGAAGCGAGCGCAGGAGCGACGAGGGAAGACGGCACCTCAAAGCGTGCCCCGGAGGCGAACGTAACTAACAGGGCATCGCAGGCATCGCGGAGGGTCGATATTCCCGCGCACTCGCCGTGGACGGTAGGTTGCTGACAAGAGCGGACGGCAGCCATGGGACCAGCGTCGCCAGGCTGCCAGTGGAGGAACACACGTGAGCGCAGAAATGAGTGCGCGGGGAGTGAAATCCCCGCCCACGGCGGTGATGTCGGGCGACGACATCCCGCTCCCCGGCGAATCTGCCGACCAAGTGACCATCCAGATGCCGGCCGAGGGCGCGTACCTGTCCGTGCTCCGCACTGCCACGGCCGGACTGGCCGCCCGCCTTGACTTCACCTTGGACGAGATCGAAGACCTGCGGATCGCGGTCGACGAGGCATGCGGCATGCTGCTCGCCCAAGCTGTGCCGGGGGCAAGCCTGGAATGCGACTTCACGCTGGGAGAGGACCGGATCGCCATCGCGGTGTCCACCCTCGCCCAGCAGCCGCAGCCACCTGCCCGCGACACCTTCGCCTGGACCGTGCTCTCGGCCCTGGCCGGCAACGCTGACGCGTGGGTCGGGCCGGACGACAAGGTCACAGTGCTCCTCCGTAAGGTCCGCGACGCTTCGAGGTCGGCTTGACCAGGGAGACAGAAGTCCGGCTGAGCGGGGACGTTGCTGAGGAGGTGGCCGAGGGAATCGAGATCTCGGTCACCGAGGACTTCGATGTCAGCACGGAAGAGAGCTACCTGCCCGCCACGCCCAAGGTCAGCCACGCGGTGCCGGACCGGGGACACGCCAGGGAGCTGTTCGAGCGGTTGACCGCCCTGCCTGCCAATGACGAAGAACGCCTGCGAATCCGTGCCGAACTCGTCGAACTGCACCTCCCGCTGGTCGAGTACCTGGCGCGCAGGTTCCGGAACCGGGGTGAGTGGCTCGACGACCTCACGCAGGTCGCCACGATCGGACTGATCAAGTCCATCGACCGGTTCGACCTGAGCCGTGGCGTGGAGTTCTCCACCTACGCGACCCCCACGATCGTGGGCGAGATCAAGCGCCACTTCCGTGACAAGGGCTGGGCCGTCCGGGTTCCGCGGCGCCTCCAGGAGCTGAAGCTGGCGCTGACCAAAGCAGTCAGCGACCTGGCCCAGCGTGAGGGACGAGCGCCCACGGTCGCGGAGATCGCGGCGCACCTGCAGATGAGTGAAGAGGAAGTGCTCGAAGGTCTGGAGTCCGCGAATGCGTACTCGACCGTGTCGCTGGACGCCCCGGACTCGGGTGACGAGGACGCGCCCGCGGTCGCGGAGTCCCTGGGCATGCTCGATGAGGCGCTGGAGGGCGTGGAGTACCGCGAGTCGCTAAAGCCCCTGCTGGAGCGGCTGCCCTCCCGGGAGAAGCGCATCCTGCTGCTGCGTTTCTTTGGCAACATGACGCAGTCGCAGATCGCCAATGAGCTGGGTATCTCACAGATGCACGTGTCGCGGCTGCTGGCACGCACGCTGACCCAGCTCCGCGCCGGCCTGACCGCCGACGAGTAACCGCTCCGCTCAGGGGACTGGTGTGGCGGCGCGGTGGCTGGGCCGGGGAGGCCAGCCACGTGCCGTAGCGGCAGCCCAGGCTGACACGCCCACTCCGGCTCCGCTGGCTCCCCTTGACCGGGGCGTCTGGGTGGCCGGCGGGATCCTGTTCGCGGTGCTCATGGCGCTCTCGCCGTGGTACGGATTCCACCGCGACGAGCTGTACTTCCTGGACTGCGCCCGGCACCTGCAGGGCGGCTATATGGACCAGCCGGTCCTGACCCCGCTGCTGGCCCGGGTGTCGCTGTCACTGTTTGGCGTCTGGCTGCCGGGCCTGCGCCTGTGGCCGGCATTAGCCGCCTGGGTCACCGTGGTGGTGGCCGGCCTGACCGCGCGGGAACTCGGCGGCGGGCGCCGCCCGCAACTCCTCGCGACGGTGGCCACGGCCACCATGCCCGGGCTGCTGGCGATCGACCACCAGCTTGGGCCGACCGCGTTCGACCTGCTCGCGTGGGCCGCCCTGGCGCTGCTGGTGGTAAGGGTGGGACGCACCGGCGACAGCCGGTGGTGGCTGGCCGCGGGCGCGGTGGCCGGGGTGGGGCTGGCCAACAAGCACAGCATCGGGTTCTTCGGCGCCGCGGTGTTCGTGGGTGCGCTGCTCAGTGGCGGCTGGCGGGCGGTGTGCAATCGCTGGTTCCTGGCTGGCGCCGCGGTCGCGGCGGTCTTCACCATCCCTGACCTGTGGTGGCAGGCCGGCCACCAGTGGGCGGCCATCGCCATGACCCGCACGCTCAACCAGGAGAACGGCGGTGCGGGCAACATCGGCAACTGGGTGGCCGGGCAGGTGATCATGGTGAGCCTGGCGCTGGTGCCGGTGTGGGTGGTGGGCCTGCGCTTCCTGTGGCGTTCGGGCCGGCCGCTATGGCGGTCTCTGGTGTGGGCGTATGCGCTGCTGTTCGTGTTCTTCGCCGCTACCACCGGCGCGAAGATCTACTACCTGGCCGGGGCGTACGTGTACCTGCTCGCGGCAGGCGCCGTGGGGGTTGACGGCTGGCTGTCGGCCAAGCCGGGGCGGTTCCGCGGCCTGCTGGCTGGCGTGGCCGTCACCACCGCGGGCGCGCTCCCCCTCGTGCTCCCGGTCCTGCCCACGGCTGACATCGGGTGGACCTATCCGGTCAACCAGGCCCCAGGCGAGATGGTGGGCTGGCCGGAACTGGTCCACACGGTGCGGTCCGTCTGGCTGGCGCTCCCCGCCAGCCAGCGGGCCAATGCCGTGGTGTTCACCACCGAGTACGGCGAGGCGGGCGCCATCAACGAGCTAGGCCGGGGCACGGGCCTGCCCACGGCGGTCAGCGGGCACAACAGCGAGTGGTGGTGGGGGCCAGGCAACCCCTGGGTCACCACGGTGGTGGCCGTGGCGCCAGGGCCGCGTGACGTCACCGGCTACGGCGCCTACCTCGGGCAGTTCTTCACCGGTGTGCGGACCGTCGCCACGCTGGACAACGCCGCAGGGATCCACAACCAGGAGTGGGGCGGGCACGTCTACGTGTGCACCGGCCCCCGGCATCCCTGGGCACAGCTGTGGCCCCGGCTGCGCCACTACGGCTGAGGCTGCCCAGACTGGCCGTCTGGCCGGCTGCGGTCCGGGGACAAAACCTGCTGACTCACGGGCAGCAAGATGGCCACGAAACCAAGGAGGGCCAGGCCGACCGAGGGTATGCCCCATTCGAGCCGGTTTCCTTGCAGCAGGTAGATGCCGACGACCCCAACGAAGAACTGGGTCAGCAGGGCCGGTGTCCGGCTCCAGCGGCGGGCCCGGGCCAGCCCGGCAGCGACCCAGGCCAGGGCCACCACGCAGGCCGCCCCGATCACCGTCAGGGCGATCCCGCTGTTCAAGTGGTAGGACTGCCCACGGGCGGTGTCGATAGCGGACAGGACGGTGCCGACCGCCACGATGACGGTCTCGGCCACCTGTATGCCAGCGGCCACCCGCAGTGTCACAGGGACGGGGGGCATGACCTCATGAGCTTCCTGTTTACCCTGGGAAACGTGCGTGCCCTCCTCGTGGTGAACCCCCATGCCACCTCCACGACCGCCCGGCGCCGGGAGGTTATCGCCCGGGCGCTGCGGTCAGAACTCGACCTCGAAGTTGTGCAAACACGCTACCGGGGCCATGCCTGTCAGGTGTCACGGGCCGCCACAGAATCTGGTTATGGTCTCGTGGTCGCCCTCGGCGGAGACGGCACGGTGAACGAGGCAATCAACGGCATCCTCAGCGCCCTCACCCCGCCGGGGGCAGCGGTCCCCGCGCTGGCTACCGTCCCTGGCGGTAATGCGAACGTCTTCTCTCATGCATTGGGCCTGCCTGCGGACCCGGTCGAGGCGACCGGGCAAATCCTCACGGCCCTTGCGGAAGGGCGTCGCCGGAAGATCGGCGTCGGGCTGGCCGGTGACCGCTACTTCTGCTTCAACGCGGGGCTGGGACTGGACGCCGAGGTCGTCCGCGCTGTCGAAGGGATGCGGACCCTGGGGCAGTCCGCCTCCGCGGCGCTCTACCTGTCGGCAGCGGTGCGCCAGTTCTTCCTGGTCACTGACCGCCGCCACCCCGCGCTCTCGGTGGAACGCGACGGCCAGGCCGAGGTGGCGGACCTGTTCTGCGGCATGGTCTCCAACACCTCCTCCTGGACCTACCTGGGCCGCCGCCCCGTCCGCGCGAGCCCTCAGGCAGGGTTCGACACGGGCCTGGACCTGCTGGGCCTGCGCAAGCTGAGCACATTCGGGACGCTCAATACCGTGCGGCAGATGCTCAGTGAGCGGGCCGCTCCGGTACGAGGCAGGTACGTCGTGAACTTGCATGACTCATCTGAGCTGGTGTTCCGCGCCAGCCGGCCGGTCGCATTCCAGGTTGACGGAGAGTATGTGGGAGAGCGGGAATGCGTGACGTTTCGCGCCATTCCCCACGCCCTGCAGGTGGTCGCGTGAGGCTCTGACTAGCCATTACAGCGGAGCTTGCGGGCGTCACGTGACAGGCCATCGCAAGGCCATGTGCAGGGGGAACGAGGTGCAATCGTGCTCAAGCCCGGCACATGTGACTTATCTGACACCCGAAACGGGTGAACATTGGGGTCAGACTCTTGCGCTTGATCGACAAGATTGAGAGGCTTGACCAAGACGGGGTGCGCTGCCTGCATGTGCATGCTGCCACCTTCTGACCGGGTTAAAAGCCGGTCAGGGGTTCTCGTCCACGAGCCACGCGGGGGCGAGGGCTCATGACCCATAGGTTTACTGCAATCCCAGGGGTCGCTAACGGCCCCTAGAAGTATGGCCACGCTAGTGAAACTTTTCACAAGCGAACTGGGACAGCAGGTCCGGGCAACGGGCCCGGCTTTCATAGAGGAGTGGGCCGCATGGACTGGCGTCATCACGCCGCGTGCCGTGAGGTAGACCCAGAACTGTTCTTCCCCATCGGCAACACAGGACCAGCGCTGTTCCAGATCGAAGAAGCCAAGCGCGTGTGCCAGCGCTGTCCTGTCGTTGATTCCTGCCTGCATTGGGCGCTGGAGAGCGGCCAGGACGCGGGCGTGTGGGGCGGCATGAGCGAAGACGAGCGGCGCGCCTACAAGCGGCGTATGGGCCGGGTCCGCGCCCGCGCACACGTCTAGGCTGTGTTACCTGGATCAGGGCCGTCCGGCAGTCTCGGTCGGCACCCCCTCCACGGGGTGCCGGGAGCCCACGGGGGGGTGCGACGGCAGTACCGGGGCTGGCACCTGCAGTGGCAGGTCGACCAGGACCGAGGTGCCACCGCCTTGGCGTGGGGTAACCTCCAGCCGTCCACCCAGTTCAGAGACCACCAGGGTGCGCACGATCTGCAGCCCCAGGCTGGTCGAGGCTTCCAGGTTGAACCCATCTGGCAGCCCAACCCCATTGTCCTCAACGGTGACGGTGAGTGAGGTCGCTGCCCGCTCGACGGTGACCCGTACCGAACCGCCCGCCGTCGCACCTGTCCACTGGGCCAGGCCATGCTGCAGTGCGTTCTGCAGCAGTTCGGTGAGGACCAGCGCCAGCGGGGTCGCGACCGCGGCCGGCAGCGCCCCGAACCGCCCGGTGACAACCGGCGTGACCCGTGTCTCTGGAGCCGAGACCTCCCCCGCCATGGTGGCCACCCGCCCGGCGATGTCGTCGAAGTCCACGATCTCCTCGGGTGTGTGCGACAGGGTTTCGTGGACCACAGCGATGGACCCGACCCGCCGGACGGCCTCTTCCAGCGCCCCGCGGGCCTCGGGCGCGCTTGTCCGCCGCGCCTGCAGCCGCAACAGCGCGGCCACCGTCTGCAGGTTGTTCTTCACCCGGTGGTGGATCTCACGGATGGTGGCGTCCTTGGTCATCAGCTCCCGCTCACGGTGACGCAACTCCGTGACGTCGCGCACCAGGATCAGCGCCCCGGTGCGCAGCCCGTTCACGACGAGCGGGATCGACCGCAGCTGCACGACCGACCCGTTGCTCTCCACCTCGGTCTCCCGCGGTGAGCGGCCGCCCGCCGTCACCATGAGCGAGTCGTCCGCCGGGTGCCCGGGGGCACACAGCCGGGCCGTGAGCGGGCCGAGTTCCGCGCCGACCAGGTCGGCACCCAGGCCCAGCCGCCGGTAGGCCGACAGGGCGTTCGGGCTGGCATAGCTGACCCTGCCCGAGCGGCCGAGCCGCAGCAGCCCGTCACCGACCCGGGGAGACCTCACCAGGGCCGGTCCCTCGCCCGGGTAGGGGAAGGTCCCGGCCGCGACCATCTGGGCGAGGTCGTCAGCGCCCTTGAGGTAGGTCAGTTCCAGGCGGCTCGGGGTGCGCGCGGAACTGAGGTTGGTGCTCCGCTCGATCACCGCGATGACGCTGCCCGCGCGGGCCACCGGGATGGACTCCCGCCGGACCGGCACGCCCCTGGTCCACTCCGGGTCGCCTTCGCGGCAGATCCGCTGCTCGTCCCGGGCAGCGTCGACGAACGGCCGCTCCCCTTTGCGCACCTTCGTGCCGACCACGTCGTCCAGGAACGTCGTAGGGCCGGTGGTGGGCCGCATCTGAGCCAGCGCCACCCACCCCGTGCCCGCCCGCAGCGGACCCCACAGCACCAGGTCGGCGAATGAGAGGTCGGCGAGCAACTGCCAGTCCGACACGAGTGCATGCAGCCACTCGATGTCCGTCCCAGTCAGCGGAGTGAGCTGCCGGGCAAGGTCGGTCAGTGTCGCCACGTCTCATCTTCGCATCCCGAACCAAGGGGCGGTGCCCACGGCACCGGGCCTGCCTGGCAGGATTCCGACATGTCATGTGGGCACCAGCCGATCGTGGCGCTGCGCGCGGCAGCCGCCGCGCGGGAGGCGGCCGGACTGCGGCGTGCCCTCACCGTCCACGCCGCTGACCTGGTCGATCTCGCCTCCAACGACTACCTCGGGCTGGCCACCGACCCGCGGGTGGTCGAAGCGGCCGCAGCCGGAGCCCGGGAGTGGGGCGCCGGGGCCACCGGCTCCCGCCTGGTCACTGGTACCACCCCCGTACACGCAATGCTGGAACATGCCCTCGCCGATTTCGCGGGCGCCCAGTCGGCCCTGGTGTTCTCCTCCGGCTACCTCGCCAACCTGGCCACGGTCACCGCGCTGGCGGCCTCGCTCGCCGGTCCAGCCGGGACGCTGGTGGTGTCGGACGCCAGCAACCACGCCTCGCTGGTGGATGCCTGCCGCCTGGCCCGTGCCCGGGTCGAGGTGACGCCGCACCAGGACGTGGCCGCGGTCGAACGTGCCCTCGCGCACCGGGCCTCCTCCGCCGCCGTGGTGGTGACCGAGTCGGCCTTCTCAGTGGGCGGCAGCCTGGCGCCGCTTGGCGCCCTGCACGGGCTCATCCGTGCCCATGGTGGCCTGCTGGTCATCGACGAAGCGCACGCCTTCGGCGTGGTGGGCCCGGGTGGCCGGGGCGCGGCAGCGGCCGCGGGGCTGGCGGGTGAGCCGGACGTGGTCCGCACCGTGACCCTGTCCAAGGCCCTGGGCACCCAGGGCGGCGCGGTCCTGGGCTGCCCGGAAGTCACCGGCACCCTGGTGGACAGCGGCCGCGGTTTCATCTTCGACACCGCGCTCGCCCCGCCCTGCGCCGCCGCCGCATTGAGCGGCCTGCGTATCCTCGAGCAACACCCTGACCTGCCGGAGTCCGCCAGGGCGAATGCGGTGCGGCTGGCCGCCACCGCCCGCGACGCCGGCCTGGAGGTCATCGAGCCCGGGGCCGCGGTCGTGCGGGTGGTCCTCGGCGACCCAGCCCTGGCAACCAAGGCCCAGCGGCTGTGCACGGAGCATGGCGTACTGGCCGGCTGCTTCCGGCCGCCCTCGGTCCCGCCTGGCCAGTCGTGCCTGCGCCTGACCGCGCGGGCGGGACTGAGCGAGCTGGACTTCGCCGCGGTAGACCGGGCACTGCACGTTGTGGGCGAATATGTCCATTCGGCGTCTGTGGTGGGAAGGAAATGATGGTGGCCATCTCCCCTATCCCCAGCGACCCCGGCCCGGACCCGCCCGGGGCCATCTCCCGTGTGCCCAAGTACTACCAGGTGAAGCGGCAGCTCCTGGAGATGACCAGGGCAATGAACCCTGGCACCCCGGTGCCGCCTGAACGTGAGCTGGCTCAGACCTACGCCACGTCGCGGACCACCGTGCGCCAGGCCCTGGCTGAGCTCGTGATCGAGGGCCGGCTGATCCGGATGCAGGGCAGGGGCACTTTTGTCGCCATGCCCAAGGTCGCCCAGATGCTGGAGCTCGCCAGCTACACCGAGGGCATGCGCGCACAGGGCCTCGACCCGCAGACCGTGCTGCTGGACACCGAGTACATCGCCGCCGACGACGAACTCGCGGCCCTGCTCGCGGTGCGCCCAGGCAGCCGGGTGCTGCGAATCCACCGGCTGCGCCTGGCCGACGGCCAGCCCATGTCCGTGGATGCCTCCCACCTGTCCGCCCGGCGCTTCCCAGGCCTGCACCGCAGCCTGGAGCGGCACCCGTCCATGTACGAGGCCCTGGCCACGGACTACGGCGTGGTCATCGCCGAGGCGCAGGAGACCATTGAAACGGGCCTGGCCGACCCGCGGGACGCCCGCCTCCTCGGGGTGGACGTCGGGATGCCACTGCTGCTGCTGGCGCGGCAGGCGTTCGACACAGAGGGCTCACCAGTCGAGTGGGCTCAGTCCCGCTACCGCGGCGACCGCTACAAGCTCGTGACCCGGCTGCACCGGCGCACCGCGCCCGGAGAAGGGTGATCCCACCATCGACGTCCTTGTCGTCACCGGCACCGGCACCAGTGTGGGCAAGACCATCGTCACCGCTGCCATCGCCGCGCTCGCCCGTCTCGCGGGTAAGCAGGTCGCGGTTGTCAAGCCGGCCCAGACCGGGCTTCACCCCGGCGAGCCCGGCGACCTGGATGAGGTCCGTCGGCTGTCCGCTGTCGCCGACACCCACGAACTGGCGCGTTTCCCCAGTGCCTTGTCGCCGGAGGCGGCCGCCCGGGATGCGGGTGTCCCACCGCTGGACCTGTACGAGGCAGCCCACGCGGTGGCCTGCCTCCGGGCTGGCCGCGACCTGGTCCTCGTTGAGGGCGCGGGCGGGCTGCTCGTGCGCTACGAACCGGACGGGGCCACCCTGGCCGACCTGGCCCGCCTGCTGTCCGCCCCGGTCCTGGTAGTGACCAGCGCCGGGCTGGGCACCCTGAACCACACGGCGCTCACGCTGGAGGCCCTCGCAGCCCGGGACCTGCCGCTCGCCGGCCTGGTCATCGGGTGCTGGCCGCGAGAGCCCGGGACTGCTGAACTCAGCAACCTCGTCGACCTGGAGTCCATCGCGGGCAGGCCGCTGTCGGGAGCACTCCCGGCGGGGGCAGGCGGGCTGGGGCCGACCGCGTTCAGCCGCCTGGCCCGCGACGGCCTAGCCCCTGACCTGGGCGGACGGTTCGATCCAGCGGTATTCCAGGAGAGACACCGCCCGCTGCGCCAGCATGTCCAGGTGGGGCAGACACACATCAGTGTGAAGGAGCCAACATGAGTGACCTCCTGGAGCAGGCCCGGGAACAGGTTCTCGAGGGCGGCCGGGGGCTGGACCGCGACCAGGTGCTTGCGGTCCTGTGCCTGCCCGAGGACCGGCTCGGCGAAGCTCTGAAACTGGCCCACGAGGTGCGCATGCGCTGGTGTGGGCCGGAGGTCGAGGTCGAGGGGATCGTGTCGGTCAAGACCGGGGGCTGCCCCGAAGACTGCCACTTCTGCTCCCAGTCTGGGCAGTTCACCTCACCGGTTCGGGCGGTCTGGCTGGACATCGCCGAGCTGGTGCGGGCGGCCAAGGCCACCGCGGCGACCGGGGCCAGCGAGTTCTGCATCGTGGCTGCCGTCCGCGGCCCGGACGACCGGCTGATGTCCCAGGTGGGCGAGGCGGTCCGGGCGATCACGGAGGAAGTCGAGGTCAACGTGGCCTGCTCGCTGGGCATCCTCACCCCGGCCCAGGCGGACGAGCTCGCCACGCTGGGCGTGCACCGTTACAACCACAACCTGGAGACCGCACGTTCATTCTTCGGCGAGGTGGTGACCACACACACGTGGCAGGAGCGTTACGAGACCTGTGCCCTGGTCAAGCCGGCGGGGATGGAGCTGTGCTGCGGCGGGATCCTCGGCATGGGCGAGACCGTGGCCCAGCGGGCGGAGTTCGCCGCCCAGCTCGCTGACCTGGACCCCGACGAGGTGCCGCTGAACTTCCTCAACCCGCGCCCGGGCACACCCCTGGCGCAGGCGCCGCTGCTCGCGGCGGCGGACGCGCTGCGCGCCATTGCGGCGTTCCGGCTCGCGCTGCCCCGCACCGTCCTGAGGTACGCGGGCGGCCGTGAGCTGACCCTGGGCGACCTGGGCACCGAAGCGGGCATGCTGGGCGGCATCAACGCGATCATCGTCGGCAACTACCTGACCACGCTCGGCCGCCCGGCAAGCCAGGACATCGACATGCTGGGCCGCCTGAAGCTGCCCATCAAAGCCCTGTCCCACACGATCTGATGCAAACCCCGCCTGACCGCGGTCCTTACCGACTGGTAACCTGCCGCCCATGACCGAGGTCGCAGCACCCACTCACGGCGGGGCACAGGCCGTGGCAGCGGCCCGCCGCCACGGCGTCACCACGATGTTCACGCTCTCCGGGGGGCACGTGTTCCCCCTCTATGACGGCGCGGTCAAGGCGGATCCGCCCATGCGGCTGCTGGATGTCCGCCACGAGCAGACGGCCGTGTTCGCCGCCGAAGCCACCGCGCGGCTCACCCGCCTGCCCGGCCTGGCCGTCGTCACGGCCGGACCAGGGGTCACCAATGCCGTGAGTGCGCTCGCCACCGCGCACTCCAATGGCTCACCCGTGGTGGTACTGGGCGGCAGGGCCCCGGACTACCGCTGGGGCTCGGGCAGCCTGCAGGAAATGGACCACCCCACACTGGTCGCAAGCATCACCAAACACGCCGGGACCGTCCACGAGGCCGCAGCCGCAGGGCCAGCAGTGGACGAGGCGTTCCGGCTGGCACGCACACGCCACCGCGGGCCGGTGTTCCTCGACATCGCCCTGGAAGCCGTGTTCGGCGAGGCTGGCGGCGAGCCAGTGACTGAGCGGTTCGGCGATGGCCTGGACGCTGGCCGGGTGGGGCCAGACCCCGGCGACGTCGATGCCATCGCACGGCTCCTCGCCGCCGCAAGCCGGCCCGTCCTGGTACTGGGCTCTGACGTGTGGCTGGATGGCGCGGAAGTGGCGGCCCGGGCGGCAGCCGAGACGCTGCGGCTGCCGGTGGTCACGAACGGGCAGGGCCGGGGCATCCTGCCTGGTGGCCACGAGCTGCTGGTCACCCGGGCACGGCGGATGGCGTTCGGCGAGGCCGACCTGGTCATGGTCGTCGGCACACCACTGGACTTCCGGCTCGGCTACGGCGACTTCGGCGAGGGCACGCAGGTGGTGCACGTGGCCGACGCACCGGGCCAGCTCGCGACCCACCTCGCGCTGACCGGCTCAGCCGCGGGCGACCTGACCGCCTTCTTCACCGCACTGGCAGACGCTGTCCCCCGCGCCGCCGGGCAGGACACCTCAGGCGGCGGTACGCGATTCGCCTGGGAGGAGTCATGGCTGCCCAGGCTGCGCGAGGCAGTGCAGGCGGCGCTCGCCAGCGACGCCGAACTGCTCGCCAGCGGCGCCGAGCCCATCCATCCCGTGCGCATCTACGGTGAGCTGGCCCCCATGCTGGCTGACGACGCCGTGGTGATCGGCGATGGCGGCGACTTCGTGTCCTACGCGGGCAAGCACATCGAGCCACGGCGCCCGGGTGGGTGGCTGGACCCCGGGCCGTTCGGCTGCCTCGGCACCGGGCTGGGCTACGCGATCGCCGCGCGGATCGCGCGTCCCTCCGCACAGGTCGTGCTGCTGCTCGGGGACGGTGCCGCCGGTTTCTCACTGATGGACGCCGACACACTGGTCCGCCACAACCTGCCCGTGGTGATGGTCTGTGGCAACAACGGCATCTGGGGCCTGGAGAAGCACCCGATGCAGGCGCTGTACGGCTACGACGTGGTGGCCGACCTCCAGCCCGGCTGCCGCTACGACGAGGTCGTGCGGGCGCTCGGCGGGGCAGGCGAGACCGTCACCACTCCGGACGGCATCGCACCCGCGCTGCGCCGCGCCTTCGACTCCGGCGTCCCCTACCTCGTCAACATCCTCACCGACCCCGCGGTGGCCTACCCGCGCTCCACCACCGGTGTCTGAGGAACGGTCCCCATCGCCGTGGTCTCATCGCTAACAAGCCGAGGAGGTTGTGTGTCAAAACCGCTGCTCCAACGACGGTTTTGACACACAACCTCAAGCGCACATCGCCACCAGACCGCGCGATACGCTGTGCGGCCATGGGCTACACGGTGAGCGGCACCGAATACTGCGACCGGTGTGGCTCCGCGCTAGCTGAGGGCAGCGGGCCCGGCCATGAGGCGTGCCGGGCTGCCCGGGCGCTGGAGCCACCCCGGTACTGCGCGCAGTGCGGGCGACGGACGGTGGTCAAAGTCACTCCGGACGGCTGGTCCAGCACCTGCTCACGGCACGGCCTGTGGACCAGCCAGGACTGACTTAGCCAATGGTGCTCAGTCGATGACCGCGATGAGGTCACCTTCCTGGACCACGTCACCCTCGCCCACGTGCAACTTGGTCAGGGTGCCGGGGACCTCGGCGACCACCGGGATCTCCATCTTCATCGACTCCAGGATGACCAGGGTGTCCCCATCGGACACCGCAGTCCCCTCGGTGGCTACGACCTTCCAGACGTTCGCCACCATCTCGGCGCGGACTTCTGCCACCCACCGCTCCTCTCTGTACAGGCCGTGACGGTGCCGGCCCGCCTAGTGCGTTTACCGGGCGCCCGGCCTGAGCCGGGCGACCACTGACGTGTCATAGTCACCACTGGTGAACTCGTCGCTGGCGAGCAGGTCAGCGTGGAACGGCAGGTTCGTCCGCAGGCCCTCGACGGTGAACGCCGCCACCGCCTCCCGCGCCCGCTCCAGTGCCTGCTGCCGGTCGGCACCGTGCACGCACAGCTTTGCCAGCAGTGGGTCATAGAACGGCGTCACCTTGTTCCCCGCCTCGTACCCGGCATCCACACGCACCCCTGGGCCGACCGGCTCCTCCCAGCGTGTGATCACACCCGGGCTCGGCAGGAACCGCTGCGGGTCCTCGGCGTACACCCGCAGCTCCAAGGCGTGCCCGGCAGTTGCGACGCCATCAACAGCAAAGCTCACGTCGTCTCCGGCCGCGACCCGGAACTGCTGCTCGACCAGGTCGATGCCGGTGACCAGCTCGGTGACCGGGTGCTCCACCTGCAGCCGGGTGTTCATCTCCAGGAACACGAACTCCTGGGCGGTGACGTCGACCAGGCACTCAACTGTGCCAGCGCCCAGGTACCCGACCGCCTCACCAGC
Organism: Streptosporangiaceae bacterium; assembly: GCA_035946955.1. GTDB lineage: Bacteria > Actinomycetota > Actinomycetes > Streptosporangiales > Streptosporangiaceae > DASYYE01. Next base: position 22,694 of record DASYYE010000541.1, on the reverse strand, counting down.
ACGGACCGCGGCGGCCAGCATCCGTGCCCGCAGGTCTTCGGTGATGCCGGGCGATGGTGTCTCCTCGGCGACCTTCTGGTGGCGTCGCTGGACCGAGCAGTCACGCTCGCCCAGTGCGGCCACCTGGCCATCCGGCAGTCCTATGATCTGGACCTCGACATGACGCGCACGCTCGATGTAGCGCTCCAGCAGAATCGCGGGGCTGCCGAAGAACCGTTCCCCCCGGGCCCGGGCGGTCTCGAACGCGGCGCGCAGGGCCTCCGGGTCCACCGCGGCGCTCATGCCGATCCCGCCGCCGCCCGCCGCGGCCTTGACCATCACCGGGTAGCCGATACGGGCAGCCTCAGCGACAGCGGCGTCCGCGTCCGCTACCGGTTCAGCTGTACCGGCCGCGACCGGTACCCCCGCCTTGGCCATGAGGTTGCGGGCGTTGATCTTGTCGCCCATCTGCTTGATGACGTCCGCGGACGGCCCGACCCACACCAGCCCCTCGTCCACCACCCGCTGGGCGAACTCCGCGTTCTCCGCGAGGAACCCGTACCCCGGGTGCACGGCCTGCGCCCCCGTCCGCCGCGCCGCCGCGATCACCGCGTCAGCATTCAGGTAGCTCTGCGCCACCGCCGCGGGTCCCAGCAGCACAGCCTCGTCCGCCTCCCGCACTACGGGCAGGTCAGCATCAGCCTCCGAATACACCGCCACTGCCCTGACCCCGAGTCGCCGCGCCGTCCGGACAACCCGGCGCGCGATCTCCCCCCGATTAGCTACCAAGACCGACTCAAGCACGTCGGCAGCCTACCGGCGCCCTCCCTCAACAACACCCAGACCCGCGCGCCGACCAGCCATCCGGACGTCATATCAGGGCCCCTGGTTGTGGATATGCCTGGTTTGTCCCTGAATGCGTAGCTGCCATCCGTGACGGGCGGCCTAGGTTCAGGAGCGGCGGGCTTGGCGGTGGGCCACTTTCGCCAGGGCCTCCACTACGCCGGGGTCGTAGTCGGTGCTGGCTTGGCGGAGACGTTCCAGGGCTGCCAGGGTCCGGGGGACGTCGGGGAAGGGGCCGGCCAGGTCGTCAAAGGCGCTGGCGGCGTGGATGATCCGGCTTCCTACCGGAGGGGTGCCGGCTGGGCCCTGCCACGGGCGGCCCTGGCAGCGGACGATCTCGGCCACGCCGTCCAGGACGCCTGCCTTGCCGATCACGTCGGCACCCAGTTCTGCGATACGGCGCTGGTCCTCTGGGGGGGCCAGGACTGTCGCCCCGCGCGGGATGGGGTTGCGCAGGGACAACTGGCCGATGTCGTGCATGAGCGCGGCGTACTCCAGTTCCAGCAGCCCGGTCTCGGCTATGCCGAATTCGTGGCCTACGGCCACGGCGAGCTGGCCGACCCGGTGCGCATGACCATCCTCCACGTACCCCCCGGCTTCGGTCACCCGGGCGAGCGCGCGGACGGTCTCCAGGTAGGTCGCCCGGATGCCGGCATAGCGGCACATGGCGACCTGGGTGACAAGCAGCGGGGCGATGAACACCGCGAGCGCTGCCAGGCCCATGACCTGCGCCGCCAGCGCGATCAGGATCGCGGTCGCCGTGACGGCCACCCCCAGCGGGAACTGGACGGCGAACTCGGCAGCTAGCGTGACCCCGAACCGCGCGTGCAGGCTGTTCGCCCGGACCAGCGCCCTGACGAGGCATTCGGCTGCCCAGCCGGCCATCAGCAAGCCGGCCATGACACCCAGCTGCAGGTCCGATTCGGCACGGATGGCCGGCACCTCCGCCAGCGCCCGGAACCCGACCGCGGCAATGGCGATCCGCAGCATGCGGGAGGCCATCCCGGTGACGCCGACGGGGTGGCCAGCGGCCAGGTGTGGCAAGGCACCCACTGTCATGCCCGCTGCGGCTACGGCCACTACCTGCCACGACGACTGGGCGGCAGCCTGGTTTCCCACGTGCAGCAGCAGGGCGTAGGCGAGACCGGCGGCGATCGCCAGCGGGGCGGACTGCCTGCCCCCAGGCAGGGCCGCCCGGAACAGCTCGCCCAGCGCGATGAGCCCGGCGAACGCAAAAGCCACGCTGGGCTGGGCCAGGCCATTGGCGGCCGTGACCACCAAGGCCGTGACCACCACCAGGCCAACCGCGGTGACCAGTACAAAACTGCCCAGCCCAACGGCTGGTACCGCAGATGTGGGCTGCGCGCGCCCGGCCGCCAGGGTCACTGCTTCTCGACCACCCGCAGTGGGGCGCTCGGGTCGTCATGGTCCTGCGACTGCGCACTGCTGACCTCAGCAACGGCCACCGGCCGCGGGGCAGCCCAGCCCTCCCGCGCGACCACCGCGGTGAACGCCTCCACAAACGCGGGGTCGAACTGGATCCCGGCCCACTTCTTGAGGTCTGCGAGAGCAGCCTCGACTGAGCGGGCGCCCCGGTAGGAGCGGTCAGAGGTCATCGCATCGAACGCGTCGGCGACCGCGATGACCCGGGCGAACTCGGGGATCTCGTCACCGGCCAGGCCCATCGGGTAGCCGAGGCCATCGATCCGCTCGTGGTGGTGCATGATCCCGGCCAGAGCCTCGTCGAGGAACCCGATCTCCTGGACGATCTCCAGGCCCCGCATCGGGTGCAACTGAATGGCCGCGAACTCCTCCTCGGTCAGCGGCCCCTGCTTCTGCAGGACGGTCGTGGGCACCCCGAGCTTGCCCACGTCGTGCAGCATCCCGGCATAGCGGATCGCCTCCACCCGGTTGGCCCGCATGCCGATCTCCTGGCCGATCATGACCGCGCCCCGCGAGACCCGCTCACTGTGACCGCGGGTGTAGAGGTCCTTGGTCTCCACGGCCTGGCACAGCGCCGCCATCGTGGCCGCATACGCGTGCTCCTGGGCGCTGAACTGGCCCATTGCCCACCGCGCCACCAGCAGCGGGATGAGAACGAGCACGGCGTCCAACGGACCCGGCAGTTCCCGCCACAGTGCGGCGATCAGCAGGCCCAGCGACGCGTAGCCGACGTCGGAGATGAACAGCAACGGGATGTGCCTGGCCGTGCCTATGCCGGGGCCGGCCTCGGCGGCCGGGATCAGCCACAACATCCCCCACAAAAGCCCGTGGTTGACGAGCACATGGACGACGGCCGCCACGGCGAACGGCCCGAGGATGCCAGGGAAGAAACCCGGCATCGGCTCGCCCACCCTGCCGCCGAGGGCGAGGTAGGTCTCCCCGGCCGCGGACGCGCTCAACGCGTACATCGACGCATTGAAGACGCGCTGGGTGAAAGCCAGTCCCCGTTGCACGCTCAGCAGGGAGGTGGCCCCGACCACGACCGCACCTGGCGGGCCGAGGAGGACCACCGCCGCCAGAGTCGCGGCCGTGCTCGGCGACCACGCCGACTGGCGCGACGTCAGAGCGGTTGGGAACGAGTCGCAGACCAGGAACAAGACCGCCAGCACCACCAATGTGGCGGACCAGCGCACGTGCACGTCCCAGTCATCGGTGGGGAAGATCGCACGGAGGAGCACAGAGGTGCCCGCAGCCACGACTATGAGCACGTACAGCCAGGCAATGGTAGAGAAGGCCGGAGGGCGGCGGGCCTGCCGCCCTCTCCCCGTCACCATGCCAGCGGGCCAGGCCCAGTGACACTGGCCAGCTCGGCACCACCGGCGGGGAATGGGGTAGCCGCAGGCACAAACGACCCCAATGTGCGCATGGCCTCTCCCGCAAGGGTGCGTGGCGCTGGCAGCACAAAGAGTAACCCGGCCTGGCGTCATGCGGGAGTGTTCCTGGCCTGCGGCCGCAGAGCGGGCGAGCAGTGTGCGGGAAACGCTACTCGGCTGGCGCCTGGCTTACCCTCAGCTCCGCCTGCACCTGCTGGATGCGCACCATCACCTTCACACGCAGCTCCCCAGGAACCGCGTCATGCCCGCAGTGCTTGTGCACGAGCTGTTTCACGACCTCTTCCAGGCCGTACTCTCGCAGGCACGGCCCGCACTCATCGAGGTGCTGGCGGATCTTTGCGCAGTCGCCTTCGCCGAGCTCCCGGTCGAGGTAGGCGTAGACCCGGTCGAGCACCTCGGTACACGGGACGTCATGGGGGTTGCCACAGCTCACCGTGAGTCCTCCCCTGACCCGCCCGTTGCTGGGCCCGCAGCCGCCTGCGCCAGGCCACGTTCTGCCGCGTAGCCCTGCAGCAACTCACGCAACTGCCTGCGGCCACGGTGCAGGCGGGACATGACTGTGCCGATGGGTGTCCCCATGATGTCGGCGATCTCTTTATAGGCGAAGCCCTCTACATCGGCCAGGTAGACCGCGATGCGGAAGTCCTCGGGCAGTTCCTGCAGCGCGGTCTTGATGTCCGAGTCGGGGAGCCGCTCCAGTGCCTCGGCTTCAGCCGACTTCAGGCCCGACGAGGTGTGCGAGGCCGCCCGCGCGAGCTGCCAGTCCTCGATATCCTCAGCACCCGTCCGCTGCGGCTCACGCTGCCGCTTGCGGTAGGTGTTGATGAAGGTGTTGGTCAGGATCCTGAAAAGCCACGCTTTGAGGTTGGTTCCCGGCTCGAACTGGTGGAACGAGGCGTAGGCCTTGGCGAACGTCTCCTGGACCAGGTCCTCGGCGTCCGCCGTGTTGCGGGTCATCCGCATCGCGGCTGAGTAGAGCTGGTCCAGGTACGGCAGCACCTCACGCTCGAACCGCTCGCTTCGCTGCTCGAGTGTCTCAGGCATCTGACCGGGCACAACGACGGAGGATACATGGCCGTACACCGGCCTGCTGAAAGCGGCCTCACCCGACTGGCTGTCCACCGGGATAGCACTGGTAAGCAGCACGTCCGATGCAACAGGCCCAGCACCGCGTTCATTCCATGGCCGGGAGCCGGATCGGCCTGCGCCCGTTTCACCACAACGGCACTCCTGACGATTGCACGGTTTGACGGTGTACCTGGCATGTGTCCGGCTAGACTCCAACGCCGGTCTGGAGTGAGGGGCACCTGAACAAAGCTAGGCATGGAGGTTGCCGGATGCATGTGGCTAGGACAGGCGGTGCACGGAAGAGGCTGTGGGCCAGCCACCGACGGCGGTTGGTGAGCGGGGCCAGCGCGATCGCCGCGACGGTTGCCCTTGGGGCGGCCGCTGCTGGCGTGGCAGGGGTCGGGTCCACGTCCAGTGCCGCAGTCCACGCCAGGACAGTGCGCGGCGCCCAGCCTGCTGGTGCCGTGTCACCCCACCCCGCGACGGGGACGCCACGGCTGCCGGTCTCCACAACGAGTGCCACGGACGCGATCAAGCACCTGGTGCAGTGCGGTGCCACGATGTACGCGGCGGGCGAGTTCACCCAGGTCATCTCGAACGGCTCCACGCTCACGCGGGACAACGTCTTCAGCTTCAGCGCCACCGCGCCGTACAAGGTCACGTCCTGGGCGCCCGACGTCAACGGCACGGTCAACTCGATCGCGCTGACCAGCGACTGCAGCCACGCGTTCATCGGCGGAAGCTTCAGCAAGGTCGACGGCGCCACCGCTGACAACATTGCCTACATCCGCACGTCCGACGGCAGCCTGGTCAGCAGATGGGGGCACGACGCGAACAAGCAGGTGCAGACCCTGGCGCTGACGCCCAACGGGCACCTGCTCGTTGGTGGGCAGTTCACCTCGATCAACGGCAGCAGCGCGGACCCCTACTTCACCAGCCTCAACCCTTCCACCGGTGCCAACGACGGGTTCCTGCACCTCAACATCTCGGGCCATTACCACTACTGCAACAGCACTGGCGGCCGGTGCAACGTCATCTTCCCCACCCAGGTGGCCAACCAGCAGCTCAGCCACAGGGGCACCCTGGACCTCGCCGAGGGCGTCTTCACCTCCGTGGGCGGCCACGCTCGCCAGCAGATCTTCATGCTCAACCTGGCGGCCAGCCGGGCCACGGTCACCGCCTGGACCTCCCCCGAGTTCGACGGCAGCAAGGGGAACCTGCCTGGCGGTTACCCCTACCAGTGCTACTGGGACGAGTCCTACTACCTCCGCGACGCGGCCTGGTCGCCCAATGACTCGACCATCTACACGGTCGAGACCGGCTACCACCCCTGGAACCAGCCCGTCCGCAACTTCCCGCGTACTGGCGTGTGCGACGCCGCTGTCGCCTGGCCAGCCACCCAGGCCTCGGTGAAACACCTGTGGATCAACTACACCGGCTGCAACTCGCTCTACAGCGTGGCCGCAGACAGCGCGGCGGTCTACGTCGCCGGGCACCCGCAGTGGAGTGAGAACAGCGATGGCTGCAAGTCCGCGGGCCCCGGCGCGATCGCCGACCGAGGCATGCAGGGCCTCGACCCCACGACCGGGAACCTACTGGAGAGCGCCAGCGGCACACCCGTCTACAGCATGTCCCGCGCGAACGCGGGAGACATGCTGATCACCCGCGCCGGTTTGTGGATCGGCAGTACGAACCGTTACGGCAACTCCTGGTGCAATAACGAGGCGGACCACACCGCGTTGTGCTTCCTCTCCTACTCCCCGTAGGTGGCACGCGGCAGCACCCCATTGCCCGGCGCTGCGGAGCGGCTCTGCACGCTGCAAAGATGCGGAGCGGCTCTGCACGCTGCAAAGAACAGCCGGTCACAGGTGAAGTCCGCGCAAACGGGGGAAGACTCACATCAGACGTTCCCCGAACCCGGTTCGCAGACTGGCCGGCCCCTCTGCCTCCTTTCGCGGCAGCCCCGCACCATGGCGCGAGCCGCGCCACGGTGCGGACGTGTGCGCGATGTCGGATGGAGTCGAGGTGACGGCACCCTCGGTCAGCCCCCTGGCAGTGCTCTCGTCTGGCTCATTGGCCGCCTACTGGCGCTTCCACCGTGCGGTGGCGTCGGCACAGCTCGCGGCCTGGCTCCCGGCACCGGGCGGGCTGCTGATCGACATTTCCGGTGCTACCGCCGCCTACGCCGACCAGGCAGCGGCACGCGGCCACCTGGTGCTGCGTGTCATCCCGCCCAGTGACGAGACGGCCCGTGGCCAGCAGGCACCCGGCACGGCACGGCGACGCCAGACAGCACCGGATGGCGCGCCGCGCCAGGCAACACGGGAGCGGAGCGTGCCAGGCCAGCGCCAGCCCGGACGCGTCGTCGAGGTCGTGGCGGAACCCGGCAGTCTGGAGTTCCTGGCCGACGACTGCGCGGACGGCGTCATCGCGGAGGCAGGGGCACTGTCGCACCACCTGATGGCCGAGGATCTGGCCTGCGAGATCGCCCGGGTGCTGCGGCCAGGGGGCCGCTTGTTCGCCTGCGTGGACTCGCTGGTGCTGGGCATGGCCATGCTGGCGGAACAGCGCCGGTGGGCGCACCTCGTGGACGTCCCGCGTGCCGAGGTGTTCCTGGTTCCGTGGCCAGACGGCACCATCACGCGCTGCTTTGGCGCAAGCCAGCTCAGGGACCTGCTGACCGAAGCGGGCCTGGATGTGAGGTGGGTCAGGCCGCGGACGCTGCTCTCTCCTTCCATGGTGGACCATGTGCTCCGGCGAGAGCCTGGGGCCATTGCACGCCTGGTCCGCGCCGAACTGCGGGCCGGGCAGGATGGGCAGCCTGCCAGCCCGGACGAGTCGTTCGGGATCAGCCTGGTCGCGGCCGCGCGCAAGTCACCCGGCCACGACCCTGGCCAGGATGCCGGCGACGGTCGTGCCGGGAGAGCTGTGCTGTCGGCCTTGTCGTCATGAACCTGCTGCTCCGGCGTGCCACGGGGTCAGCGGCGGTGGTCACGCTTGGACTGGCATCTCACACAGCGGGCAGCCTCGGGCCGGGCGTCCAGCCGGCCTTCGGGGATTGGCGTGCCGCAGTCGGAGCACGTGCCATAAGTGCCGTGCTCGATGCGCCGCAGGGCGTCCATGACCTCTCCGCGCTGCCCCTGGACCGAGGCCAGCACCGACTCGGTGCGGTCTTGGTCGGACAGTGTGGCGCCCGCGTCGGCGGGGTCCTGGGGGAAGTCCGCGCCGGTGCTCCCGGAGGACCGTTCACCCTGCAGTACCAGGATGGACCTGTCCAGTTCGGTGCGGATTTCTTCAAGGCGTTTACGGGCGATCACAGTGTCCACGGATCCTCCTCATGGCACGTGCGGAGCACAGCAGGCTTAGGTGATGGTGCCGCCGCCGGTGCGGGTTCAGAGCAACTTGAGTGGGGCGGCTGGTTGGCCAGCCCGGTCCCCGTCCCGGCCCGGTCCGCCTGCGAGCACTCCGTCTCGCTCGGCCGGCGGAATGGGCTGGATGAGCTGGGCGCCGTTGTTGCGGACGGAGTTGACCTCGGTCGAGACCGGGTACGACGTCAGCCCGCTGGCCGCGGCAGGAACTAGCAGGTGGTGCAGGTGGGACGGGTCAGTGTTGGCGGGGTCGAGCCAGTCGTCCCAGGTCGTGGGTTCGATCACCATCGGCATGCGGTCGTGGATCTGCCCGACCTCGTCTGCGGCGCGGGTGGTGATGATGACAGCGGTCCAGAGCCAGGCATCCCGGTCGTCGTCCGGGCGCGAGCGGTCGCGCCACAGTTCGTAGAGGCCTGCGAAAGCGAGCGACCCACCGTCCGCCCGGTGGATGAAGTACGGCTGCTTGCGGGTCTTCCCGTCGCTCTCGACCTGCTCCCACTCATAGAAGCCGTCGGCGGGCAGCAGGCAGCGGCGCTTGGTGAAGGCGCGGCGGAAAGCGGGCTTGCTGTCCACTGTCTCGGCCCGCGCATTGATCAGGCGGCTGCCGATCGAGGGGTCTTTGGCCCATGACGGGACCAGGCCCCAGCGGAGGACCCTCAGTTCCCGAGCGGCGCGCCCGCCTTCGTGGGCGGCAGTGCTGGCATCGTGTCCCTCCCCCGCCACCTGGGGGGTTTCCGCGGCTGGGCGGGCGGATCCGTCGCCTGCATGGGCAGCCTCACCGGTTCCATGGTCACCGCGGGGGGCGCGGGTGAGGACCGCGTAGACCGGCTTGGTAGGGGCGACGTTGTAGTCGGGCTCGAGGTCTTCCTCGACACGGTCGCGCTCAATATGGAACTCGGCAAGGAGTTCCTGGCGCTTGCGCGCAGACGCGTACCGGCCGCACATGGTGTCACCCTGCTGTCAGGCGGAAGACGGGGGGTTGTACAGAATGTGCCTTTTCATTGCCACTATCGGCCTCTGCCAAACATCCTCCCGCCCACCTGTCATCAGCCCAGGCTGGCCGAGTCCCATGCCCTAGGCTCAGATCATGAAAAACAGGCCTGGGGACGCGGGCCGGCTTGCCGGGGACGGCACGAGTGACGACGCGGGGCACTGGCGGGCACCCGCCGCCGAGGGCCCGGTCCGGGCGCGGGTGACGGTGCCCGGGTCCAAGTCCATGACCAACCGGGCGCTGGTGCTGGCCGCGCTGGCCGACGGGCCGGGCACCGTCACCAGCCCGCTGGACGCCCGCGACACGCTGCTGATGCGCCACGGCCTGGCCGCGCTGGGCTGTCACATCGACGTCAGCGAGGTCTCACGCTGGCATGTGGTACCCGGCTGGGCTGGCGAGGACGCGCTGGTGGACGTGGGCAACGCGGGCACGGTCATGCGCTTCCTGCCACCGGCCGCCACGCTCACCTCGGTCGCGGTGGCGTTCCGCGGCGATCCCCGTGCCTCCCAGCGCCCGGTCGGCGCGATCCTCGCTGCCCTGCGTGAGCTGGGTGCGGTCATCGACGACGGTGGGCGCGACGCCGTCCCGTTCACGGTCCGCGGCGGCGGAGGGCTGGCCGGCGGGGTGGTCACCATCGACGCCTCCTCATCATCGCAACTCGTCTCGGGCCTGTTGCTCGCCGCCCCGCGTTACGACAAGGGCGTCGAGGTGCGCCACCGCGGCCCACGTGCCCCGTCCGCAGCCCACATCGACATGACGGTGCGGATGCTGCAGGCGGCCGGGGCTGAGGTCGAAGCCTGCGCGCAGGCGGGTACGGCCGCCAGCGGGCGGGGTCATGACACCTGGCGGGTCCACCCTGGGGTGCTCCGGCCCGGCGACGTCCACATCGAGCCTGACCTCTCCAATGCGCTGCCGTTCCTGGCGGCTGCGCTGGCTACCGGCGGGGCCGTCACAGTCGCGGGCTGGCCCGCCGAGTCCGCGCAGCCCGGCGAGCAGATCCTTGGGGTGCTGACGGAGATGGGCGCCAGATGCGACTGGCAGGCCGGTGGGCTGAGAGTGACCGGGACCGGCACCGTCCATGGCGTGACCGCCGATCTCGCGGACTGCCCGGAGGCCACCCCGGTGGTGGCGGCGCTCGCGGCGCTCGCGGACTCCCCCTCCCGGCTGACCGGCGTCGCGCACATCCGCCAGCAGGAGACCGACCGGCTGGCGGCGCTGGCCACCGAGATCAACGCGCTGGGCGGCGACGTGACCGAACTGCCGGACGGGCTGGTGGTCCGGCCACGCCCGCTGCAGGCCGGCGGCCAGCCCTTCGCCACCTACGACGACCACCGGCTGGTCATGGCAGCGGCCGTGCTCGGGCTGGCGGTGCCCGGCATCGATGTCGGCAACCCGGCCACGGTCGGCAAGACGTTCCCGTCCTTCACCGGGCTGTGGACGGCGATGCTCAAGGGCGCCCCCTGACGCTGCGCGCCGGGCACTCCGGCCTCGACGAAGACGACGTCCGGGTCAGGCCCGGGCGAGGGTCCCGGCCGCGGACCCGGCGCCGGCCCGCCCACGAGGACGCGGTGGAGGGCTTTGTCACCGCGGTGGCGAGGGGCAGGTATGCCTGCCTGGTCGGCGACCGGGTGGTCACCGCGATGCGCGCCCGCGAACTCGGCCGCCGCGGCGTGGTGGTGGGCGACCATGTCGCACTGGCCGGGGACACTTCGGGGGCGCCTGGTGCGCTGGCCCGAGTGGTGCGGGTGGCGCCGCGGACCACGGTCCTGCGCCGGTCCGCCGATGACAGCGACCCGGTGGAGAGGGTCATCGTCGCCAACGCCGAGCAGATGGTGATCGTGTGCTCCCTGGCCAACCCGCCTCCCCGGCCGCGGCTGATCGACCGGTTCCTGGTGGCGGCCTACGACGCCGCCCTGTGCCCGTTGCTGTGCCTGACCAAGGAGGACCTGGCACCGGCTGACAAGTTGCTGGCGATCTACGAGCCGCTGGGAATCCCGCATATGACCCTCGGGCGGCCGCTGACCAGCCCCCGCCTCGACCCGCTGCGGGACATCCTGGCCGGGCGGGTCAATGTGGCTGTCGGCCACTCCGGTGTTGGGAAGTCCACTCTGGTCAATGCGCTGATCCCGGACGCGGAACGGGCGGTTGGCGCGGTGAGCCCGGTCACCGGGCGCGGACGGCACACCTCGTCCTCGGCGGTGGCGCTGCCGTTGCCGGGCGGGGGGTGGTTCATCGACACACCCGGGCTCCGCGCGTTCGGGCTGGGCCACCTGGCCCCCGACCGGGTCGTCCGTGCGTTCAGCGACCTGGCCCCGGGGATGGCGGCGTGCCCGCCCGCGTGCAGCCACAACGAGCCCGACTGCGCCCTCGACGACTGGGTGCGTGACCAGGGCGGTGACCTGCGGCTCGTGGCACGGCTGGACTCACTGCGCCGCCTGCTGGCCAGCCGGGAGGGCACGGACGCGGGCTGAGGGGTGCCCCCCAGCCAGGACGACCCGTGTTCACCTGGGACTCCCCCTCGTGACCTCAGTGGCCAAGACACGGTACCGTTTCGCGCCATGGCGGGCTATGACGACGACCTGCGCTTCGCCCACGTCCTTGCTGACTCGGCGGACGATATGACCACGCGCCGGTTCCGGGCACTGGACCTGCATGTGGAGGCAAAACCGGACCTGACACCGGTCACTGACGCCGACCGGGCGGCCGAGGAGTCGCTGCGCAACATCCTCGGCCGGTCCCGACCGCGCGACAGTGTGCTCGGGGAGGAGTTCGGCAGGCGCAATGCGGGGCCCCGGTGCTGGGTGATCGACCCCATCGACGGCACCAAGAACTTCGTGCGCGGGGTGCCGGTCTGGGCCACACTGATCGGCCTGATGGAGGCCGATCAGGTCGTGGTGGGCGTGGTGTCAGCGCCCGCCCTCGGCCGCCGGTGGTGGGCAGGCCGCGGCAGCGGCGCCTGGACCGGCCGCAGCCTGACCAAGGCCACCCGGTGCCAGGTTTCCTCGGTCACCAAGCTGGCTGACGCCTCGTTCTCCTACTCGAGCCTGTCCGGCTGGGAGGAGAAGGGCATGCTGGCGGGTTTCCTGGGCCTTGGGCGGTCGGTCTGGCGCACCCGGGCCTACGGCGACTTCTGGTCGCACATGCTGGTGGCCGAGGGGGCCGTAGATGTGTCGGCAGAACCAGCGGTGTCACTGTGGGACCTGGCTGCCCTCCAGGTGATCGTCGAGGAGGCCGGCGGCATGTTCACCGACCTCAGCGGGCGTCCCACGCCCGATGGCGGCAGCGTGGTGGCCAGTAATGGCCTGTTGCACGAGGAGGCGCTGAGCGTGCTCAGCTCCGGTTCATGAGCCCGGGGCAAACGCTTGCCCCGGCGGGTCTTGCCCTCACGCCTGGCATCCCCGATGCTAGAGACGAGCAGGTCACAAAGGCACAAGCGCGGCCGCCCGTGCGCCTGCCCACGGGCACAACGACGTGCGGGGAACCCAACCACCAGCCCGGGAGGGATGGACATGAAGGTTAGGGATGGCATGACCAAGGTGGTCCTCACGATCGGCCCCGCACACACGCTCCGCGAAGCTGCCCGGCTGATGTCGGCGCGCAGTGTCGGCGCCGCGGTGGTCATCGACAGTGAGCACGCTGGCGTAGGCATCCTGACCGAACGTGACATCCTCGACTCCATAGGGGCTGGCCAGAACCCGGACACCGAAATGGCCGCTTCGCACCGCACCGGGGACGTGGTGTTCGCATCGCCCGAGTGGACGCTGGAACAGGCCGCCGACACGATGGTCAAGGGTGGGTTCCGCCACCTGGTGGTGGTCGAGGGCCGCGACGTGACCGGCCTGCTCTCCATGCGGGACATCGTGCGGGTTTGGTCCGAGAAGCTACAGCCGGTAGGAGGAAAACCCGCCGCCGGCTAGGGGCTGTGCTGGTCCGGCTCGCCTCCGGGCGCCCGAAGACGCCGCCTTCCCTCCTCGCTCCTTCACTCGCTGCGCTCGCTCCTCGCTCGTCAGTCCAGGCGCCGCTGCGCCCTTCGGCTCGCGGGGAAGCTTGCGGGGTCTGGGGGGCGTGCGGGAAAGTGTGCCATGCGACTGGATGGCGCGGTGGCGCTGGTGACCGGGGCTTCGTCGGGCATTGGCGCGGCCACTGCGGCGGTGCTGGCAGCCGCCGGGGCCAGGGTGCTGCTCACCGGGCGTGACCGTGAGCGGCTCGCGGCCGTGGCGGCCACCACCGGGGGGGTCCCGTTGCCAGCGGACCTCGCGGCGCCCGACGGCCCCGCGGATGCCGCCGAGTCAGCGCTGCGGGCCGCCCCTGGCGGGGTCGACGTGCTGGTCAACAACGCGGGTGTTGGCTGGGCCGGCCCGGTCGCCGAGATGACCGCGGAGAAGACCGCCGAACTGGTGGCGGTCAACCTCACTGCCCCGATCCAGCTCACCAGGCTGCTGGTGCCCGGCATGACCAAGCGGGGCCGGGGCCGGGTGGTCTTCGTCTCCTCCATCGCCGGGGCCGTTGGTGTGGCGGGCGAAGCCGTGTACGCGGCGACCAAGGCAGGCCTGGCGATGTTCGCGGAGAGCCTCGCCTACGAGACCCGCGGGCAGGGGGTGGGGGTGTGTGTGGTGGTGCCCGGAGTGATCGACACACCGTTCTTCGACCGGCGAGGGACTCCCTATGGGCGCCGCTGGCCCGCGCCGGTAGCCCCTGGACGTGTGGCGGCCGCGGTGGTCCGCGCAGTGGAACGTGACGCCGGGTTGGTGTACGTGCCGGGGTGGCTGCGTGTCCCGGCCTGGCTGCACGGCGCCGCCCCTGGGGCATTCCGCGCCGCGTCGGCCCGTTTCGGGGGATCCTCGTGAACGCGGGGTGGCGGCGGTGGCTCGCGTTCGCTGGCCTGGTGCTGGTGGTCGTCTGCCTGGTGCCACCCGTCGCGACCCTGGCACGGCGCTACGTGTTCGCCGAGTCGGTGCAGTTCGTGGTCTTCGCGATGGCCGCACCCGCCCTGGTCGTACTGGGCGCCCCCTGGCGTGCACTGCGCGTGGCGGATCCTCTGCTGCGCTACGATGCGTGGCTCGTCCGCCGTAACGCCGCCATGATCCCCTGGTCTTCCCTGGTGGTCTACATCGCGATCTGCACGGCCTGGCGGACGCAGGGGCTCTTGGACGCACTGGCAACCAGCCCGTGGCTGGTCTACCTGGAAGCGGCCATAGTGCTGCTGGCCGGGGGCCTGCTCTGGGTGCAACTGGTGGACTCGCCCCCGCTGACGCCACACACCACCAAACCCCAGCGGGCGGTGATCGCCGCGGTAGCCATGTGGTGGAACTGGGCGGTCGCCTACGCGCTCGGGTTCGCTATCCACGCCGAGTTCCACGCCTACGACCATGTGGGCAGGCTGCTGGGCCCGGTCGCTGACCAGGAGGTCACGGTGGGTCTGGTCTGGGCGGTGGCCGGGGTCTGTTTCGTGCCCGTGGTGTTCGTGGCCCTGTTTTCCTGGCTTAACGATGACGGCGGCCCAGACGAGGAGCTTGCCAGGGCGAGCCACGTCATTGGCGCCCGGTCCGCCGTACGCGGCTGGGGGCGCCGGCCCGCTCGAGGTCCGCAGCCAAGGTAGCGTGTGCGTGTGGCTGGCCCAGAGGCAATGGCGGCGGCTCCCGCGACGGACCGGCGACCATTCAGGTAGCGTGTGCGTGTGGCTGACCCAGACGCAATGGCAGGCAGTGTCGAGGTGACCGTTACGACGGACACCTCCCGCTGGCCGCACAAGGCAGATGCCGACAAGCTCTATCTCATGCGTGACTCCAGCAAACCAGACGGGCCGGTGCTGGCATTCACACCTGAGGAGTGGGAAGCGTTCGTGCTCGGCGTGAAAGACGGCGAGTTCGACCTGCCCGACGAAGACGAGCCCGGCGAAGCCTGACAGCAGTCCCCCGCGCCTGGCGGCCATCGTTCGCACCTGTGCGTCTCCCGCACGGTGCTCCGTGAATGCCGAAAGGATGCGGTTACATGTTTGCGAGATTCACCGGCCCGAGCCATCGCATCGCCCGCTGGTTCCTCGTCGGCCTGGGTGCCGTCACCCTGACCGCGACAGTTGCCTGTGCGGCAGCTCCCGCGGCGTCCGCCAGCGTCACACACCCCACCTGCTCATCCTGTACCTGGGGTTCCGCGGTCAGCCACCACTGACCGACCGCGGCGGCGTCGCCCGCTGACGCCACCTGCTACTTGCTCTTGAGCCACACTTGAGCGCCTGAGCAAGCGGACCTATTCAATACTCAATACCCTCCCCTTACCATGCTCGGGAATAGCCGGGCAGTACCAGCCGAACGGTACTGCCCGGCCAAAGACCGAAAAGGGGAGGATCTTGGTGTTCCCGAGTCCGCACAGGCCACTCCGTGTGGCGAGCCGTTGGGCCCTTGCCGGGTTCAGTGCCGTTACGGTGACATTCACGCTTGCTTATGGCGCAGTTCCCGCAGCCGTCGCCAGCACCGTTTCACATGTCCGTGTCCACCGCTCGATCCAGCCGAGGCCACGTCATGGCCAGCCAAAGCCAATCGGTGGTCCGCTGATCAACCACGGCGGGCCGGTCCAGTCCGCCCCCCGGGTCTTCGTGGACTTCTGGGACTGGACCTCCGACCCCAGCGGTGAACATGCCTACCTCGACAGGTTCCTGTCATCGCTGGGCGGCACGCCCTGGCTGGCCACGGTCAACCAGTACGGCGGCGGGTCTTCGGAGAACCTCCTCGCTGGCACCTGGTCCGACCCCTCCCCCATCCCGGCCACCCCCACCGACGCCCAGATCCAGGCCGAGGCCAAGGCAGCTGCGATCCATTTCGGCACCGGGAACTCGGCGAACGTCCAGATCGTCGTGGCCACACCGACCGGGCACTCAACCTCCGGTTTTGGCACCCAGTACTGCGCCTACCACGGCGTGGTCGCCTCCGACCCCGACGTGACATACACGGACCTCCCCTACATGACCGATGCGGGATCGGCCTGCGGCGAGGACTCGGTCAACGGGGCCAACGGCAAGCTGGACGGCGTCAGCATCGTGGAAGGCCACGAACTCGCCGAAGCGATCACCGACCCGCTGCTCAACGCCTGGTACGACGCCGGTGGTAACGAGATCGGCGACAAGTGCGCCTGGTTCGACCTGGCGAACATCGCCACCGTCGCCGGGACGTTCCCGGTCCAGCCACTGTGGAGCAATGCCGCCAACGGCTGTGTGCTGTCCAGCGGCGGCGGCACCGCCCCGTACCAGGTGGCGTTCGAAGCCAACACCACCAGCCTGTGGACCGAGGGCACCGACGGCCGTGGTCCCTGGAACCTCGGCATGATGGCTGGCACCAACCCGAGCGTGGCGAGGCTGGACGACGGCGGCGAAGAGGTCGCGTTCCAGGCCAACACCGGCAGCCTGTGGACCGTCGGGGCCGACGGCCACGGTCCCTGGAACCTCGGCATGATGGCCGGCACCAGCCCGAGCATCGCCGCACTGGCCGGCGGCGGATACGAGGTCGCGTTCCAGGCCAACACGGGTGACCTGTGGACCGTCGGCACCGCCGGGAACCGGAACTGGGGACTGGGCATGATGAAGGGCACCAGCCCGGCCATCACCGGCCTGACCAACGGCAGCTACGAAGTCGCGTTCCAGGCCAACACGAGCAGCCTGTGGACCGTGGGCTCGGATAACCACGGAGCCTGGAACCTCGGTATGAACACCACCAGCAGCCCGGCCATCGCGGCGCTGGCGGGCGGCGGCTATGAGGTGGCCTTCGAGGCCAACACGACCAGCCTGTGGACCGTCGGCAGCGCCGGGAACCGGAACTGGTCACTCGGCATGATGAAGGGCACCAGCCCGGCCATCACCGGCCTGACCAACGGCAGCTACGAAGTCGCGTTCCAGGCCAACACGACCAGCCTGTGGACCGTGGGCTCGGACAGCCATGGCGCCTGGAACCTCGGCATGATGAACACCAGCAGCCCGGCCATCACCAGCCTGTCCAACGGTGGCTACGAAGTCGCCTTCGAAGCCAACACGACCAGCCTGTGGACCGTCGGCAACGCCGGGAACCGGAACTGGTCACTCGGGATGTACAAGGGCACCAGCCCGTCCATCACGAGCTGACCCGGTCACTGACCAGACACACGGGGGCCTGGGCGCGGACCGCGCCCAGGCCCCCCTCGGTCCCGGCCGGGGCGGCGGTGGCGACCGCCCCAGGCCGGGTGGCTGGTCAGAACTGGTCAAAGATCCTGGTGAAGTCCAGCGGCTGCTGACTGATCTCCGAACATGCGGGCAGCCCCTGGGCGCTGCCGCCGCACGGCTGGTCCCGGTCCACGGACCAGAACGCCAGCCGCCCCAGGTGGTTCGCTTCCGCGAAGCTCACCAGGGTCTGGGCATTAGCCTCACTGAACACCTCGGCCGAGTCGTCGTTCTGCCCGACCATCGGGGTGACGCCGACCATGGCGTAGGTCGCGCCGGGGAACAGTGTCTTGAGGAACGACAGGGTGCTCTGTGCCGCCTCGACCGCGTCGGAACCCATGTTCGCTGGGTCGAACCCGCTGTAGTAGTCCATGGCCATGACGTTGACCACGTTGATGGACACACCGTCACTGGCCGCCTGCTGCAGGAAGGCATCGCCGTTGAAGTCCGGGCCGGTCGGGAAGGTCGGGATCGTCACCGAGACCACCAGGCCGGGGTTGGCGGACTCCAGTTCCTTGATGGCTTCGAACCGCAGGTTGTTGGATGCGGTGTCGGCGATCGCTGCGCCCTCGACGTCGAAGTCGATGTGGTTGACATGCAGGGTGTTGATCACCGTCTGGTAGGCGGACTCGAGGTTGGAGAGGTTGGGGCAGGACTGCGCGAGCTCAACGCCGTCCGCGCCACCGAAGGACACGATCGGCTGTGCGCCCTCGGACTCGGCTTTGGTGATCTCCGAGGTGACGGCCGGGTCGTTGGTCACCGGCAGGGTGTCGCCCCAGATGGGGGTGCAACCCGCTCCGATCACGAACGCGGCCGTGAACGCCTTCAGCCCTGCCGCGGCTGCCTTGTCGAGCATGCCTTCCTGGTTGTTGGTCATGTCCACATAGAGGGCTACCGCGAAGCTGCCGCCACCGCCGCCGCCACTGGACTGGGGGGTCGCGGTCACGGGACTGCTCGGCGGTGAAGTGGCTCCCGCGGAGTCCCGGGCCTCCACGGTGAAGGTGTAGGTGGTCGCGGCCGCCAGGCCGCTGACGGTGTCGTTGGTCGAGGTGGTGGAGGCCGTCTGGGACCCGTTCTCCAGGACGAGGTACGAACTGGCGTTGCTCACCGCCTGCCAGGACAGGGAGACACTGGAGGACGTCGTGCCGGTCACGGTGAGCCCGGCTGGGGCAGAGACTCCGCTGCCACCGCCGGTGCCGGTGCCACCCGAGCCGCCAGAACCACCCGAGCACGACCGGAACCCCAGTCCTGGGTCTTGGTGAACGTGGCGATGACCCCCGAAGCGGCCGACGCCGAGGGTAAGGCCGCCGCCAGGGGGCCAGCGAGCGCTGCCAGGGCAGCGGCTCCCGCGATGAGGGGTCTGACGGTGCCTTCATCGTCACTCCACGGTGAGGAACGGGGCGTGGTGACAGACGTGCAAGCATCGCCACCGTGCTGTTGCCGGTGTGTGCCGTCGCCTCGGCGTCACGCCCCGCACCAGCGTGATGGAGCCCGCTGCACCAGCGTGATAAAACTATTAGGAAAGTTTCCTAATAGTTTAGTATGAGATTAACAGAGGCGTGTCCGCAGGTCAACAGCCAGTAGCGTGACGATGGCGTCGCACTCCGGAAACAGCGAACCCACGTGACAGACGCCGCTGACCATCGGCGGCGCAATACGGGACCGGCCGGAAAGGCACCCGGTATGCCGCACGGAAAGCGGGAAAGGCCCAGCGCGATCGTCACGGATATGGGCACGCGACGGGTACAGGCCACCGGCACAGCGTCCGTGACACCCGAACAGGTGTCATGACTGATACAGGTGGAGGGCATAGATTGTGATTCGGAAATACGAGGGTCGAGGACGGGTATCTCGCGATGGCCCCTGGGACCGGGAGGGGGAGTCCACGGTCAGGGGTGAGGGGGGAGGTGCCCGTCCTCGACGGCTCGATAGTACAACTCAAGTTTAGTCCCTGCGGAGCGCCCGGCCCGTGAGTACTTCTGCCTAACCCTTCCGACATACTGTTTTGCGGTGTCTTCGCTGATCCCCATCCGGTGCGCAACGGATTTCATCGCCATCCCGGTGGCGTACAACTGCAGCACACGTGTTTCCTGTGTGGACAGGACCGGCCGGTCCGGGGCGTCGTCGGTGGCCAGAATGTAGGCGAGGCGGGGTGAGACCCAGTCGCCTCCCGCAGCGACCGTCCTAATAGCCTCCTGGACGGCGGACGCCTCTTCGCTCTTCAGCACGTAACCGAGTGCACCAGCGCGGATCGCCGCCCGGACGGAGTGCGGCTGGTCGGAGGCGGAGAGCACGAGGACAGCGGGCCCAGCCGCGCGGACCGCCGCCACATTGCGGCCGACCTCAGTCCCGTCATCGAGCTGGATGTCGAGCAGGACGACGTGTGCCCGCCGTCCAGGCCCGGCCAGGAGCTCATCCACGGTCGCAGCCGTGCCGACCACACGGATCCCGCTCCCGGCCGCACAGACCCAGCCAGCCACGCCGCCGAGTACCACCGGATGGTCGTCAACGGCCGCGACATCGATCGCTGCGGCGCCGCCCGCGGTCATGCCACTGCCGTGCGCCAGCGAACTTCGAGGCATCCCGAGCCGTCGCCGCCAGCGTCCACTCTTGCGCGCCAGCGTGCCCGGGCGGGCACGCTCCGCCCCAGCCCGGCAACCTGCGGCGTGCCCTGGGGCGGCTGGGCGAACGTCATGAACAGCTCCACCTCCTCACCGTCCGCAAGGACTGTGAGCGTGACCTGGTGTGGCGGGAGCGCGCGGAGGACGCCGTCGACCGCTGCCAGGGTGGCGCCCGCGACCTCTGGGGAGGGCACCTCAGGGCTCCCGACCACCTGCACTTCCACCGGCAGCCCCCGGTCCTCGGCGGCCCGCAGGGCGGGCGCCAGTTCGCCGAGCAGCCCTGTCGTGCCGCGTACCCGGTCCACCAGGACCTGGCGGAGCGTTCGCGCGTCGCGCGCGCAGCGCTCCCTGACCGCTTGGCCAGCCGGGTCCAGGACCTCAGCGGCGATGCCCCGCAGCAGCGGCAGCACTTCCGCCTCCAGCAAGTCGAGCCGGGCCTGCCGGTCCTGGCGGACCGCCTGCCCGGCAGCGCGCTCGGCTGTGGCGCGGTTCGCCAACTTGGCGCGGCGCGCGGCCACGCCGGCGTACGCGCGCAGCGTAGGACGCAGGCCGCCAATCAGCCCGAGGATCGCGCTCAGTGGGTAGGCAGCCCCCATGAGCAAGGTCAGGCTCATCGGCGAGACCCGGAGAGCACCGAAAACGATCACCGCGTGCGCGGCGAACACCAGCAAGGCCCCGCATGCGCAGACCCAGAACGGACGGCTCAGGGCGAGCAGCGCGAGCAGCCACCCGGCGCCCACGACCGACCAGTCCGCGGCTCCGGCTGCGGTGGGCAACCGGTCCCAGCCGACCAGGGCGACAGCGGCGACCGGGACGGCCACCGCCACGGCAGCCTCCGTTGACGTGAGACCGCGCGCCATGGCACGCGGCACCAGCCACGCGGCGACCGCGAGCAACCCGAGCCACACACCCACCGAGAGTCCCGGGTACCGGTATCCATGCAGGGACACGACCAACTGGATCAGCGCGATGAGCTGCAAGATCGCTGCCGCGACACCGAGCGCGCGGGGAAGTTCTGGCTCATAGGCATCCCACACCGCCTCGTCCGGTCTTGCCGCGCTCATGGCGCGCCCAAGCTCATGCCGCTCGCCAGGACAGCCTGGCTGCCAGGGCGGGGACACCGCATCCCAGGCCAAAGTCACCATGGTGCCCTCCCCCGGGGCCGAGCACAGCAATGCACGACCACCGCAGTCGGCGAGGCGCTCGACGATCGAACGCCGTACGCCCAGCCTCACTGGATCGACCTGGCTGGGGTCAAACCCCACGCCCTCGTCACGCACGCTCACCCGCACTCCGCCGGGTGACGGCTGGCTGACCGAGACCCATGCCTCCCCCGTGCCAGCGTGAGCAGCCACGTTGGCCAGGGCCTCGCGAAGCGCGTGCACGATCGCGGCACCAACCCCCACCGGGACGGCCGGCACGCAGGTCTGCACCGCCAGTCGCCCGGGCGCACCTGGGCCCCCCTCCGGGCCTGTTGCGGCGGCTCCCACATCGACGTGCACTTCGAGGCCACGTGCACGCATCTCGTCGGCGACCGCCCTGATCTCCCTGACTAGGCCGTCACCTGCTGCCTCATCGCCCGTGGCTGACTCACCCGCGCTGCTGAGGGCGCGCTCCACCAACGTGAGGTCGGTGCGGCAGCGGCCGACCACCTCAGCCCGGTCAGTGTCGGTCACACGCGCGAGGGCGGTCAGCGTGTTGAGCACGGTGTCATGTATCAGCCGTTCGTGCTCGCGCTGCTCGATGTTGCGGTGCAGGACGATGTACTCCGCACGAGCCTCCTGGTAAGCCAGGCCGAGCGCGGCGTCCTCCTTGACCGCCCTGCGCCGGAGCACCTCGAAGCCCGCTAGTGCGGCCGCGGTGCCGACGAGCAGGAACACAGCTGACTTGGCGGGCGTACCAAACGCACTAGCTGACAGCACGCTGGACGCGGCTACGGGCGTCAGCGCGGCACCAGCCCAGTAGGCAGCGCTTCTGACCAGGGCCACCGGGGCGACGGCCGATAGCGGCGCGAACCACGCGGTGACCTGGACCTGGCCCGCGAGGTAGATGTAGAGCCAACTCTGGGCCTCACCGCGCAAGGCGGGCGGCACACACCAGCCAGCGGCTAGCGCGAGCACCACGCCCACGCCACCGTCCAGGGCGGCAGACTGCCACGGTGGCCAGCGCCGCAGGTTGACCGCTATGGCCCCAGCCCAGGCCGCTGCCACACAGGGCCCGACCAGGCGCCATGGGTCGGCGGCGTAGAAAGCGTGCCAGAGAACCACCTGACTGGCCAGGTACACAATGACGACGCAGCGGACGAACACCACGGCCTTGACCGCCGCCGCCCGCAGCGTGGTGAGCGCGGGACCAGCCTCCCCATTGCCGTCTGGACCCTCAGTTGGCTGCCGCGCCATGTCTGCGGAGCGCCGCATGCGTCCGATCCTAGGTGGCAAACCGCCTGTCTGACCTGGGTATATGCCTTTTATACCTCTGCGCCTTTACGGCGACTTAAGGCGAAGACAGCGCCCTCGGGCGCCCCGGAAGCGAGCGACAGACCTGCTGGCCTTCGGCCATCTGCTGCCTGGCGACTGGCTGGACGACGTAGTGGATGTGCCCCGGGACGCCACCCGCGTGTGACCACAGCAAAACCCACAACCCTGTCCACCAAGATCGATGTGCGCTCATGGACAAAAGAACGTCCCACGCCAAGAGCCACAACGATCATCACAGTGATCGATGTGCGCTGGCGGACAAAAGATTGTCCATGGCAGCACATTCATCGGGGAGTGTCGGCCGTGTAGCCAGGGCTGGGACCGGGCG
>DASYYE010000540.1:0-2351 GCA_035946955.1 Streptosporangiaceae bacterium | reverse complement strand
TTCCTGCTGGCGCGCCTGTGAACCCCCCGGGCGCACCGGGTGCGCCCGGGGCCCGGGACCGCGGCCAGTGGGCTCCCGCGGGCGCGGCAGCGACTGGTGCCGCAGGGGCTGGTGCCGCAGGGGCTGGTGCCGCAGGGGCTGGTGCCGCAGCGGGCCGCGACGCCCCCGGCCTGGTCAACCCCGCCAACATGCTGACCGTCCTGCGCCTGGGCATGACTCCGGTCGTGGTGGTCTGCCTGGTCGCCGGTGGCCCCGTGTGGCGGGTGGTGGCGTTCGGGACCTTCCTGGCCGCCTCCGTGACCGACCTCCTGGATGGGCGTATCGCACGGAGCCGTGGCCTCATCACCGACTTCGGGAAGATCGCGGACCCAGTAGCTGACAAGGCGCTGACCGGGTCGGCGCTGGTCACCCTTTCGGCGCTGGGGCAGCTCCCTTGGTGGGTCACGGGTGTTGTGCTGGCGCGCGAGGCTGGTGTCACCGCCCTGCGCCTGTTGGTGGTGCACCGCTACGTCATCGCCGCCAGCCGGGGCGGCAAGGTCAAGACCATCCTGCAGGTGCTCGCCATCTCGCTGTACATGCTGCCTGGGCCCATCGGTGTTGCCAGGGAGGTGACCATGGGCGCTGCTGTGGTCGTCACCGTGGTCACCGGTGCTGACTATGTCCTGCGGTGGGCTCGGCTGCGTTCTCCCGTGCCGGGAGGCGGCCGGTGACGGTGGCAGGCAGCCCTGCCCAGATCATCGCCCTGTTCGCCGAGCGGGGGCTCAGCCTGGCCGTTGCCGAGTCACTGACCGGTGGCCTGCTGGCTGCGGCCATCACCGACGTGCCGGGGGCGTCGGAGGTGTTCCGCGGCGGGGTCGTCGCGTACGCGAGCGACCTGAAGACAGCCCTGCTCGGCGTGCCCGCCGACCTGCTGGCCCGCCACGGCGCGGTCGATCCCGGCGTGGCACAGGCCATGGCCCAGGGAGCACGTGAGCAGCTTGGCGCCTCGGTCGCGGTGGCGACCACCGGGGTGGCCGGACCCGGCCCGGCCGAGGGCAAGGCCCCAGGGACAGTGCACATCGCTGTGAGCACCGCAGGTGACTGTGTGACCCGGACTCTTGCACTGGCGGGCGGCCGGAATGAGGTGCGGCGGGCCACTGTTGAGGAGTGCCTGAGCCTGCTGTGGTCTACCATGGCGGACCAACTTCGATGATGACAGCGTTACGTCAACAGCGAACACGCCTGAGGGTGGTCTCCCCTACTGTCGGTAAGGGCGGGTACCGTGGAGGCATCACGACGGCTTCGCGAAGGGAGCGCGACCATGGTCCTGCTTCGTCACTTCCTTGGTGACGTGCTGCGGCGGTTGCGCCTGCGGCAGGGTCGCACCCTCCGCGAGGTATCCGCGGCAGCCCGGGTCTCACTGGGGTACCTGTCCGAGGTCGAGCGGGGGCAGAAGGAGGCCTCCTCGGAACTGCTCGCGGCCATCTGCACGGCACTGGAGACGCCACTGTCACAGGTTCTGCGCGAGGTCTCGGACAACTTCGCCCTTGCGGAACTGCAGAACGAGCCTGTGCTCACCGGGGTCAGGGAGCCATCCCTGCGTGGGGCTGGCGCCCCCGAGCGCAGCCGGGCCGCGGCCTTGGCCCAGCCGGCCACTGTGGACGTGTTCCACGACGTCGGCGACACCATCGTCGAGGTGGATGACGTGGTGAGCCAGATCAGCGACGTGGACGGCGTGGCACGCCACATCCACGACCTGACTGACATGGTCCCTGTCTAGACGAGTCAGTCCACGGGGTCAGAACCACTCCGCTGGGTCATCGAAGGTCTCGCACCGGCGCACGATGTCTGCTGCCCTCCGTACCTCCTCGTCGGGTGGGTGACTGAGCATGGCCCAGCCCAGGGATCCATGGACGGCCCACAAGCGCAGCTCATCCAGTTCGGGCCTATTCAGGCCGGCCGGTGCGTACCCGCGCAGGAAATGCCGGGCCAGGTCCCGCTTGTGCGGCTCGCCCCATCCGGCGAGCACCTCCATGCAGATCGCCGCCTGCGCGCCGGTCCAGTTCGCACCAGCAGTGGTCCAGTCGATCATCACACACGAGCCGTCACCCCCGATCAGCATCTCGCTGTACCAGCCCCCGAACCCGGTCGGCGGCGTGTCCAGCCTTGCCAGGATGCGCTCAGCCCACTGGCAGGCCGCAGCCGGCCAGCGGCCGTCCTCCAGCAGCGCCCGGTACTGCGGCCGCCACCATTCGCCCGGATCGCGGTTCCAGCGCACGCTGCCGGGAATCTCGCCGGGACCGAGGCTTTCGAGCCGCCGGACGAGCTGGCCGAGCCGGGTCGCGAGCCGATGGCCGGCCGGCGCATCCCAG
>DASYYE010000539.1:0-3681 GCA_035946955.1 Streptosporangiaceae bacterium | reverse complement strand
TCCACCCCCCACCCGCACGATCCCACCAGTGCGGGCCGCTTCCAGGCATGGCCCGTCCCCGGCCGCATACTGGTCAGCGTCAATCCCCCAGACCCGGGCGCTGGTAGCTGCCGCCGTCTTTGCGGTCCCGTTCCGTAGTACGGTCACACTGGCCATGTCAGCACCGGGGATAGCACGTATCACCTGGTCTACACCGCCCCGCAGGATCCGGCCGAGGTCATCCTCCCGCCCGAGCGCCGTCCCCAGATCAGCTAGGGCGATCCTGACCTCGTCCAGGCGCTGGACCACATCCGGGTCGCAGGCACGGGTGGGTTTCGGCATAGCTATTCGGCTACCCACCACCGCCAGGCCAAACGTCCAGAGCTAGGACCGCCCGCTGGGTGTTCATCCGCCACCAGTGTTCGGAGAGGGCCTCTGGGCGCGGGTCGGGGTGCGCAGCAGATCCCTATAGCCCAGAGCCGTGTTGCCGTAAAGGGGCACGCGCCAGAAAGGGGGCACCGGACCGCTCACCCCCTCCAAAACCTCGAGCCACCCGATCGTCAGCCGCAACAGGCGCCTGGCTGCGCCGAGCGCGATGACGGCGAGCGGCAACTCTATGAGCAGTGCCGAGAGGAGGCTGAGGAAGAACCCGCCGGTGCGGATGTCCAGCGTGGTATCGAACCACGCGTCGCAGGTGAGCAGCGTGGCCAGCACCACCAGGCACGTGATCAAGACCTGACGCTTCTTCCAGGCCGCCCACGCGGTAGCGGCGAACATGGCCAGCAGGCCCACGTCAAAGCCGACCCAGGCGAGCCGCCATCCGCCGCCGACCCGGAAGTAGTGCGGCAGCGTGACCGCGAGCAGGCCGATCCAGGCGGCGAGGATCAGCCCGCACCCCACGGCCGCGATGGTGAGGAACCGCCCGGGGTGTCTCAGATTCGGGTCCGAAGTCAGGCACGTCGCGTCGAAGTCGGCCAGTGCCCGCGCCAGGCGGGCCCGTTCCTCAGGACTCATCCGCCGCAACTCAGCTTCGTAATCTGGCACCATCGTCTCCACTGGGTGGCAACCCGCTCAAAAACCCCTACAGTCCTGGTGTTCCCGCTGGGCAGCCCGGTGCAACCCGTGCGTCGGCGCCTTGGGCCGGCTCGCCATAGGCTGGCCCTATGGCAGGTGAACTGGTCTTCGCGCACGCTGGCTTCGGCGCCAGCGCGGTCCCCTACGTGGCGGGGTGGGATCTGCAGCGGCGCCTCCACGCCGAACGCGTGGACGGCACCATCGGTGACACATGCCTGCTATTGGAACACGAGCCGGTCTACACCGCGGGCAAGCGCACGAGCGCACTGGACCGGCCGCTGACCGACCCCGGGATCCCCGTGGTGGACGTGGACAGGGGCGGGAAGATCACCTGGCACGGGCCCGGGCAACTGGTGGGCTACCCCATCGTCAGGCTGGACGAGCCGGTGGACGTCATCGCGCACGTGCGTGCGATCGAGGAGGCACTGATCCAGGCCTGTGCCGAGCTGGGCGTCACCACGTGCCGGGTGGAGGGACGCAGCGGGGTATGGGTCACCGGCGGCGGCCAGGACCGCAAGGTGGCGGCGATCGGCATCCGGGTCTCGCGTGGCGTCACCATGCATGGGTTCGCGCTCAACTGCGACTGTGACCTCAGCTGGTTCGACCGCATCGTGCCGTGCGGCATCCGCGACGCGGGGGTCACGAGCCTGTCGGCCGAGACCGGCCAGGCCGTGACCGTGCCCGCCATGACCGGGATAGTGGAGCCCCACCTGGCCCACACGCTCGGGGCATCGTCGTGGCGCCGGGTGAACGGGACCGCCAGCCTGCTCCCGCAGGAGGAGCAGGCCGCCGCGGTCTTACAGTGAGGGTCGTACCCGCTGGGAGGCGACAGCTTTGACTACTCCACCTCCGGAACCACTGCGTGTCATGGGTCAGGTCCACTTCGACCCGGCCATGGTGGGGGGCGCCTACGCCAACAGCGTGGCCATCTGGCACACGGCCAATGAGTTCACCCTCGACTTCATGGTCCACGCGCAGCCGCCACACCAGGTAGCCGCTCCTGACGGCAGCCAAGTCATCGAGGCCCTGCAGGAGCTCACAGCACGGGTGCGGATACCGCCAGGAGTGATCTTCGACCTCCTGCGCGCGCTGAACGAGAACATGACCAAATACGAGCAGTCCTTCGGCCCGATCCGGCGTCCCGGCCCGGAAACGCCGCTGTACCCGCCAGACGAGCCAGAGAACCGCTAACTGCCGATCCTGCCCCGTGTCAGCGGCTCACTGAGCTGGCGGCTGACGTGGAGGTTGAGTTTAAGAGGGCTATGGATGCGGCGGTGATCAGCCGCCGGGCGTCGTCGCCGGTGACGGCTTCTTCCCACATGCGGTCGAGGGCCCGGCCGTAGGCGTCGGCGTCGCTGTTGCGGTGCCAGGTCTCGCCGATGAAGGTCTCGGTGACCGCGATGGTCTGCTCGCCCAGGTAGATCTGGACGCTGTTTTGGGGTGTGGTCGCGAGCTGGGTGCCCATCGGGACCACCCCAAAGCGCACGTTGTCCAGGCCGATGACGGTCTGCAGGCGGTCGAGCTGGGCCAGCATCACCGGCGGCGGCACGAGCAGGAACCGCAGTACTGGCTCGGCGAGCAGGAACTCGAACCGCTTGGCGGGGTCGTAGAGGGATTGCTGGCGCTGGAGGCGTCCGGCCAGGGCGGCTGCCACGTCGCCGGCCGCCGGGCCGTGCAGGGTGACCATCTCCTCCAGTACGCGGCGGGCATAGCCGGGCACCTGGAGCAGCCCGGGGATGTAGACGGTCTCGAAGTGGCGGACAAGGGTGGCGCCAGCCACCAGGTCGTTGTAGGTCTGCTGGACCTTGGCCTGGCCGCGGCGCATGCGCTGGGCGAATGTCGCGTGGGCGATGCGGGCGTCCTCACGGGCGCGCAGCAGGTTGGTGAGGGTGTCGGCGTCTGCGCCGGTGGTGCCAGCCCAGGCGTGGATGTCGGCCACCGAGGGCAGTTGGTGGCCAGTCTCGATGCGGGAGACCTTCGACTGTGCCCAGCCGTGGGTGTCGGCGAGTTGCTTACCGGACAGGCCCGCCCGCACACGCAGTGCGCGCAGGCGGGCCGCCAGCCCTCCGGGCTGGCTCAGCCACTCCTCCACCGGCTCCACGAGACGATCATTCTCCTGTTCAGGCCGCTACATGCGAAACCCGGGATGGTATGGCATGGTGCAGTGCCAAATCTCGCCAAGCGCACGCCTGTACCACAACAGCCGGATCGCTGGTCAGTTCGTTGCGGATGCGCTGGCCGTCCTCATCGAAAGACATCAGCAGCAACCAGGAAGAGTCCAGCAGCCACCAGTCCCTACCGCCTGCGGCTGGCAGCAGTCCGATGGCGTATGCCTGCTGGCGGGTCAGGTAACTGATGCTCTCCCCCGCTGCCAAGTTCAACTTGTCTAGCGAGCGTTCGAACCGCTGGTAGCCAGTTGGCGGTTCGCGGTGGACACGCACCCGCTCAACGCGCTTGCCCTCACGCGCCTGCGTGGCCACCTGGTCGTACCAGGCCTGCATTTCGGGCACATCGGCCGCCGGGAACGGGTGCCCGGCCAGGAACGCCGCCAGCAGGGCCTGCTCACACGGCTCGACGTAGGCGTCTTGCAGTTCCAGCCGGAACGCCGTGTGCTGGAAGCCAGCGAAC